>DATEJA010000089.1:0-26888 GCA_035278405.1 Sphingobium sp. | reverse complement strand
CGGTGGCTATTCGTTTTGCCGATCGCGCATGGACCTATGCCGATCTGGTGGCGGCGGCGGTCGCCTTTGCCGATGACCTGACCCGCAAGGGCGTTCATCCGGGCGACCGCGTCGCCTTCCTCGGCCGCAACAGCGACGCCTATGCGATCGGCTATCTAGCGGTCCAATATCTGGGCGCCATCCATGTGCCCATCAACTTCATGCTGCGCGAGCAGGAAGTCGCCTATATCCTGAACCACAGCGCGCCGCGCCTGCTCTTTTCCGACGAGGAATTCCTGTCGGTGGCGCAGGGCGCGGTCGCCGAAACGGGGCCGCATATCGACTGCCTCACCCTGCGCGCGCCCGAAAACTTCGCCCCCTTCGACTTTCGCGAAGAGGAACGCGAACCGGCCGAACTGCCGCGCCCCGCGCAGATCGCCTATACCAGCGGCACCGAGTCCGCGCCCAAGGGCGCGCTGCTGTCCGACCAGGGCCTCGTCCATCAATATCTCAGCTGCATCGCGGTCGGCGAATATCTGCAAAGCGATGTCGTCGTCCACGCTTTGCCGCTCTACCATTGCGCCCAGCTTCATTGTTTCCTTCTCCCCTACCTGTTCCTGGGGAGCGAGAACATCATCCTCGACCGCGTCGACATCGGCGAAGTCCTCGACATCATAGAGGCGAACGGCGCGACATCCTTCTTCGCGCCGCCCACGGTCTGGATCGGCCTGCTCGGCCACCCGTCCTTCTCGCCCCAGCGGCTCTCGACCCTGCGCAAGGGCTATTATGGCGCCTCGATCATGCCGACCGAGGTGATCCACCGCATGCGCGACCAGCTGCCCTGGCTGCGCTTCTGGAACTATTACGGCCAGACGGAGATCGGCCCGCTCGCCACCGCGCTGCGGCCCGAGGAGCATGAGCAGCGCCCCGCCTCCGCCGGCCGCCCCGTCCTGTTCGTCGAAACCCGCGTGGTCGACGATGCCATGCGCGACGTCGAACCGGGCGCGGTGGGGGAAATCGTCCACCGCTCGCCCCAGCTACTGATGCGCTATTATCGCGATCCGGAAAAGACGGCGGCGGCGTTCGAGGGCGGCTGGTTCCACAGCGGCGACCTCGGCGTCATGGACGATCAGGGCTATATCACCATCGTCGACCGGAAGAAGGACATGATCAATTCCGGCGGCGAAAATGTCGCCTCGCGCGAAGTCGAAGAAGCCATCTACCGCCACCCGGCGGTCGGCGAAGTCGCCGTCGTCGGCCTTCCCGATCCCAAATGGGTGGAACGGGTCTGCGCCGCGATCGTGCTGAAGGCCGGCAGTTCGGCGACGAGCGAGGACATTCTTGGCGTGTGCGAAGACATGGCCCCGTTCAAACGCCCCAAGCAGGTCGCCTTTGTCGACAGCCTGCCGAAAAATCCGTCCGGAAAGATCCTCAAGCGCGAACTGCGCCTGTCCCTTTCCGACGCCGCGAACAACTGAATATCCTTTTTGGGAGACCGACGATGAGTATCCATGCAAAGCCGCTTTCATCCTCGTTCGGCGTCGAGATCATCGGCCTTGATCCGCGCCACCTGGATGCGCAGGGCAAGGAAGCCGTCAAGCTGCTGTTCGACAATCATCATTTCATCCTCTTCCGCAATGCCGACGTGAACGAGGAACAGCATCTGGACGTCGTCAAGGCGATCGGCCCGATTTCGGGCGGCGACGCGCTGATGAAGGATGGCAAGCAGTTCACCTACATCTCCAACGTCCACACCGATGGCCGCCTGCCCAATGGCGAGCTTTTCTATCATTCCGACCATATGTTCCTGGAAAAGCCGCTGAAGGGCATCTCGCTCTATTCGATCGAAGCGCCCCAGCATGGCGGCGAAACCCGCTTCTTCAACGCGGCCGCCGCCTATCAGGCGCTGCCCGCCGACCTCAAGGACCGGATCAAGGACCTGTCGGCCCGCCACGTCTACGACTATAGCGTCAATCGCGGCGACAAGCGGCCCGATGCCGAACATCTGAGCGACAATGCCGACACCTATGTCCACCCGCTCGTCTGGCATCACCCCGAAAGCGGCACGCCGCTGCTGTTCCTCAGCCGCCTGTTCACCACCGACATCATCGGCCTCAGCAAGCAGGAAAGCGACGAACTGCTCGACCAGCTGCTCGCCTATGTCGACAGCCGTGGCGACGACTATGTCCACAAGTGGGAACCGGGCGACCTCATCGTCTGGGACAATCTCCACCTTCAGCATGCGCGCAATGATTTCCCCGCCGGCGAGCGTCGTGCGCTGCGCCGCGTGCCGATCGCACTGGCCGCCTGATAGGTGACGGCGCGCATCGACTGACATTCCTTCTGTCGGCGGCCGGGCAATCTGTGCAGAGATTTGCCCGACCGGCGATAACGGCCGCCGACTGTTTCCGACAGTCCGGCGGCCGCGATCTTTCGACAGGCACTGGAGAGGCCCTATCATGAGCGACGCAGGACTGACCGACCGGGAACAGATTTACGACCTCAAGGTCCGCTATGGCCGGGCGGTCGACACTTATGACACCGACCTCATGCGCTCCTGCTTCACCGATGACGCGACCTGGCGCTACGACCCGATCGGCGGCCAGGGCGAGTTGATGCGCGGCTGGGATGAATTTGCCACCTTCTGGGTGCAGATGCAGGAACCGATGCGCTGCACGCACCAGTTCACCAACTTCACCTTCGACATTCGCGGCGATGACGCCGCCTATTCCTGCCTGCTCTTCGCCCAGCACTGGCCGCGTAGCGCCGATTTTTCGGGCGAAGTCCCCTTCTTCACCGTGGGTGGCCGCTACGACAGCCGCGCCCGCCGCACGGCCGACGGATGGCGCATCTACGAACATCGCGAAACCACCTTCTGGCAGACGGGCGATGCCGGCGCCGTCTGGGGCGCGGCGGGTTAGAAATCAGGCCCTGTTCCTGCGCAGGCAGGAAGCCGCTCCTGCAGCGTGCACCGCGCGGATGAGGACGGCCGACAGGATCGGCACCGCGACAAAGACAGAGAGCATGACCGCATAGCCGCCCATGCGGTCATAGACCTCCCCGCCGAAACGCACCGCCATCGCCACCATCAGCGCGACGATCGGCGTCAGCAGGCCGCGCACCTTGCCGAAGGCGTCGGCGCCGAACATGTCCGCCGCCAGCGCCTGGTAGATCGGGGTCGCCGCGCCCGCCAGGCCCAGCCCGGCGGCTATGGCGATAAGCCCCGCATAGGATTGCGTCACCATCAGCGCCGCGTTCATCAGCGCCAGCAGGACATAGAGGCCGCAGAGCAGCATCACCCGGTCGACCCGGTCGCCGGCATAGGCCGCCAGGACCATGCCCGCCAGCACGCCGCCGCCGAAGGCGGACAGCAGCGCCGACGCCTGGATCGTCGACAGGCCGGTGGCGATCGCCATCGGCACCAGGCTGACCTGCGTCCCCTGCATCACCGCCGTCGCCAGCCCCGCCGCAACCGCGATCACCCAGAAAGCGGGCGACGCCAGGATGGCGCGCATGTCGGCCTTTCCCGCCGGCGTGACCGGCTGGGGTTCCGGGGCCGGATCGGCATCCGGCGATTCCATGTCGCTCTCCCCCGGACGATCGCGCACGAACAGATAGAGCGGGATCAGGATGACGAACAGGGTGCCCGACGCCAGCAGCAAGCTCTGCCGCCAGCCCATCGCCTCGATCGACGCCGCGACCAGCGGCGGCACCACTATCCCGCCCAGCGACAGGCCCAACATGCCCAGCGCGATCGCCCGGCTGCGGAACAGCCTGAACCAGCGGACCAGCAGCACGTTCATCGACAGCACACCGGCCGCCTGCACCGCGAAGGGCAGCGGCAGCAGCATGATGAAGCCGCTCACCCATAGCGAGTGCGACAGCCCCAGCAGCGCGAGGCATAGGCTCAAAAACGCCATCGACGCCAGCAGCACCAGCCGCAACGACAGCTTGTCGATCAGGCTGCCGACCAGCGGCGCGGTCAGCCCGGCGCCGATCGTCAGCAGCACCAGCGCGCTGTTCATCTCCGCCCGCGACAGCCCCAAGTCGCGCGACACCGGCAGCACGAACAGGCCGAAACAGGCGAAGACCAGCCCATAAACGAGCATCTGCGCCACGATCGCGATCGCGACCATATACCAGCCACGATAGATTTTCCTGCCGGCCATCGCGTCCTCCATCGCCTACCGCACCGGCGCGTCCACGCCGCCGTCCAGCTGCATGACCATCCCCGTCGCATAGCATCGCGCGGAACAGAGATAGAGGGCGGCCATCCCCACATCCTCCGGCTCGCCGATCCGGTTGAGCGGAATGAAGCTGGTCAGCTTCTCCTTCAGCTCCGGCGAGATCTTCAGCACCTGCTCGAAGCTTTCGGTGCGCATCGTGCCGAGCGAGATCGCGTTCACCCGGACCTTGGGCGCCAGTTCCTTCGCCATCATGCAGGTCAGCCGCTCCAGCGCCGCCTTCACCACGCTGTAGCTTGTAAAGCCGCAACTGCCGAGCTGCGCCGAGCGCGAGGAGATATTGACCACCGACCCCTCGCCCGACTGCATCAGGCGCGGCGCGGCCAGCTGCGTCATCTGCAAGGCCGACTGGACGTTCAGGCGGAAATCCCCCTCGAACTTTGCCTCGTCAATCTCGAGGAAAGGCCGGACGCCGTCCGTCCCGCCCGCATTGTTGACAAGGATGTCGATCCGCCCCAACGCCCGCAGGGCGACATCGACGACATGCTGGTTGTCGGCTCTTTTCGTGACATCGCCCACGGCCGTCACGACCCGCGCGCCGATGGCTTCCAGGCCGCTGGCGGCTTCCTCCAGATGGCTCTGCGTCCGCCCGGTCAGCACGACCGACGCGCCGGCCTCTGCCAGCACCCGCGCCACGCCCAGCCCGACGCCGCGCGCGCCGCCGGTGATGATCGCGACCTTCCCGTCCAGCCTCAATCTCTCCAGCGCCATCGCTATTTCCCCACAACCTTGGCGACGCATTGCGACCGCGCCGCGCTCAGCCACAGGCCATGGCTGGTCCTGAGCGCGGTCGTCGCCATGCCGAACCGGATCGTGCCCTTGCCTTCGTAGAGCCGCTTCGCCGTCATCGTCCGGGGGTCGATCGCCGCCGCCCGATAGTCGATCGCGCAATGCGGATCGTTCGTCCGGTTGCAGGCATCGACCCGTTCGGGCGTCGTGTTGAACTGCCCGGCGGCGGCGATCCTGCCGTCATAGGTCCAGCGGATATTGTCGGGATAGAAGTCCAGCTTGACCTTGCTCGCCTTGCCGTCGGCCGGATCGACCGGCAACCGCGTCACGCTCGCGTCCGGCCAGGACACGGCATAGACCCATTTCCCGTCCTTCGACAGCTCGACGCCATTGTTGAGCGGCAGTTCGCTGCCCGGAATCTTCGCCCACCCCCCGGCGCGGCTCCATTGGTAGACCGCGCCCTTGAGGTCGGTCATCTTCACCCCCTTCTTCAGCCGCAGCCCGCCATCGGCGACTTCGACCGGCAGTTCGCCATCGATCGCCGTCGACATGACGAAGCTGCCGTCCGCGCGCGGCGACACGGCATTGGGGTTGCTGTTGGCGGGCGCCAGCACGCAGCCGATCCAGTCGAAGCGCGGCGCCGCACGCCCCTTCGCCACGCGAAACACCTCGATCGACTCCCGCCCGCCATGATTGACGACATAGAGCGTCGACGTGCCATCGCCATTGCGCCTGATCCCCAGCCCCTGCGCCGAAAAAGCATCGCCCGGCGGCCCGGGGCACTGGTCATAGGGCGCGCGCGCGACCAGCGGGCCCGACAGGGTCAGCGCCGCCTTGCTCACCCGATCGCGGCTTTCATCGATCAGGTGCAGCCCGCCATGCTGAAACATCCTGTCGCCCATGCCGCTGCCGATGATCCAGTGGCTGTCGGGCAGCGCGACCATATCCTCGACATTCTCGACCCCGCACAGCAGCCTGGGCCCCGCCGCGCCCGACGCTGCCACCAGCCAGAAGGGCGCCACCAGCGCGCCGACATGGCGCATCCTGAAGGATTTCAATCCTCTCTCCCTCTCCATGCCTCGGGGACGGACGAGCGCCCTTTTCCCCTGCCCAAAGCCTAGGACCGGCCCACCCCCTTCCACCTATCTTTCGACCAAAGTCGTTTTTATTTGTAACAGATAGACACATATGGGAACATGGACTAGACAGCCTGCCGGTGGATAGGTGGCGCGCGGCGCCTTTGCCTCCACCCACGGAATGAAGAGAGGAGATGCCGTGGCCAATCTGGATCCCAAAGCCCGCCAGGGCCAGGTCGCGCCTCCGGGCCTGACGCTGGACGAGATCGCCGCCTCCGTCCTGCCCCTGCCCGATCGCGCCAGTCTGAGCGAGAAGGAACGGGACGCCTTCGACTATATCATGAAGCGGTCGAAGACCTGGTTCGAGTCCACTCCGGAAAATGCCGGCAAGGACTATCGGATGTCGCCGCTCTATATCGGCTTCCTCCAGTCGCCCGAAGTCTCCGAATTATGGATCCGCCTCACCGACCATCTCGGCACGGCGGAAAGCCGGGGCAGCTTCACGGCGCGCGAACGCGACTGGATCCGCCTCGCCGTCGCCGCCCTGCAGGGCACGGTGATCCAGGGCCTGCAGATCGCCGACGCGGTCGCGTCCGGCATCGCCCCCCAGGACATCAGGGCGCTGATCGACGGCCGCCTCCAGGATCTTGCGCCCGACGACCGGCAGCTGGTGGACTATATCGACGCGGCCATGCACGGCCGCCTCACCCGCGCGCTCTATGAGCCGATCGAGGCGCGCATGGGCACCAAGGGCGCCGTGGAATATACGTCCATGATCATCTTCGTCGCGGGCATCCGGCGGTTGATCGAAGCCTATTGGGCGATCCAGAACTATGTCCTTCCCGACCGCTCGACCGACCATGCCGTGCTGGACGCCATCATGGACGGCACCGCCCCGGTCCACGGCTATGACCGGCTGAAGGACGTCGTCGCCAAGACCAACAGCTAAGCCCGATCATCAGACAGGATCCTATCATGCGCCTCTTGCCCCTCCTCGCCGCCTGCCTCCTCCCCGCGTGGGCCGCCATGGCCGCCCCGGCGGATGACGCCGCCAGGGGCAAGGACCTGTTCACCACCTGCGCGGTTTGCCACACGATCGCCAAGGGACAACCCAACAAGCTCGGCCCCAATCTCAACGGCATCGTCGGCGCCAAGGCGGGAACCCGCGCCGCCTTCGCCTATTCGCCGGCGATGAAGGCGGCCGCCATCCAGTGGAACGACAAGACGCTCGACGCCTTCCTCACCAAGCCCCAGGCCGCCGTCCCGGGCAACCGCATGCCCTATGGCGGCATGGCCGACCCCGCGTCCCGCCGCGCGCTCATCGCCTATCTGAAGGATGCGGGCCGGTAATCAGGCCCGACCTGACAAGCGAAAGCAAGCCGCGCTCCTGCAAAGGCACTCGAACGAGACAAGAAGCTCGTGAGAGCCCGGTCCAGAAGGCGCTCCGTGCTCCTGCGAAGGCAGGAGCCCGGTTCGGACGGCAGGCCTGGGTTCCTGCCTTCGCAGGAACACGCGGGTTCAACCGAAACGGAGCGGACCCCAGGCTTCCCCACCCGCCGTTGGGGCTGAGCCTGTCGAAGCCCTCCCGCTCCTTCAAAAAAGCCCCCTCGCCCAGGCTCGGCGAACCCAACGCACCCCGTCACCCCCGCCCGGCTTCCTCCTCCACCAGCCGCGTCAAGATCTGCCGATAATGCAGCGCCGCCTGATCCGCGCGCAGGCTATGGTCCGGTGTTTCCGCCCCGAATTTCAGATAGGCCTGCTGGATATATTCCACCGCCACCTTGTCCTCCAACACGACATTCCACAGCCCCTGCGCGCGCAGCGCCAGCATCTCGCCCTCGGGCTCGTCCCCATAATTCGCGCCCAGCGCGAAGAAATAATGGCAGCTTGTGTCGCTCTCCGGCGTGATCGCCATGGGCGCGACCAATATCTTCTCCGGCTCGTCACCGTCGAGCGGCGCGAAGCGGTTGATCGAGATATTGAGGCTGGGCACATAGGTGCGGCTGATGTTCGTGCGGTTCACATGCGTGCCGTCCGCAATGCCGAAGGTCTGGGCATAGGCGCCCGTCATCACATCGTCCCATTGGCGCGACGCCGTGATGACATTGCCCTCCACGCTCGTGCGCGTCGGCATCGACGCCAGGCTTCCGCTGTCGACGACGCCTTCGTGCAGGAAGGTGACGTGCGACACGTCCAGCAGATTTTCCTGGATCAGCTGCGCGTTGCAGGCCATCTCCATCCGCCACAGCTTGACCTTCCAGAAGTCGTCCTGCGCGAAGGAAAATTCGGCATGGTCGGGGATCAGGGCCTCGTCGGCCTCCTCCGGATGGCCCATCCAGATCCAGTGCCATTTCCACCGCCTGGCCAGCGGATAGGCGCGAACGCGCATGTCCTTGGGCACCATGGTTTGCGAAGGCACATGCCGGCACAGCCCGTCGCGGCCGAACTCCAGCCCATGATAGGGGCATTGCAACCGATCGCCGGCGACCCGCTTGCCTTTCGACAGCGCCATGGCGCGATGCGCGCAATAATCGGCCAGCGCGACGACCTCGTCCTCGTCCGTGCGGTAGAAGACGATCTGGTCGCCCAGGATGGTCCGCGCCAGCGGCGTGTCCGTCACTTCATCGTCGAAGGCCGCGACATACCATTGGTTCCTGGGATGCGGCCTGGAGCCGGGCCAGATATGGTGACGCCTGTTGTGCATGATGCTGATCCACTTCGCATGTTCGGCCCGCCTGCCGCTTCCCGCTTCTATTCCAGCGCGAAGACCCAAAGCGCCGGACGACCGAGCGAGGGCTCGATCTCCGGCGTCAGATGGCTGACGAACCCGTCCTGATAGGTGCCGGCCCCGGTCACGACCGCGACATATTGCTTGCCCCCGGCCGTGAAGGTGATCGGGAAGCTGTTGGGGGTATCGCTGAGGCGCGCCTGCCACAGCGTCTCGCCGGTGCCGCTGTCGAGCGCGCGGAACCAGCGGTCGCGCGATCCTTCGAACAGCAGCCCGCCCGCCGTCGCCAGCACCGCCGACGCGCCCGGCGCCCGCCGCGCGACGTCCCACAGCATCTTGCCGCTGCGCAGGTCGATGGCCGCGACCCGGCCGAAATGGTTGCCGGTGCCCGGGCGCGGCGTCACCTTCCAGGCCGATTGCTCGACCAGCGTGGGGTCGATCGCGACCTCCATGCATGTGTCCAATATCGGCAGGAACAGCAGATTGTTGCCCGGATCATAGGCGACCGATGGCCAGTTGCGGACGCCGCCGGCAAAGGGGCAGGCGGTGATCGCCCGGCCCTGCACCGGGATCTTGTCCGTGTCGATCGTCTTCACGCCGGTGCGCGGGTCGATATGCTTGACGATATTCTGGATGCCGACATCATAGGACCAGAGATATTTGCCGCTCTTGAGATCGAGCGCATCCAATATGCCGAGCTTCCCCATGGTCATCACGACCGGCTTGCCGTCCCCGCGCGGGTCGTTGGCGATGATCCGTTCAAAGGCCCAGTCTTCGTCCCACACATCGCCCGCTACATGCTGATAATACCAGACGGGCTTGCCCGTGCGCGCATCCAGCTTCAGCGTCGTGTTGGTATAGAGCGCCGGGACCGGGTTCCGCGGGTCCTTCTTCAGCATCGTGCTGACGGCATAGCTGTTGCCCGTGCCGAAAACCAGTTGGTTGCTGGCATAGTCATAGCTCGGCCCCGCCCAGACGCCGCCGCCGCCGCGCTCGGACGCGGGCGCCCCGCCCCAGCTTTCCGAACCGGGCGCGCCATCGGCGGGGATCGTGTCGAAACGCCACAACTGCTTGCCGGTCTTCGCGTCGAGCGCGGTCATGAAGCAGCGCATGCCCTTGCCGAAGCAGACCGCCGCGCCCTGGAAAACCTTGCCGTTCGCCACCAGCGGCGCGGCGGACAGGACGGTCTGGTCGCCGATCACCTGGTCCCACAGCTGCCTGCCGCTGCGCGCGTCCAGCGCCATGACATGATTGTCGACCGTGCCGGCATAGAGCGCGTCGCCATAAAGCGCGACGCCGCGCGGCTGGCTGACCCCGCGCGGCGCGACCTTGACCTCCCGCTCCCAGATCGTGTCGCCGCTGACGCCGTCGATCGCGCTGATCTTGCCGCCGCCGCTCAGGAACAGGACGCCGTCATGGGCGATCGGCGCGATGCCGTTGCCGCCCGACCCCAGCGTCTTGCTCCACACCAGCCGCAGCTTGCCGACATTGGCCTTGTTGATCTGGGTGAGCGCGCTGAAGCCCAGCGATGCCGCGCCGCCGCGCCAGGCCAGCCAGTCATCCTTGGGCACCGCCTGCAGCATCGCGTCGGTCACCGGGCCGACCCGGTCCGCCACCGTCTTCAGCCGCGCTTCCGCCTCGCGCGAGATATCATCCTCCACCTTGGGAAGGGCGGGCGTCGCGCTTTCCTCCGCCGCCTTTCCGCCGCCGGCATTTTCCTGCAGGATATAGGCGGCAAATTGCTGCGCCATCACCGCGTCGATGCTGCCGGCCGCGCCGGGGGGCATGGCGCGGGCGATATAGTCGGCCAGCGCCGCCTCGCCCGCCTCGCCCCATTTCGCCATGAAGGCCGCGCCCTTCAGCGCCGGGGCGCCGCCGCCCTGCATCGTCGCGCCATGGCAGGCCGCGCATTTGGACCCATAGACGGACGGCATGACGACCGAAGGCGGCTTGCCGGCATTTTGCGCGGGCGCGCCGACGGTGACGCCGGCCAGCAGGATGGCCGCCGCCCCCGGCAGCAGCATCCGCATGCGACGGTCCTTCGATCCAGCTTCTCCCCGCATCCCTTGCTCCAATCCCATGTGTCAGCGTCTTTTCCGGTCGCGACCGGGGCTGCGCCCTTATCGCCTATCTACAGGATTTGACGCTCTTTTGGGCGCATCAACCTATCCAAGGATCGGTGCCACCCCAGCATCGGCACGGCGGGTCAGATGTTGGTCCGGTCGCCGCCCTTCAGGTCCAGTATTTGCCGCGCCTCGTCGGCGGTCGCGACTTCCAGCCCCATATTCTCGATGATCTCGCGCGCCATGCGGACCTGCTGCGCGTTGCTCTCCGCCAGCCGCCCCTTGCCCGCCCACAGCGAATCCTCAAGGCCCACGCGCACATTGCCGCCCGCCGCCGCCGCCATCGCGACAATGCTCATCTGCCGCGCGCCCGCGCCCAGCACCGACCATTCATACTGATCGCCGAACAGCCGGTCGGCGGTCCTCTTCATGTGCATCACATCTTCGGGATGGCTGCCGATGCCGCCCAAAATGCCAAAGCATGTCTGGATGAACAGCGGCGCCTTCACCAATCCCCGGTCGAGGAAATATTTAAGGTTATACAGGTGGCTCGTATCATAACATTCGAACTCGAACCGCGTGCCGAGCGGCGACAGGGTCGTCAGCAGATGCTCGATGTCGGCATAGGTATTCCTGAACACCAGGTCGCGCGACGCTTCGAGCGCGGCGGGTTCCCAGTCATGCTTCCAGTCCGTGTAGCGGTCCAGCATCGGAAACAGGCCGAACCCCATCGTCCCCATGTTGAGCGATGCGACCTCCGGCGCGAACCGTTCGGCCGGGCGGATGCGTTCGGCGACGCTCATCGACGGATGGCCGCCGGTGGTCAGGTTCAGCACCGCGTCGCAGCTCTGCTTGATGACCTTCAGGAAGGGTTCGAACAGCGCCGGGTCCTGGTCCGGCCGCCCGTCCACGGGATTGCGCGCATGCAGGTGGACGATCGCCGCGCCCGCCTCCGCCGCGCCGATCGCCGCGTCCGCGATCTCCTCCGCCGTGACGGGAAGGTGCGGCGACATGGACGGCGTATGGATCGCCCCCGTCACCGCGCAGCTGATGATGACCTTGCCTCTCGCCATCGCCCTTCCTTCCCGCCTCGCCTGATTCAGAACCGCTCGACGCCGGGCAGCTTGAAGAAGTCCGCGTCCAGGCTCTCTTCGAACCAGTCGCCCATCTGCTGGTCCATATAGATGCGCTCGCCCGCCATCTTGCCGTTGGCGTAGGGGATGACGGCGATGCAATAGCCGCGAAAGCTGGTGCCGTCCTTGCGCGTGAACATGCAGCTGAACTCGTGCGTCAGGCAGTCGGGATTCTGGCTCGTCGTGGTCGAATAGAATTCGCGCGTGTCGCCGCCGAACTTGCGCGGGTCGACCTGTTCGATGACGATGTTGCGGTTGAGTTCATGGTAGCGCAGCAGCGCTTCCTTGCCGGTCACGCGAATACGGTTGGGGTAGAATTCCCACACCGCCTCGTCGATGATCGACTCGTCCATGATGCCCTGAAGGTCGCCTTCCATGAACTTGCGACCATGTTCCAGGTTGAAGTCGATCATCTCCTGCGCCGTCATGCTGACATTGCTGGGGAACTGCTTCTTGAATTCGGGTATCTCGATCTTGAAACCTGTATCAGACATCTTGCCTCTCCTTAGCTGATGATTGCCAAACCGTCCTTGAGGACTGTCACGTCCCGCGCCGGCACGCTCGCTTCGAAATGCACCGCGCCGCCTTCGCCCGGCGTCATCGCGAAGCGGATCGCCTCGCCCGGCAGCACCGGCGCGGAAAAGCGCGCCTGTATGTCCTTCAGCCGCGTCCCGTCATAATCGCAGAACGCCGCCAGCACCGCCCGCGCCGCCACGCCGAAAGTGCAAAGGCCATGCAGGATCGGCCGGTCGAACCCCGCCGCCTTCGCCGCCGCCGGGCTGCTGTGCAGCGGGTTCATGTCCCCGCTCAGCCGGTAGAGCAGCGCCGCCTGCGGCGATGTCGCCATCTCCATGACCAGCGTCGGCCCCGCCGGAACCGCCGCCGCGCTCGCCTCCGGCAGCGGATCGCTGCGCCCGTCCGCGCCCGAAAATCCGCCGTCGCCCCGCGCCAGATAGGTGGACTCGATCACCGCCACCCGTTGCCCGCTCGCCGCGTCGGACATTTCCCGCCGCTGCACGATCACCGCGCCCCGGCCTTCGCCCCGGTCGGCGACCACGGCATTATAGGTATGGCTGACGATCGCCCCTTCGCTCGCCAGCGGCGCTTCCAGCGTCAGCCGCTGCCCCATATGCACGAACCTGCGCCAATCCAGCCCCAGCCGCGGTTCCTTGATCCACATCCCCGGATGGCAGAACACCACCGGCATGGTCGGCGCGACGCGCTGCTCCTCCTCGGTCACATAGCGCAGCTGCCGCTCGTCCAGCGGGTCCTCGCCATAGCCCAGCGCCAGCGCATAGAGGATCGCGTCCCTCGACCCATAGCGCGTCGGGTCCTTGCGGAATTCAAATCCCTTGACGGCATCATAGTCCAGCATGGCCGTCAGATCGCGATATGATAGCCGCCATTCACCGAGATACTCTGCCCGGTGATGTAGGACGCGCCCTGGGAAAAGAGATAGCAGACCGCCGAAGACGCTTCTTCGGGCTGGGACCAGCGGCCCATCGGGATCTGCGCCAAAATGCCGTCGCGGAATTTCTCGCCGCGCACCACGTCGGTCATCGGCGTTTCCACGACGCCGAAGCAGACCGCATTGACGCGGATCTCATGCCTGGCCCATTCCCGCGCCGCGCTCATCGTCATGCCCAGCAGCCCGGCTTTGGCCGTCGCATAGTTGATCTGGCCGATGGAACCGCGCTTGCCCGCGTCCGACGAGATGTTGACGATGGAGCCATGCCCCCGCTCGCCCGCCCGCGCCCGGTCGACCAGATGGCGGCCCACCGCCTGGAGGAACAGGAAACAGCCGGTCAGGTTCACGTCCATGACCTTCTGCCACTGTTCGACGCTCATCTTCTCGATCATCGCGGGCCGCGACACGCCGGCATTGTTGGCAAGGCAATCGACCCCGCCCCAGGCTGCTACCGCCTGCTCGACCACGCGGCCGGCAAAGCCATGATCCGACACGTCGCCCGCAATCCGCAGGATGCTGCCCGCATCGCCTTCGATCGCCGACAGCCCCTCTTCATTCAGGTCGACCGCCACCACCCGCGCGCCCAGCTCCAGCGCCTGCCGCGCGATGGCAAGGCCGATGCCCTGCGCCGCGCCGGTCACGATGACCCGCTTGCCGTCCAGATTGCTCAACTTGTCCACTTCGCTGCTCCTTGCGTCGGGCGGCGCGATCAGCGCCCCCGGAAACGGGGCGGGCGCTTTTCCGCAAAGGCCCGCCGTCCCTCTTCATGATCTGCCGACTGGACCATCCGGTCCTGCGCCCCGCTTTCCGCCGCCAGAAAGGCAGAGAGCGATGAAAAAGGCGTCGCCAGCAATGTCTTCGTCTCGGCGATGGTCAGCGGCCCGACGGCGGCATAGCTGCGCGCGCGTTCCTTCGCCGCCGCCAGCGCCTCGCCCTGCCCGACCAGCTGGTCTGCCATGCCCAGGTCAAACGCCTCCACGCCGGTCAGCGTCCGGCCGCCGAACATGAAATCCTTCGTCCGCGCCTCGCCGATCCGCTTGGGCAGCGTCCACAGCAGCCCGCAATCGCCGATCAGCCCGACCCGGCCAAAGGCCGCGCCCAGCTTGGCGCCCTGGGCCACCACCATGAAATCGCTCGCGCAGGCCAGCGAGAGGCCAGCCCCCATGGCAAAGCCCTCCACCGCCGCGACGATGGGCTTGCCGCCCTCCACCATCAGCTTGATCGCGTCGTGCAGCACCAGATAGCGCATCCGCACCCGGTCCATGTCGATGGCGTCGCCGCTCTGCATCTGGTCCACGTCCGCGCCGGAGGAGAACACACCCTCCGCCCCGGTCAGCACGATGGCGCGGCATCCTTCGTCGGCCAGCGCATCGCGCAACGCCTCGCGCAGCGCGATCCGCATCTCCGTGGAGATGGCGTTCCTGCGCGCAGGCACATTGAGCGTCAGGACGGCCAGCCCGTCCTCCCGCGTCGCAATCACCGGCGCCGCCGAAACCTCACCCACTCCCCATCTCCCTTGCAGCCGCTTGGCCATCGAACTCATTTGTAAATGATGTGCATATAATTGAACAATGGACAGCCGAAGGCAAGCGATTCTTTGCGCCCATCATTCACCCGCTCACAGGATCGTCCCGGCCGCCCGCAACGCCGCGATATCGCCCTCGCCATAGCCCAGCAGCTGCGCCAGAACCTCGTCCGTATGCTGCCCCAGCAGCGGCGCGGCCACATGGTCGCGCGGCGCAATCCCGGAAAAACGGATCGGATGGGCGATGGTCGGCGTCGTGCCGCCGGCTGGATGAGGCAGCTCCTGTATCGCCCCACGCGCCTGGATTTGCGGGTCATTGGGAATGTCGGCAAATTCATAGACCGGCGCGGCGACCAGCCCGGCGGCCCCCAGCCTTTCCACCCACGCCTGCGCCGTCCGCTCTTTCAGCAGCGGGCTGATGATCGCCACCAATTCCTCTTCATGCCGGTCGCGCTCGGCGCGGGTGGCGAAGCGTTCCTCATGGGCCAGTTCCGGCCTGCCGATCGCCTCGCAGAAGCGCACGAAATCCCGGTCCGGCCCCGACACCAGATAGACCTGTCCATCCGCGCAATCGAACACGCCGCTCGGCACCCAATGCACGCTGCGCGATCCGGTGCGCGGCGGCTGCTTTCCCTCCAGCAGCGCCGGGATCAGGGAAAACGCCATCATGGACAGTCCGCTGTCGACCAGCGACAGGTCGATATGCTGGCCCTCGCCCGTCTCGCGCCGATGATAAAGGGCGGTCACGATGCCCAGCGCCGCCAGCGCCCCGGTCGCAAAGTCCATGACATTGACCGTGGCGCGCACCGGCGGCCCGTCCGCCATGCCATTCAGGCTCATGAAGCCGCTCATCGCCTGCGCCACCGGGTCCAGCCCCGCCCGCTCGCGATAGGGGCCGGTCTGCCCAAATCCGGTGATCGACCCATAGATGATGGCCGGGTTGATCGCCTTGATCGCGGCATAGTCCAGCCCGCGCCGCGCCAGGTCGCCCACCTTGTAATTTTCGACGAACACATCCGCCCCGGCCGCCAGCCCGCGCACGATCGCCTGCCCTTCCGGCTTGGTGATGTCGACCGTGATCGACCTTTTGTTGCGATTGAGCGCCTGGAACTTGCCGCTGTCCGACTGCCCGCCGGCCGCGTCCTTCACAAATCCCGGTCCACCCGCCCGCATCATGTCGCCGCCGCGCGGGTCCTCGATCTTGATGACCTCCGCGCCCAGATCGGCCAGCAACTGCGTCGCCAAGGGCGCGGCATAGACACGCCCCAGCTCAATGATCCTGATGTTATGAAAGGGACCCATATTCACTCGCCTTGGACAGGATAATCGACATATCCCCATCAATTAACGTCATCCCGGGCTCGACCCGGGATCCCGCTTTTTCTTTCAGCCCGGACGACCCGAAGAAAGCGGGACCCCGGGTCAGGCCCGGAGTGACGTGAAGGAAGCGGCTAGACCAATTCATCACCCCCGCATCGCCCCGGCCACGAACGCCTCCCGCTCCAGCGCCTCCCTGTGCGACGGATGCGCAATCGCGATCAGCGCCCTGATCCGCTCGCCGAACGGCTTGGCGCGCAATTCCGCCACGCCATATTCGGTGATGATCAAATCCGCGTCGCTGCGCGGCGTCGTCACCGGCCCGTTCAGCCCCGCGACGATCCTGCTGCGCCCATCCGCCGTCACGCTCGGCAGCGCGATGATCGACCGTCCGCCGGGCGAGAGCGCCGCAGCCCTGCCATAATCCAGCTGGCCGCCCACCGCGCCCAGGAAATTCCGCCCGATCGCCTCGGCATTGACCTGTCCGGACAGGTCCACCTCCACCGCGGAATTGAGCGAAATGAAGTTGGACAGCGCGCCGACCACGCGAATATCATGCGTGTGCGACACCGGGGCCAGCTTCACCGCCGGGTTGCGATGGCAGAAATCATACAGCTTGCGCGTGCCCAGCAGCGCGCCGGTGATCGTCACGCCCCGGTCGATGTCCTTGTGCGCGTTCGTCACCACGCCCGCCTGGATCAGGTCGACGACGCTGTCGCCGATCATGCCCGAATGGATGCCCAGGTCCTTGTGATCCTTCAGCATCGGCACCAGCGCGTCGGGCACCGATCCGATCCCCACCTGCACCACCGCCCGGTCGGGGATATATTCCAGCGCGTGGCGCGCGATCGCCATGTCGGTTTCGCCCGGAACCGCCGACCCGACCTCCAGCGGCGGCCGGTCCGTATCGACCCGCACATGGATATCCGCGTCGGTCAGCGGCTCGCTGCAACGGGTCTGCGGCACCTGCGCATTGACCTCGGCTATCACGACCCGCGCATGGCGCACGGCGGTCCTGATCCAGTCGCTGGTCAGGCCCACGCTGTAGCGGCCCTGCTCGTCGGGCGGCGACAGCTGGATCAGCACCACGTCGCAGCGCAGCCAGCCATTATCTATCGCCCGGTCGCAGCTGGTGATGTGGAACGGCACGATGTCGACCACCCCTGCCTTCGCCAGATGCCGGACATTGCCCACCGCGCCCGTGCCGACAAAGTCGATATGGTCGGCATGGTCGGCGGCAAAGGTCTTGGAGAAATTCGCGCCGATCAGCGCGCGGAACCGCCCGATCCGCGCGCGCTGCTCGACCAGCGCCTCGGTCAGGCTCTGCGGCTCGGCGCAGGCTTGGCCCCACACCACCGTGTCGCCCCGCCTCACGAACTGCGACAGGTCCAGCCGGTGCGGTTCAACGATCTGCATGTTTCTTTCCTGTGCCTTTCATCCGCCGGTGACATCTATGATGCGCTTGCCCCGGTTGGCGCCTGCATAAAGAGAGGCGATGGCGCCCGGCGCGGATGGCAGGCCGGTCGTGATATCCTCGTCATAACGGATTGCGCCGTCCCGCTGCCATTGCGCCAGTTGCGCCGCCGCCTCAGCGAAGCGCTCGCGATGGTCGAAGATGACGAAGCCGCCCCATTGCAGCCTGCGCGTCAATATCTCGCGCTCGTTGCGCGGCCCCTGCGGCGCGGGGTCCCAGCTGGCGACCGACGCGGTGCCGCACTGGACGATGCGCCCGCCCACGGCCATGCGCCGCAGCACGCTGTCCAGTATCGCGCCCCCGGCATTGTCGAAATAGATGTTCGCGCCTTCGGGCAGCGCGCTGTCCAGCTGTGCCTGCCAGTCGGGGTTCTTGTAGTTGATCGCCACATCATAGCCGTAGGACTGGCGGCAGCGCGCGACCTTGTCCGCGCTGCCGGTCAGCCCGACCGTGCGGCACCCGCGCAGCTTGGCGATCTGGCCGACAAAGCCGCCGACCGCGCCCCCAGCTGTGGAAACGATCAGCGTATCGCCGTCCCTCGGCCGCCCGATATCGTGCAGCGCCAGGAAAGCCGTCAGCCCGTTGATGCCCAGCAGGCCGAGGCAGGCCGTGACCGGCACCTCATGCTCGGCCTTCAGCAGGATCGCGTCGGGGTTGGCGACGCAATAAAGCTGCCAGCCGAACCAGCCGTAAAGCACATCCCCTTCCACGACGCTTTCGCACCGGCTCGCCTGCACCACGCCCACCGCCAACGCGCGCATAACGCCGCCAATCGGCACCGGACTGGCATAATTGGCGACATCCGCCGCCCATCCGCGCTGCGCCGGATCGACCGACAGATAAAGATTGCGGACCAGAAACTCGCCCTCGCCCGGCTGCGGCACCGCCTCGCCCGCCAGCGCGAAGTCCGCCGCCTGCGGAATCCCCGTCGGCCTGCGGGTCAGCAGAACCCGCTGATTTTCAGGCGGCAGCGCATAGGGCGGAAGGCTCGACTGGGTCATGGACGCCAGCCTAACCAGCTGTCCACTCGTTTACAAGTGCGAACAATGAATATATATGTGACCAAAAGGCCCCGAAAACCGATTTAATTGAAGGACTCATTCATGAGATCGTTGCTCTTCGTCCCCGGCGACAGCGCCCGCAAACAGGAAAAAAGCCTGCAATCCCACGCCGACGCTCTGATCCTCGACCTGGAAGATTCGGTCGCTCCCCCGGAAAAACCCACCGCCCGCGCCATGACGCTCGCCTTCCTGCGCCAGCACCAGCCCAGCGCGCGCCGCCCGCTCCTCTATGTCCGCGTCAACTCGCTCGACACCGGCCTCACCGATCTCGACATGGACGCCGTCATGCCCGGCCTTCCCGACGGCATCCTCATTCCCAAGGCGGTGGGCGGCAAGGACATGGCCGACATCAGCGCGCGCCTCACCCGGCATGAAGCCGCCAACGGCATCGCGCCCGGCAGCACCCGCCTGATCCCCGTCGCCACCGAAAGCGCCGCCGCCGTCCTCGCCCTGCCCACCATCCCCGGCTCCACCGACCGCATGAGCGGCCTCACCTGGGGCGGCGAGGATCTCGCCGCCGACATCGGCGCGGAGGCCAATCATGACGAAAGCGGCAGCTACACCGCCCCCTATGTCATGGCCCGCTCCATGGCCCTGCTCACCGCCGTCGCGGCGGGCACCGATCCCATCGAAACCGCCTACACCAATTATGGCGACATAGACGGCTTCCGCGCCGACTGCCTGCGCGCCCGCCGCGACGGGTTCACGGGCAGGATCGCCATCCATCCCAATCAGGTCGACATCATCAACGACGTCTTCACCCCGTCCGAAAAGGCGGTGCAATGGGCGACGAAGATCATCGACACCTTCGCCGCCAATCCCGGCATGGGCGTCATCGGCATCGACGGCGAGATGATCGACATCCCCCATCTGCGCCAGTCCGAACGGATCATCGCGCGGCACAAGGCGATCATCGCCCTCACCCAGCGCTGAAGCGGGCGGGGCCGGCTCCTTCAGCCTTCCGGCGCCGCGTACCAGCTCGGCTGCCGCTTTTCCTGGAAAGACCGGAACCCCTCGGTCGCGTCGCCGGTGCTGGTCATCACCTGCAACATCGCCTGCGCATATTCCAGCGCCTGGTCCATGGTCATGTCCCGCATAGCCGACAGCGCGATCTTGCCGATCCGGATCCCCGTTGGCGAGCTGCGAGCAACCCGGTCGGCCAGCCACGCGACCTTGGCGTCCAGTTCGGCGGCAGGCACGACATGATTGACGATGCCATATTCCCGCGCCCGTTCCGCGTCGAACTGCTCCCCGGTCACGCACATTTCCATCAGATGGCGCTGCGGGATGACGCGCATCATGTGCGGCAGGATCATCATCGGGAAAATGCCGATGCGGCTTTCCGGCGTGCCGAAACGCGCGGTATCGACCGCCACCGCCATGTCGCAGGCGCAGAGCAAGCCAAAGCCGCCGGCCAGCGCATGGCCGTTGACCCGCGCGATGATCGGCAGGCGGCAGTCGTTCATCCGCTTGAGAAGTTTGACCACGAAATTGCGCGGATTGGAGAAATCGACGTCAAACGGCGTCCCGCTCTTGTCCGCGCTGAGGTCGCCGCCGGCGCAGAAGGCGCGGTCGCCCGCTCCCGTCAAGATGATCGAGCGGCAGGACGGGTCTGCTTCGGCGCGGTCGATCGCCGCGATCAGAGCGTCGGCGACGGCTTCGTTGAGGGCGTTGCGCCGCTCCGGGCGATTGATGGTGAGGACAGCCATGCTGGCCCGCCGTTCAAAAAGCATGAATGAATCAGCCAAAAGATGGCGCTCCCAAAAGGATGGGCCGGAGGGTGGGACGAAGTCGAGCCTTTCACGGCGCGATGTTTTCCTATACCCTGTTCCGATATATGACCGCACTAGCAATAGCGCGGTCGTTTATCAAGTCGAATATCGTTCACATATCAGGATAACACATTGGCCCAGTCAGCCTCCCATCGCGAAAGCCCCCGGTCCGCCGTCCGCATCCTCCAGATCCTCGACAAGCTGAGCGACGAGGCGCAGGAATGGTCGCTTTCGTCGCTGGGGCGAGAATTGAATTGCCCCAAGAGCAGCCTGCTGGTGCTGCTGCGCGCGCTGATGGAGACCGGCCATATCCAGGCGGTGGGCGGCACCTACAAGCTGGACGGCGCGGCCTTCGGCCTGGCGAGCCGCATCCTGGCCAACCGCAACTTCCCCGAAGTGGCGCGGCCGGTCTTGCGGGAGATCGTGGCGAAGACGGGCGAGACGGCGGTCATCGGCATGCCGTCGGAGGACGGCCAGTCGAGCGTCTATGTCGACAAGATCGAGTCCCCCAACGCCCTGCGCTTTTCCGCCAAGATCGGCGACCGGCGCCCGCTCTACGCGTCGGCGAGCGGCCATGTGATCCTGGCCTTCGGCGACAGCGACCAGTCCGACGCCTATCTGAAGTCGGTCAAGGTCGAGCCGCTGACGAAATCGGGTATCGCCAGCAAGAAGGACCTGAAGCAGGCGATCGACCAGGCGCGCGACCGGGGCGTGGCGGTCACCCAGAACCAGTCGACCGACGGGGTCACCGGATTTGGCGCCCCCATCTTCGGCGAGACGGGGGAACTGATCGCCAGCCTGGTCCTGGCCGCGCCCACGTCCCGCATCGAAGTGCGGGTCGAGGAACTGTGCAGCCTCGCCCGGGAAACCGCCGCGCGCATTTCGAAGATCATGGGCTATCCGGGCTGACGCGCTCGGGCAACGTCATGGAGCATGATGACTTTTCGCCTTCGCTCGAAGCGAACGGATCGCACTGAAGTCGTCCCACGCCAGGCTAGGCAGCATCCCAGGACGGCGCGGCGATGAAGCGATATTCTGCGGTCTTGAGCGCGCCCGCCGCATCCGCGCCGACATCCTGCGCCGTGGCGTACCAGGCCATGCGGAGGATCTGGAAGCCCGCATCGGCGACTTCCCAGGCATGGCTGTCGGTCATGACCAGCTTGTGGCTGACGAGATTGTCGACGACCCGCCAGGCGCCGGCGGGCGGCGGCGGCGGGTTGTCCGCGTCGGCATGGGTTGAGATCAGCTTCACCCCCGGCGTCCGCTGCTCCAGCGGCGCGTCGATGTCGCCGGGAAGGACGACGCGCTCCTGCGCGACGACATAGAGGTCGAAACCGCTGAAGAGGGTCTGGTCATCCTCGACCACCGTCATGAAATCTTCGTCGGACGCATAGGCAATCGAGGGCGTGAGAATGTCCATAACCGCTGGCACCCAATGTTCGGTGACGGCGGCGGGAAATCCGTCCGTATCGACGATATTGACGGTATAGCCGCGCAGGCACCGGGTCAGCCGCTTCCCCAAGGGCGCATGATTGGTGATATAATGATGAGCGAAATTGGCAGGCGTCCGATCCGGCTTCCGCCTGAAGAAAAAAATGCTCTTTTCCATCTGCGCTCTCTCCCGTGACGCGATTCTGGACGCCCTCTTAACCATCCGAACGCGGTTCGAAAACCAGCAAGGGCGCACCATCTTCCTCGATCAGCCTTGCCCTTACCGCCATGCCGATCGCAACATCCTCGGGAGGCACGCCCTCCACCCGGCTCATCATGCGGGGCCCTTCAGCCAGTTCGATGATCGACACATTATAGGATGCGCCCGGCTCCCGCTTGCGCACCGTGGTGCAGGAATAGACGACGCCATCGCCCGATGCCGGGACCCATTCCAGATCGGTCGCCCCGGTCCCCGGCTCGGCGACACGGGGATAGAAGATATGGCGACCGCTCGACGCGCTCCGCTGCAACATGAAGCGGCCCTCCGCCAGGAACCGGCGAAATTCGGCCTCGGGATGAATGTCCATTGCCTGCTCCCTTACAGCGTGTCGGCCGTGCCCAGAATGATCGTCGCCTGGCTGGACAGCACCAGCCCATTGCCATGCGCGACCCCCAGATGGACGCCGGCCTGCTGCCGTTCGCCCGCCGTCCCCTGCAACTGGCGCACACATTCGGCGATGGCGAAGAGGCCATACATGCCCGGATGGACGCAGGACAGGCCGCCGCCATTGGTGTTCACGGCCAGCCGTCCGCCGGGCGCGATCGCGCCGCCCTCGACAAAGCGGCCGCCCTCTCCCTTCGGACAGAAGCCCAGATCCTCCAGAAACAGGATCGTGTTGATGGTGAAGGCGTCATAGAGCTGGACCACGTTCATGTCGCCCGGGCCATAGCCTGATTGGGCAAAGGCGCGCGCGCCCGATTCCTTCGCCGCCGTGGTGGTCAGATCGGGCATGGAGCTGATCTCATTATGCCAGGATGCCGCCGCGCCGCCCAGCACATAGGCGGGCCGCGCCGCCAGGTCCCGCGCGCGATCGGCCCGCGTCATGACGATCGCCGCCGCGCCGTCGGTGACAAGGCAGCAGTCGCGGGTGGACAGCGGATCGGACACCATGCGCGCCGACAGGCAATCCTCGATCGTCAGCGGCCCGCGCGCGAAAGCTTCGGGATTGAGGTTCGCCCAGCCGCGCGCCGCAACCGCGACTTCGGCCAGTTGCCGGCGCGTCGTGCCATATTCATGGCAATGCCGCGCCGCCGCCAGCGCATAGCTGGAAACCGGATAAAGCGGCTTGTAGGGCGTTTCATAGGGCGCCGAGCGCGGGGTCGCGACCAGCTTGCCCGCGCCGGTCCGCTGGTTGCTGCCATACAGGATCAGCGCGGCGTCGCAGGCCCCGGCCGCCAGCGCATGGGCGGCCTGCACGACATGGATCATGAAGGATGAGCCGCCGGGCCGATTGCCGCTGGCGATGCGCGGACGGATGCCGAGATATTCCGGCGCGGCCAGGCCGAACATGTCGGACGGCAAGGCGGTGAAGGTCGCGTCGATGTCCGCCAGCGTCAGTCCCGCCGCCGCCACCGCGTCCACCGCCGCGCGCGCGGCCAGGTCCAGCGACGAATAGCCCGGCGCTTCGCCCATGCCGAAGGTGGCGGCGCTGACGATGGCCGTCTGGCCGCGCGGAAAGGCTTCGACATCGAACAAGGTGGAACTCCATCATGATGAGCAGGCGGCACGGAGGTCAGCCCGGCGGCAGCGGCACTCATGCTCCTGGCCGCGGTCGAGAGCAGCATATCATTCCGATATAGGAACGCAATTCATATAACAGACCGATGGGCATATTTTCCGATCGGCTCAGATCGTCACCGGCGCGGCGCGTCCTTCGAAATAGCGGCGCGGGTTGGCGGTCAGCACGGAATCGATGCAGGCGTCGTCTATCCCGCCCTGCTTCAGGATCGGAGCGATGTTCCGGGTGAAGTGCATTGGCGGCACCACTGGTCGCAGGTCGGTCGGTCGGAGGTTGAAGGTGCAGTCGTGCGACACGATGGCATGCTGCGCCCGCCCCTGCCGCAGCAGGAAGGCGAGATTTTCCGCGCGCTTTTCATCGCTGTTGAACTGCGCCAGACCGAACCTGTCGAAACCGATATAGGCGCCCTGGTCACAGATATGGGCATGATAGTCCTGGTCGTTCGATCCGCAGCAATGGCCGATGATGATCCTGTGCGCCGGCACGCCCAGCGCGGTCAGCATGCGCAGTTGCAGGTCGCCGTCGATGCCGGCCGTATGGGTTGTGATGGGCGTGCCGGTCAGCCGTGACGCGGCGGCGGCCGCCCGGATCGCCATATTTTCAAAAGGGGAAAAGGGCGCCTTGCCTGTGGCGAGCTTGATGACGGCGGGCTTGCTGCCCGCCGCGCCGACGCCCTGTTCGATTTCCCGGACATACATTTCGGTGATGTATTTTTCGGCATCCGGGTCGCGGGCCGCCTTGATCCGCCAATAGGCGCCCCCCATCGCTTCGTCATAGAGGCCGGTCGCGAACAGGATGTTGAAGCCGGTGCGTGCCGCCACTTCACCCATCAGGTCGACGTCGCGGCCGATATCGTTCGGGCAGGGGTCCAGCAGGCTGCGGAAACCGTGATCCTGCAATTCCTGGATCATGTCGACGCAGCGCGCGACCATGTCGCGGCGGTCCGGGCCGCGCGCCAGGCTGTCGCTGTCCCATCCCGGCAGCGCGATCAGCAGATGTTCGTGCATCAGCGTCCGGCCCAGCCGATCGAGTTCGATCGGGCCGTCGACCGTGTTGATCCGAACCGCCATCTTTCTCTCCCGATGGAGCGTGGGCCGCCTTCAGTTCATTGGCGCGCCCTGCGCCGGTCGTCGGCCCAGTCATGGACCAGCCACAGGTCCTGATCTTCGCCATGGCCGACATCGCCGTCAATGTTCCATTCGATGAGGCCGTTGCTGTCGATGAAACTGTGGCGGTTGATGATGATGCCGCTGAGGCGCCGGCCGGTGGCGCGCAGCACCCGGCCATCCTCGTCCACCGCTTCGACGACAATCTCCTCCGCCCAGCCATTGATCGGGCAGCGCCGGGTCTTGCGCGTGCCGCCGACAAGGTCGCAGGTCTTGCCGTCGCGCGTCAGGAAGCCATAGCTGATCGCCTCTTTCGTTCCATCGGCGCTGGTGACGGCCAGGAAGCCATGGTCGGGCGAGGCGATGCCGGTGACATAGGCGCTGGTCTTGGGCCGATGTTCCGGGCGCGGCCCCCAGCTGCGGTCGCGCATGGCGAGGCAGTCGACCGCAATCTCCTCCCCAAGCAGCCGCAGCCTGCCCGTCACCCGGCCGAACTGGTCGAAATGGTTGAGATTGCCGAAGACGGAATCCTTGCCGCGCAAAGGGCGCGGCGGCATGACCGCATCATAGGTCAGCGCGATGTCGATGCGGTCGCCATCCTGGTAGCTGAGGTCATAGCGCGTCAGCGGCTCCGTCACCTTGATGCCGACGCCATTGGGTAGCACGCAATCGTCAAGGTCCATGCCGGCGCGCAGGCGCAGCGCGGTGTAATTGGCCGAATAGAGCACTTCCCAGGGCAGATGGGCGCTGTCGTCCCAAACCCATGCGCCGCCCGCGACGGTGCCGATATTGGGGCGGATATGGGCGTAGAGCCAGCCGCCCAGCTTCCGTTCGGGCACGCAGAAGGAAAACCAGGCGGTTTCCGTTTCCCACCAGCGGTCGCTCATCTTGTCGGTGTGAAGGCGATCATCCTTGGGGCCGAAAGGCGATTGGGTCATCTGCTCTCTCAATCGGTCAGAGGGGGGAAATGGCGGCTGGCGAGCGCGCCCATCGTGTCGGAGGCGAGCTGCGTTTCGAGCGCGGCCGACATGCGGAAATAGGGGAGCAGCCGGGCGAGGTCGATCGCTCCGTGGCGGATCGCCGTGGCGAGGGCGGAGCGGCCTGCGGCGACGGAGGGCGGGGTGGCACCGAGCAGGTCCGCCAGCGCCGCCAGTTCTCGCTCATCGACGTCTTGGCCGATATTGTAGAGCTGGCGCATGAACTTGATCGCCTTGGCGGCGTCCTTGGCCTTGAGCGCCGCTGCGTCTTCAGCGCAGCCCGGCAGGATGACGGTGCGGATATCCTCCAGCACCTGGGCGAACAGGCGGTCATATTCGCCGGGCGGCGTTGCCATGGGTTCCATGGGGGTGCCGTCATGGCCTTCAACGGCGTCGATCGCTTCCATCAACAGCCGGCGGTTGAGCGCGCGGGAGATGATCGAAGCGCCCGCCCGGCCGCTGGCATTGCAATGGCGGATGATGCAGATGCGCCAGGACACGAAGGCGCGGTGATAGCGCACCCGGTCGAGGTCGACGGGCGTGCCGCTCGCCTGCGCATATTCGCGGATGCAGGCGGGGAAATCGGGCACGGGCTCCAGCACGGAACGCAGCGAGAACCAGGCCAGATCCTCCATCGGGTCGCCGAGATGGGAGAGTTCCCAGTCGATGAGGCGGGTGAGATGTCCGCCTTCGAACATGAAATTGCCGGGGCCGGCATCGCCATG
The DNA here is from genome assembly GCA_035278405.1 of Sphingobium sp. Taxonomy (GTDB): domain Bacteria; phylum Pseudomonadota; class Alphaproteobacteria; order Sphingomonadales; family Sphingomonadaceae; genus Sphingobium. Next base: position 281 of record DATEJA010000089.1, on the reverse strand, counting down.
GACGAGGACGGCGGGGCCGTTTTCGGCAGGCATGGCTTGCTCCAGCCACAGCCGGCCGAAGTCGATCAGCGGATCGTCGCGGCCGGTTTCGCGATACATGGCGTGCCAGATGTCCAGTTCCGCCTTCACCGCCTCCCGGATCGTGCGGTGGCCGCCGAAGCGGGGCAGGTCGAGGCTGGCGGCGTCGACCTCATGCAGTTGGCGCAGCGCGCGCACCGCCTGGCGGGCGAGATCGTCCTTCACCTTCTGGTCGGTGAGGGCGCGATAGCCCGCGTCTCCGG
>DATEJA010000088.1:0-6485 GCA_035278405.1 Sphingobium sp. | reverse complement strand
GCTGATTTTCCTGCGCCAGCAGACGCCGCCGGGCACCTCTGGCCTGCTGCTCGCCTTCTGGGCGCTCTCGCTGGTGTGGGCGACCGATGTCGGCGCCTATTTCGCCGGCCGCGCGATCGGCGGACCCAAGCTCGCGCCGCGTGTCAGCCCGTCCAAGACCTGGGCGGGGCTGGCCGGGGGCGTGCTGGCGGCGCTGGTCCTGGGCTTCCTGCTCCACCGTTTCGCCGGCCTGCCGATCCAGCTGGCGGCCGCGAGCGGGCTGCTGGCGGTGGCGGCGCAGCTGGGTGACCTGCTGGAAAGCCATATGAAGCGGCGCGCGGGCGTGAAGGACAGCGGCACGCTGCTCCCCGGCCATGGCGGCGTCATGGATCGGCTGGACGGCGTGGTCGCCGCCGCGCCGCTCGCCGCGCTCGCCTATTTGCTGCTGGTGCTGCCCTGATGCGCAAAATCTCCATCTTCGGCGCCACCGGATCGGTCGGCATGTCTACGCTGGACCTGATCCAGCGCGAGCCCGATCGTTACGAGGTGGTGGCGCTCACCGCCCATGGCGATGTCGAGGGCCTCGCCGCCGCCGCCCGCCAGTGCGGCGCGCGCCTTGCCGTCATCGGCAACGAGGCGCGCTATGAGGCGCTGAAGGATGCGCTGCGCGGATCGGGCGTGGAGGCCGCCGCCGGCGAGCAGGCGCTGGTCGACGCCGCGCAGGCGGGCGCCGACTGGAGCATGGCCGCGATCGTCGGCTGCGCGGGCCTGCGCCCGACCATGGCGGCGCTGAGGGCGGGCGGCACGGTCGCGCTCGCCAACAAGGAATCGCTGGTGTCGGCGGGCGCGCTGATGATGGACGCGGCCGCCCATTCGGGCGCGACCCTGCTCCCCGTCGACAGTGAGCATAACGCCATTTTCCAATGCCTTGCCGGCAGTCGCTTGGAAGATGTATCAAGGATCATCCTGACCGCCAGCGGCGGCCCCTTCCGCACCCGCGGCCGGGAGGAGATGCGCGCCATCACCCCGGCGCAGGCGGTCGCGCATCCCAACTGGTCGATGGGCGCGAAGATCAGCGTCGACAGCGCGACGATGATGAACAAGGGGCTGGAGCTGATCGAGGCGGCGCATCTCTTCCCCGTCGGGCTCGCCCGGATCGAGATATTGGTTCACCCCCAATCGATCATCCACTCCATGGTCGAATATCGCGACCGATCGACCTTGGCGCAGCTCGGCTCGCCCGACATGCGCATCCCCATCGCCAGCGCGCTTGCCTGGCCGGAGCGAATGGCGACGCCCTGCCAGCCGCTCGACCTGACCCGCGTGGGCCGGCTGGATTTCGAGGCACCCGATCCGGATCGCTTCCCCGCGCTGCGCCTGGCGCGGCAGGTGGCGCAGCAGGGCGGGGCGGCGCCCGCCATCCTCAACGCCGCCAATGAAGTGGCGGTCGCCGCTTTCCTGGCGGGCGCCATCGGCTTCCTTGATATCGCCATGATTGTGGAGGATGTCCTGAACCGCTATAGCGCGCCTGTGCCGAACGGGATCGACGATGTGCTGGAAGCGGATGCCAAGGCGCGGATCCTGGCGGGCCAAGTGATGGAAAGATTGACTGCTTGATCCAGAACCCCGGTTTCCTCCTGACCGTCCTGGCCTTTGTCGCGGTGATCGGGCCGCTCGTCTTCGTGCATGAGCTGGGCCACTATCTGGTGGGCCGCTGGTGCGGGGTGAAGGCGGAGGCTTTTTCGATCGGCTTCGGGCCCGAAATCGCCGCCTGGGTCGACCGGCGCGGCACCCGCTGGCGCTTGGGCGCGCTGCCGCTGGGCGGCTATGTCCGGTTCAAGGGCGACATGAACGCAGCCGGCCAGACCGATCCGGCCTGGCTGGAACTGCCCGCCGCCGAACGGGCGCAGAGCTTTCCCGCCAAACCGCTGTGGCAACGGGCCGCGATCGTCGCCGCCGGCCCTGCGATCAATTTCCTCTTCGCCATCCTGATCCTCGCCACCTTCGCCTTCGTCCATGGCGAAAGCCGCACGCCCGCCGTCGCCGGACAGGTCCAGCCGGGCAGCGCGGCCGCCGCCGCCGGCATCCAGCCGGGCGACCGCATCGTCGCGATCAACGGGCGCGAGATGGCGACCTTCGACGACATCCGCCTCTTCGCGCAGATCCGGCCGGGCGAGCCGGTCACGATCCTGCTCGAACGCAAGGGGCGCCAGTTCGAAAAGCAGGGCCGCATCGGATCGGTCGAGGAAGGCGACGGCTTCGGCAGCAAGTTCCGCATCGGCCGCCTGGGCATTGCCCCCGGCCAGCCGGTGATCGAGCAGGTCAGCCTCTGGCGCGCGCCGATCGTCGCGGTCCAGCATACCGGCCAGATCGTCCGCACCATGGTGGAAACGCTGGGGCAGATCCTGGGCGGCGGCCGGTCGGTCAAGGAACTGGGCGGGCCGCTCAAGATCGCCGAGGTTTCGGGCCAGGCGGCCACCCTGGGCGTCGAAAGCTTCGTCTTCTTCATGGCCCTCATCTCGATTAACTTGGGGTTCATCAACCTCTTGCCAATCCCGATGCTGGATGGCGGCCACCTGCTCTTCTACGCGGTCGAGGCGATCCAGCGCAGGCCGGTCAGCCCCCGCGTGCAGGAATGGGCCTATCGCTCCGGCCTCGCGGTGCTTCTGGCGATGATGATGCTGGTAACATTCAACGATTTATCTTCTTTCGGTCTCTGGGAACGCCTGTCCGGCTTGATCGGGTGATCCGTATCGGGCAGGGAGGCGCGATTTGGCGCCGTCCTTCCCGGCGTGAACGAACATTGCTTCTATGTAAAAGGGTGAGCGGGTGACAGCGATGATGAGCAGCAACAGACAGCGCCCGGTTGTCGCGGCCCTTTTGGCGACCACAATGATCGCGGGCATGGCGGCCGTGCCGGCGCTCGCCCAGGATGCTCCCGCGCCTGCGCCTGCGCCCGCCGCTGCCCCGGTCCCGGCTGTCGTGCCAACGGCCGGCACCATTCGCAGCGTCGCGGTCGTCGGCCAGCAGCGGCTCGAACCCGATACCGTGCTCTCCTATACCAAGCTGCGCGTCGGCCAGCCCTTCACCCAGGAATCGCTCGACCAGGCGTTGCGCGACCTTTACGAAACGGAGCTGTTCGCCGACGTCCAGATCCGCAACGACAATGGCGCCCTCACCATCGAGGTGAAGGAAAATCCGGTCATCAACCGCATCGTGCTGGAAGGCAACAAGCGGCTGAAGGAAGAGAAGATCCGGCCGGAGATCAAGCTTGCCCCGCGCCAGATCTATACCCGGTCGAAGGTCCGCGCCGACGTCGCCCGCATCATCGAACTCTATCGGCGCCAGGGCCGCTTCGCCGCCACGGTCGAGCCCAAGATGGTGCAGCTCGACCAGAACCGCGTCGACATCGTCTTCGAAATCACCGAAGGGCCCAAGTCCAAGGTCCGCCAGATCAACATCATCGGCAACGACAAGTTCAGCGACGGCGAACTGCGCAGCCAGATGGTGACCAAGCAGTCGCGCTGGTTCCGCGTCTTCTCCTCGGGCACCAGCTATGATCCCGATCGCCTGGCCTATGACCAGCAGAAGCTGCGCCAATTCTACCTGACCGAAGGCTATGCCGATTTCCGCGTGATCTCGGCCGTGGCGGAACTCACGCCCGACAAACAGGACTTCATCATCACCTATGTGGTCGAGGAAGGAAAGCGCTACAAGTTCGGCGACGTGAAGGTGGAAAGCGACATTCGCGACCTGTCCGGCGCCTCGCTCACCAAGACCCTGCCGATGAAGAAGGGCGACTGGTATAACGCCAAGAAGGTCGAGGACACGGTCGACACGCTGAGCGAGACGGCGGGCCTGTTCGGTTATGCCTTCGCGGACGTCCAGCCGGACTTCAACCGCGACAAGGACAATCTGACGATGGGGATCAATTTCCGCATCGGCAACGCTCCGCGCGTCTACGTCGAACGCGTCGACATCAACGGCAATACGCTGACGCAGGACAAGGTTGTCCGCCGCGAATTCCGCCTGGCGGAAGGCGACGCCTTCAACAGCTTCCTCGTCAAGCGCTCGAAGGATCGCATCAATTCGCTCGGCTTCTTCCAGGAAAAGCTGGACATCGAGCAGAAGCCCGGCTCCGCGCCCGACCGCATCGTGCTGGAAACCAACGTCCAGGAAAAATCGACCGGCGAACTGTCGCTTTCGGCCGGCTTCTCCAGCCTTGAGCGTTTCATCGTCGCGGCGTCGATCACCCAGCGCAACTTCCGGGGCAAGGGCCAGGAACTGCGCGCCAGCGTCAACTATTCCAGCTATTCCAAGTCGGTCGAACTGGGCTTCACCGAGCCCTATTTCATGGACAAGAATATCGCGCTGGGCGGCGACATCTACCGCCGCGACTTGAACAGCTTCCGCTATACCGGCACCGGCAACGAGCGCGACACGACCTACAAGCAGACCACCACCGGCTTCCAGATCCGAGCGGGCGTGCCGATCACCGAATATATGTCTCTGGCGCTGCGTTACAGCCTGAACCTCGACAATGTGACGCTGGACAAGGACACTTATTATACCAACGGCGTCTGCGATCCGATCCTGGCCGGTCGCTATCTGTGCGACGCCATCGGGAAGCGCACGACCTCCTCGATCGGCTATTCGCTGATCTACGACAATCGCGACAACCGCATCCGCGCGACACGCGGCCATAACATCGTCCTCAGCCAGGATTTGGCGGGGCTTGGCGGCAGCGTCAAATATATCCGCACCCGGCTCAATGCCTCCAAATATTGGCCGCTGGGCGGAGGCTTCATCTTCTCCCTGTCGGGCGAGGGGGGGTATATCCACTCGCTTGAAGGCGATCGGACCGACGCGACAGGCGCGCTGGTCGACAAGGTCCGCCTGACCGATCGTTTCTTCCTGGGCAATCCCCAGATTCGCGGCTTCGACATTCGCGGCATCGGGCCGCGCGTGAAGCGCTATTATCTTGTCGATGATCCGAACAATCCCGGAAGCTTCATCAGGAGCACGGACAATAATAATGTCCGCGACGACGCGTTGGGCGGCAAGATCTACTATCTTGCACGCGCGGAAGTGGAAATCCCGCTTGGGTCCGGCGCCCGCGAAATGGGCCTGCGTCCCTCCATCTTTGTTGATGCGGGCGCCGTGGGTGGTTTGCGCGATCCGGTGCCGACCAGCTTCGCCGGTTTCTGCTCTTTGACGCCTCAGGCGAACACCACTAATCCGGCTCGTTCGCCGGAACGAGCGCAGAGCCTCGGCAATTGCTCGAACGTGTCCGCTCCTGGCTATGATGTGGCCTATGTGAGCGGTAGCGGCTTTGAAGAAGTATATCTCGGCGACACGCTCAAGCCGCGCGTGTCCGTGGGCTTTGGCGTCAACTGGAATTCGCCGTTCGGGCCGTTCCGCATCGACATCGCCAAGGCCCTGCTCAAGGAACCAGGGGACGACACTCAGCTCATCAGCTTCAACGTAGGGACTCAATTCTAATGAAGACCATTATCAAGGCCGCCGCGCTGGCTCTTGCGCCCATGACCGCCATCGCGCTCGCCAGCGTGCCGGCCGCTGCCCAGTCGAAGACCGGCATCGCCGTCGTCGACCTGCAGCGCGCCGTTGCCACCAGCTCGGCCTACAGCACCGCGCGCAGCCAGATCCAGACGACCTACAAGGCGCAGATCGACAGCTTCACTGCGCGCAAGAACGCGATCGATGCCGACCTCAAGGCCAAGGGCACCGCGCTCGAAGCCGCGATGAAGGCTGCCGGCAACAAGCCTACCCCCGCGATCCAGGCCCAGTATGAAGCCTATCAGAAGGCCGGCCAGAACGGTCAGGCCGAACTGCAGCGCCTGGGCCAGCCGATCGCGCTCGCCAACGCCTATGTCGAAGAGCAGATCTCGGCCAAGCTGTCGGACGCGCTCAAGGCGGCGATGACGCAGGCGAAGGTCGACCTGATCCTGGCGCCCGACGCTACGGTTTCCTATCAGCCGACCGTCGACATCACGCAGCAGGTCGTGGCCCAGCTCAACGCGCTGGTGCCCAGCGTCGGCATCACCCCGCCGGCCGGCTGGCAGCCGGGCGCCAATCGCGGTGAGGGGCCGGCCCCGGCCGCCGCGGCGCCGGCCAACCCGTCGCAGCAGCCCACGTCGCGCTGACGCCAAGCCGATGACGGGTGAAGTCGACGCGGCACCTGCCGCCGCCATCGGTCCCATCGACATTCGTGGGATCATGGCGGCGCTGCCGCACCGCTATCCGATGCTGCTCGTCGACCGCGTGGTTTCGCTCGTGAAGAACGAGACGATCCACGCGGTCAAGGCCGTGTCGATCAATGAGGGTTTCTTCCAGGGGCATTTCCCTGGTCGACCGATCATGCCGGGCGTGCTCATCGTCGAAGCGATGGCGCAGGCCGCCGGCGTGCTGACGGTCGAGACGCTGGACCTGCGCGGTTCGGGCAAGCTCGTCTATTTCATGAGCATCGACGGCGCCAAGTTCCGCAA
>DATEJA010000087.1:0-2227 GCA_035278405.1 Sphingobium sp. | reverse complement strand
TCGCCGCGCGTCGAATTGTTCGACCTGCTCGACCTCATCAACAAGGCATCCTGGCTGCCCAATGCCGACCAATTGTCGCGCCTCGCGCAAAAGCGCGGCGCGACGATCCTGCCTACCCTGCCGCAGGTGCAGAAGATGGTCTGGCTGGGCTCCGCGCCGCGACGGGAATATGTCTCGGCGATCAAGACCGACCTGCTTGCGCAGACGTTGGTGGGTCAGATCCAACCCTTCATCAAGAATGACGATCCTGCCGGCGCGGAAGCGTTGCTCGCCACCGGCGAAGTCGGCCTCACGCCAGAAGGTCTGACGGAGGTGCGCCAGCGTATCGCGTGGGCCTATTACATCGAAAGCGACGATACCAACGCGCGCCGCATGGCCGCCAAGGCGCTGGAGATGCGCGTCGGCGGTGATTGGGCGGTGCAGGCGCACTGGACCACCGGGCTTGCTTCGTGGCGGCAAAATGATTGCGCCTCGGCCGCCCCTGCTTTCGCCAATGTCGCGGCGCTCGCGGGCAATGAAGACATGCGCGCGGCAGGGGCCTATTGGGCGGCGCGCGCCTATATGGTGTGCGGCCAACCGGAAAAGGTCGAGAACCTCCTGAAGTCGGCCGCCCGTTCCGAAGAGACTTTCTACGGCCTGCTCGCCCGCGAAACACTGGGCATGCCGATGGCGCGCGCGAAGGCTGCAAGCCGCTTCAACGCCGCCGACTGGCAAATGCTGAAGGACAGCCCCAATGTCCGCGCGGCGATCGCTCTCAATGCGATCGGTCAGCCAGGGAAAGCGGACCAGTTCGTTCGTTACCAGGCAAAGATTGGCGGCATGTCCCAATATGAGCCGCTGCTGCGTCTCGCCGGCGCGCTCAACCTTCCAGCCACGCAACTTTGGCTGGCGCATAACGGCCCGGCCGGCAAACAGCCTGACAGCTTCGCCCGCTTTCCGGCGCCCGATTGGCGGCCCGATGGCGGCTGGCGCGTCGATCCGGCCCTCATTTACGCCCATACCCTCCAGGAGTCCGGATTCCGTAGCGATGTCGTCAGCAGCGCCGGCGCGCGCGGGCTGATGCAGGTTCTGCCCGGCACCGGCACCGACATGGGACTTGCGTCGCCGGCGCAATTGTTCGTTCCGTCGACGAACATGGAATATGGCCAGCGCTATCTGGAAAATCTTCGCGACATGAGCGCGACCGGCGGTCTGCTGCCCAAGGTGATGGCCGCCTATAATGCCGGACCTCTGCCGGTCGAACGGTGGAACAGCGAAGTGAAGGACAATGGCGATCCGCTGCTCTTCATCGAATCGCTGCCCTATTATGAAACGCGCGCCTATGTGAACATCGTCATGCGCAATTACTGGATGTATCAGATCCAGGCGAAGGGCAGCGCCGACTGCCTGACGGGCATGGCGCAGGGCATGTGGCCGACCTTCCCCGGCGCCAAGGGCGTGAAGATGGTCCGGATCGCGCAGAAGACCCCCTTCAGCGGCCCCAGCATAGCGGGCGGCTCCGACTGATGCCGATCGACGAAGACCGGCCGTTCCTGCCGGTTCGGATCGCCATACTGACCATATCGGACACGCGCGGTCTGGCCGACGACCGCTCCGGCGATACACTCGTCGAGCGGATCGCTTCTGCCGGCCATGTCTTGGCGGCCCGGCATATCGAGCGTGACGACCGCGCCGCGATCGTGGCCAGGCTCCACGCCTGGATCGATGATCCGGAAATCGACTGCATCATCACCACCGGGGGCACCGGTGTCACCGGGCGGGATGTCACGCCCGAAGCGCTCGCGCAGGTGCAGGACAAGGAAATTCCGGGCTTCGGCGAGCTGTTCCGCTGGCTCAGCTATCAGACGATCGGCACGTCCACCATCCAGTCCCGCGCCACCGCCTGCGTCGCGCGCGGCACCTATATCTTCGCGTTGCCCGGCTCGACCGGCGCGGTAAAAGACGCGTGGGATGGCATCCTTGCGACCCAGCTCGACAGCCGCTTCCGCCCCTGCAATTTCGTCGAGCTGATGCCCCGCCTCATGGAGCGCTGATCAGACGCAGCTTGCATATCCGTTCTCTTTATGTTCTAATTCTGCATGGCTGTGGAAAAGGGCAGAGGCGCGACGCTCAACCAGGCAAGTCGCCGTTTCAATCTCGCCGAGCATAGTGCGGACGGGGATTGGCTCGACGCGCTCGACCTGATCGACGGCCCTGCGCCCAAGCGGCGAACCGAAGTGACGGTTGA
>DATEJA010000086.1:0-11363 GCA_035278405.1 Sphingobium sp. | reverse complement strand
GCCGGCCTGCGCTTCGGCATCGACACATTCGGCGCTTCGGCTCCGGCGGAAGCGCTCTACGAGCATTTCGGCCTGACCGCGGCGAAGATCGCGCCGCAGGTCGCGGCCGCGCTCGATCATTGAGAAAAAACATCTACCAATCAGGAGGCTAGTGCAGTGGCAACGAAGGTAGCAATCAACGGTTTCGGACGTATCGGGCGCCTGGTGGCGCGCGCTATCCTGTCGCGCACCGACCATGATCTGGAACTGGTGAGCATCAACGATCTGGGCGATGCCAAGGCCAATGCCCTGCTGTTCAAGCGTGACAGCGTCCATGGCCCCTTCCAGGGCGAAGTCAGTGTCGATGGCGACGCGATGATCGTCAACGGCAAGCGCATCGCCGTCACGGCCGAGCGGGACCCCGCCAAGCTGCCGCACGCCGCGCAGGGCGTGGAGATCGCTCTGGAATGCACCGGCTTCTTCACCGACCGGGAATCGGCCTCGAAGCATCTCGCCGCCGGCGCCAAGCGCGTCGTCATCTCGGCTCCCGCCAAGGGCGTCGACAAGACGGTCGTGTTCGGCGTCAATCATGAGACGCTGACGGCCGAGGACGTGGTGATCTCCAACGCGTCCTGCACCACCAACTGCCTGGCGCCCTTCGCCAAGGTGCTGAACGACAGCATCGGCATCGAACGTGGCCTGATGACCACGATCCACAGCTACACCAACGACCAGAAGATCCTCGACCAGATCCACAGCGACGCCCGCCGTTCGCGCGCGGCCGCCATGTCGATGATCCCCACCACCACCGGCGCTGCCCGCGCGGTCGGTGAAGTGCTGCCCGAACTCAAGGGCAAGCTCGACGGTTCGGCCATCCGCGTGCCGACCCCCAACGTCTCGGTCGTCGACCTGACCTTCACGCCCAAGCGCGACACCAGCGTCGAGGAAGTGAACAGCCTGCTCAAGGCCGCCGCCGAAGGTCCGCTGAAGGGCGTTCTCGCCTATACCGACGAGCCGCTCGTCTCGATCGACTTCAACGGCGATTCCGCCAGCTCGACGATCGACAGCCTGGAAACGGCGGTCATCGACGGCAAGCTGGTGCGCGTGCTCAGCTGGTACGACAATGAATGGGGCTTCTCCAACCGCATGGTCGACACGACCGGCGTGGTTGCGGGCCTGCTGTAAGCGCAGCAGCAATTCTCCGTTCGCCCTGAGCTTGCCGAAGGGCTCGCCTGAGCGGAGCGAAGGCTGACCTGGCCTCGCTCCGCTCGGCTGAAGGCTTCGACTTCGCTCAGCCCGAACGGTCCAGGAGGAGTGACAAAATCGTGGCCAAGCCCTTCAAGACGCTGGACGATATGGGCGACATCAGCGGCAAGACCGTGCTGGTGCGCGAAGATTTGAACGTGCCGATGCAGGACGGCAGCGTGACCGACGATACCCGCCTGCGCGCGGCGATGCCGACCATCCTCGAACTGGCCGATCGCGGCGCGAAGGTGCTGATTCTGGCCCATTTCGGCCGTCCCAAGGGGCAGAAGAACCCGGAATATTCTCTCTCCAAGATCACCCGTCCGCTGACGGCGGTGCTGGGGCGCGACGTGCAGTTCATTCCCGATTGCTGCGGCCAGGCGGCGGTCGACGGCATCGCGGTGATGCGGCCCGGCGACATCTCGATCCTGGAGAATACCCGCTTCCATGCCGGCGAGGAGAAGAATGATCCCGCGCTGGCGGAAGCCATGGCGGCGATCGGCGACCTCTATGTCAACGACGCCTTTTCCGCCGCGCACCGCGCCCATGCCTCCACCGAGGGCCTGGCGCACAAGCTGCCGGCCTTTGCTGGGCGCTCGATGGAAAAGGAACTGGACGCGCTGCAGGCGGCGCTGGGCGAGCCGGTGAAGCCGGTCGCGGCGGTGGTCGGCGGGGCGAAGGTTTCGACCAAGCTCGACGTGCTCAACAATCTCGTCGCCAAGGTCGATCATCTGATCATCGGCGGCGGCATGGCCAACACCTTCCTGCACGCGCGCGGCGTCGATGTCGGCAAGTCCCTGTGCGAGAAGGACCTCGCCGATACGGCCGACGCGATCTTCGACGCGGCGGAAAAGGCCGGCTGCACCATCCACCTACCCTATGACGTGGTGGTGGCGAAGGAGTTCGCGGCCAACCCGCCGTCGCTCCGGACCTGCAACGTGCATGAAGTCGCGGCGGACGAGATGATCCTGGACGTGGGCCCCGCCGCTGTCGAGGCGCTGGGCGACGCGCTCAAAAATTGCCGGACGCTTGTGTGGAACGGGCCCCTCGGTGCGTTCGAGATCGCCCCCTTCGACAAGGCGACCGTCGCGCTCGCCCAGACGGCGGCCGCGCTCACCAAGGAAGGCGGGCTCACCTCCGTCGCGGGCGGCGGCGACACGGTTGCCGCGCTCAACCATGCCGGCGTGGCCGGCGACTTCACTTTTGTGTCGACCGCGGGCGGCGCTTTCCTCGAATGGATGGAGGGCAAGGAACTGCCCGGCGTGAAGGCATTGATGGTGTGAACTTCGAAGGTCGCCCTCCCAAAAAGAGGGCGATTTTTACCTTTCCGATGCCGCCGACAGGGCGGCGCAACCCTTGCAGAGAAAGTATGTGCAGATGCTTGATCAGGACATGACGAACAAGATTGCGGGCGGCAACGGCTTCATCGCCGCGCTCGACCAGAGCGGCGGTTCGACGCCCAAGGCGCTCAAGGGCTATGGCATCGAGGAAGGCGCATGGGGCAGCGACGAAGAGATGTTCGGCCTGATCCATGACATGCGCACCCGCATCATCACCTCGCCCGCCTTCAGCGGCGACAAGGTGATCGGCGCGATCCTGTTCGAACGCACCATGGACGGCAACGCCAATGGCAAGCCGGTGCCCCAGGCGCTGATCGAGCGCGGCGTCGTGCCTTTCATCAAGATCGACAAGGGTCTGGAGGATGAAGCCAACGGCGTGCAGCTGATGAAGCCGATGCCGGAACTGGACGGCTTGCTGAAGCGCGCCAAGGCGCTCGGCGTGTTCGGCACCAAGGAGCGTTCGGTTATCAATCTCGCGAATCGCGAGGGCATTGCCGCCATCGTCAAGCAGCAGTTCGAAGTGGGTGCCCAGGTGCTCGCCGCCGGCCTGATGCCGATGCTGGAACCCGAGATCAACATCAAGAGCCCCGAGCGCGCCGAGGCCGACCAGATCCTGCTGGAGGAACTGCTGAAGAATCTCGATGCGCTGCCCGAGGGCACGCGCGTGATGCTGAAGCTGTCGCTGCCTGCCAAGGCCGGCCTGTTCGACGCGCTGGTCGACCATCCCAAGGTGCTGCGCGTCGTCGCGCTCTCGGGCGGCTACAAGCGCCCGGAAGCGTGCGTCGAACTGGCGAAGAACAAGGGCATCATCGCCAGCTTCAGCCGCGCGCTGCTCGAAGACCTGCGCCACCAGATGAGCGATGACGAGTTCAACGCCTCGCTCGGCGGCGCGATCGACGAAATCTACACCGCGTCGACCAAGAAGACGGCCTGACCGAAAACCGGGCGCTGATCGTCGCGGTCAGCGTCCGACATTCTGGCCGGTCATGGCCTTGAGCGTCAGCGCGTCGTCTATGGCGGCCACATCGCTGTCATTGTTGAAATAGGCCCAGACGGCGCGTCCGCCCCGTGCCTGTTCGCTCATCCAGTCGGCCCAGCCGAGCAGCTGCGCATCGGTGTAGCGGCCCCAATATTTGCCCTTTCCGCCATGGAAGCGGACATAGGCGGCCTTTCCGACCGCCACGCGCGGACTGGCGGAACCCGCCATGTCATGAACGCAAAAGCCGGCGCCATGCGCGTCGAGTAGCCGGTAGACCTGGTCCACATACCAGCTGGGATGGCGGAATTCGAAGACGGGCACGATGTCGCCGGGCTGAAGCTGCAGGAAGTTTTCCAGCCGTTCGAGGTTGAGCGCCAGGCTCGGCGGCAACTGGTAGAGGACAGGGCCGAGCGTCGGGCCGAAGTGGCGGAAGGATGCCATCATCCGCTCCATCGGCTCCTCGCAATGGGTGAGCTTCAACGCCTGGGTGAGATAGCGGTTCGCCTTGACCGCATAGCAAAAGCCGGCGGGCGCCTGGTCGCGCCAGCCTTCCACCGTTGCGGGCTGGGGAAGGCGATATAAGCTGTTGTTGATCTCGACCGTATCGAAATGCTCGGCATAGAAGGCGAACCAGCGCTTCATCGCCAGCTTTTCCGGATAGAAGCGGCCACGCCAGTGGCGATAATTCCATCCCGAACAGCCGATCCTGATCATGACAGCCAAACGCATCAGGCGCGGACACGGGTTCCGCCCTTTTCCACCCACCCCAAAAGGCGCTAAGGCGACCGCATGACCGATTTTACCGATGACGAGCTGGCACTTGATCCGGGTTTCGCGGACCGTTTCGAACGAGACGAGCGGCGGCCCGCCTGCCAGCTCTACCTGATCTCGCCACCCGCGATAGAGGATGGCTTCGCCTCGCGTCTGGCGGAGGCGTTCGACGGCGGCAACATCGCGGCCTTCCAGCTGCGGCTGAAGGGGATGGAGGAAGACGCGATCGCGCGCGCCGCCGAGCCGCTGCAGAAGCTTTGCGCGGAGCGGGACATCGCCTTCATCATCAACGACAGCGTGGCACTCGCCCAGCGGCTGGGGGCGGACGGCGTGCATCTGGGCCAGGGCGATGGCGATCCGCGCGAGGCGCGCAAGCTGCTGGGGCCATCGGTGCAGATCGGCATCACCTGCCATGACAGCCGGCACCTGGCGATGGAGGCGGGGGAGGCCGGGGCGGACTATGTCGCTTTCGGCGCCTTCTATCCCACCACCACCAAGGAAACGCACCATCGGCCGGACCCCTCGATCCTTAGCTGGTGGACCACGCTGTTCGAACTGCCCTGCGTCGCGATCGGCGGGATCACCGCCGACAATGCCGCGCCGCTGGTGCGGGCCGGCGCGGATTTCCTGGCCGTAAGCGGCGCGGTGTGGGGCCATGCGCAAGGACCGGGTGCGGGAGTGCGCGCCTTTGGCGCTGTGCTGAGCTGATTGGGCTTATCGGCAATCGCCTAGCTTATTCCCCCTCCCGCAGGCGTCGAAGAGAGGCACGTGACTCTCTTCGAGGGTTAGGAGTGGGCTGGCGCAACGTCGCATTACTAGCCCACCCCGCTGCGACTGACTCGCTGCGCTCGTCAAGTCTCGCTGCCCCTCGCGCCGGCGGGAGGGGAGTGTCCTGAGCCAAACCACCAACCACCCCTCACCTCCGCCTGGAGGCAGCTTTCCTCGACTTCGCGCGTTTTCCCTCCCACCATCGGGAGAGCATCGCCTTGAAAAACCATCTGCTGATCCTCGCGTTGCTGTGCACCGCCTGCAATGTTTCCGTCACCCAGGGCAATGACAGCACGCCCGCCGCGTCGGGCCAGCCCAAGCAGCATGCAGCGGCGCCCGCCCCGGCTCCGAAGCCCGCGGCCGATCCCTATGCCTTCACCATCGTCCCTGAACCGGCGGGGGCCGCGCAACGGGTGGACTCTGTTCTCCAGGCCCAGGTGGCGCTGGATCGGGCCGGTTTTTCGCCAGGCGTGCTGGACGGGAAGGAGGGCATGTCCTTCACGGCCGCGCTCAAGGGTTTTCAGCAGGCCAAGGGTCTGCCCGAGACAGGCAGTTATGACGAGGCGACCGCCAAGGCCTTGCTCGGCGCCAACCCGCCTCCTGCCACATGGCTCGTCAAAATCCCCGACGGCTTCGCGCAAGGACCTTTCACCACGATACCCAAAGGCTATCCCGAGCAGGCCAAGCTCCCGGCGCTCGGCTATCGCAACCTGCTGGAAAAGCTGGCCGAGCGGTTTCATACCAAGCCGGAGGCGATCATGGCGCTGAACCCGCCCAATATGAAGATCGGCGCCGGCGCCACCGTGCGCGTCCCGGCAGTCGGCAACCAGCCCGTTGCCCGGATCGAGGGTGACGAGCGCGGCTGGGGCGAGACGCTCGCGAGCCTGGCCGTTGCCAAGGATCAGCCGCAGGCCGATCATATCGTCGTCGACAAGTCCGACGGCGTGTTGCGGGTCTTTGACGCGCAAGACGGCCTGATCGCGCAATTCCCCGCCACCATGGGGTCGCAGCATGATCCGCTGCCGATCGGGACATGGGAAATCAAGGGGATAAGCCGCAATCCTGACTTCCATTATAATCCCGATCTGTTCTGGGATGCAGAGGCGACGGACAAGAAGGCTGTGCTCAAGCCCGGTCCCAACGGGCCTGTCGGCGTGGTGTGGATCGACCTGTCGAAACAGCATTACGGCATCCATGGGACGCCCGAGCCGCAAACCATCGGCCGCACCGAAAGCCACGGCTGCATCCGCCTCACCAACTGGGATGCCGCGCGGCTGGCGCAGATGGTCAAGAGCGGCGTCAAGGCCATATTCCAGCCATGAGGCCGGGTCGGCGGGGGTGGGCGGGGATAGCGCTCGCCGTCCTGCTGATCCTGCTTTTCCTGCGGATGTGCGTGCGCATCATTCCCAGCCAAGGCCCGCCACAGCCCTCGCTCGCGCCAGCTCCTCCGCCTCGACCGGCCGCCGCCGAGACGGGCGAGTTGCTGATCCCGGTCGAAGGCGTGCCGCCGACGGCGCTGACCGATACCTTCACCCAGTCGCGCGCTGGTGGAGCGCGGCCGCACGATGCCATCGACATCATGGCCGCGCGGGGTCGGGCGGTGCTGGCGGCGGCCGACGGGCGGGTGGAAAAGCTGTTCACCAGCGTGGACGGCGGGCTCACCATTTATCAGCGTTCGGCCGATGGGCGGCGCATCTATTATTACGCTCATCTCGACGCCTATGCGCCTGGCCTTGCCGAGGGCCGGTGGCTGCGACGCGGGCAGAAGATCGCGACGGTCGGCAGCACCGGCAACGCCAATCCCGCCGCGCCGCATCTGCACTTCGCCGTGCATGACATGGCACCGGGCGAGCCCTGGTACAAAGGCCGGCCGATCAACCCCTATCCGCTGCTCGCCAAGCCGCTCTGAACCGCATCCCCCTTGCCCTGAGGGCCGGCACGATGTAGAGGCGCCGGCAGCCTTGCAGAGGCCGGCTCTTTTCACCTTCAGACATATAGGCAGGCTCTTCCCATGAAGATCAGCGGCGTCGAGATTCGTCCCGGCAACAATATCGAATATGACGGAAGCCTGTGGCGTGCCGTCAAGATCCAGCACACCCAGCCCGGCAAGGGCGGCGCCTATATGCAGGTGGAGCTGAAGAATCTGATCGACGGGCGCAAGAACAACGTCCGCTTCCGCTCGGCCGAGACCGTGGAGCGCATCCGCCTCGACACCAAGGATTTCCAGTATCTCTATGCCGAAGGCGACATGCTCGTCTTCATGGACACGGAAACCTATGAGCAGATCAACCTGCCGCAGGATCTGGTGGGCGATGCCGCCGCGTTTCTGCAGGACGGCATGATGGTCATGCTGGAAATGTATGAGGAGCGTCCGATCTCCGTGCAGCTGCCCGAAACGGTTGAAGCGACCGTGGTCGAAGCTGACGCCGTGGTGAAGGGCCAGACCGCTTCGGCCAGCTACAAGCCCGCCATTCTGGACAATGGCGTGCGCGTCATGGTGCCGCCGCACATCGTCACCGGAACCCGCATCGTCGTCGACGTGTATGAGCGGGAATATGTGAAGCGGGCGGACTGAAATAACAGTCCCCCTTCCCGCCAGCGGGAGGGGGCCAGGGGGTGGGTAGCGAGCGTCGGCGAGCTTCCTGCCCTTTCCGTTTTTAAGAGGGCCGCGAGCGCGGCCGCCCACCCCCGGCCCCTCCCGCAAGCGGGAGGGGGGAGAATGAAAAAATGGTATCCCATTCCGGCCTTCTCACAGTCATGGAACGCGCGGTGCGCAAGGCGGGGGCGAAGCTCCGGCGCGACTTTGGCGAGGTTGAGCATCTTCAGGTGTCGCGCAAGGGGCCGGCGGACTTCGTTTCCAAGGCGGACAAACAGTGCGAGCAGACGCTGGTCGAGGAATTGCGCAAGGCGCGCCCTGACTGGGGCTTCCTGTTGGAAGAGGGCGGCGTGATCGAGGGCGATCCGAACAAGCCGCGCTGGATCATCGACCCGCTGGATGGAACCACGAATTTCCTGCACGGGATTCCGCATTTCGCGATCTCGATCGCGGTGGAAGAACCGCTCTATGGCGGCAAGAAGGAAGTGACGACCGGCCTCATCTATCAGCCGATCACGGACGAAAGCTATTGGGCGGAAAAGAGCCGGGGCGCCTGGCGCCACGACCAGCGGCTGCGCGTGTCGGCGCGGCGTGACCTGGGC
Organism: Sphingobium sp.; assembly: GCA_035278405.1. Taxonomy (GTDB): domain Bacteria; phylum Pseudomonadota; class Alphaproteobacteria; order Sphingomonadales; family Sphingomonadaceae; genus Sphingobium. The sequence goes on along the minus strand of DATEJA010000086.1, from coordinate 3,083 downwards.
GAGTGTCTGATCGCCACGGGGATTCCCTTCATGGGCCATGGCGACTTCGCTCAATGGACGCGCATCTTCGGCGCGGTCGGCCCCTCGGTGGCGGGCATCCGCCGCTTCGGCGCGGCGACGCTGGACCTCGCCCATGTCGCGTCGGGCCGTTATGACGGCTTCTGGGAAAGCGGGCTGCAGCCTTGGGACGTGGCCGCTGGCATCCTGCTGGTGCGCGAGGCGGGTGGTTTCGTCACCGATTTCCGCGGCGGCGACCAGCCGATCGACCGGCGTGAGGTGATCGCGGGCAACGACGCCATCCACAGCAAGCTGCACAAGCTGGTCGCCGGGGCGCTGCGCTGAGCCAATTGTGGCTTTGTGCAACAGCGCTACTTGCGAATCATTCTCACGCGTTGCGGGCCTTGCTTCGCCTATGCGGCAAGCCTAAAGCGCGCTCACGTCTAAATTCGCCCAGGGGATTCCGTTGGTCGATCTTGCCCAATATCTGCCGATCCTGATATTTCTCGGGATCGCCTTGCTGATTTCCGCCGCCTGCGTCTTCCTGCCGATGCTGGTCGGCCGCCTGACCGGCGTGCAAAAGCCCGACCCGGCGAAGCTCAGCGAATATGAATGTGGCTTCCCGGCTTTCGAAGAGCCCCGCAGCCAGTTCGATGTGCGCTTCTATCTTGTCGCCATCTTGTTCATTATTTTCGATCTGGAAGCGGCGTTTCTCTATCCCTGGGCGGTCAGCCTCGACCAGATCGGCTGGGCCGGCTGGGCGACGATGATGATCTTCATAGCGGAGCTGGTGCTCGGCCTCGTCTATGCGTGGAAGAAGGGAGCCCTGGAATGGGAGTAGAACTTGACCGTCCCGCGCCCGGCACCCTGTTGCCGGCGGGAACGCAGCCCGACCAGGATTTCTTCAACGCACTGAACAGCGAGGTCAGCGACAAGGGTTTCCTCGTCACCTCGACCGAGGAACTGTTCCAGTGGGCGCGCACGGGTTCGCTCTGGTGGATGACCTTCGGCCTCGCCTGCTGCGCGGTCGAGATGATCCACGTCAACATGCCGCGCTATGACATGGAGCGGTTCGGGGCCGCGCCCCGCGCCTCGCCGCGCCAGTCGGACGTGATGATCGTCGCGGGCACGCTCTGCAACAAGATGGCTCCGGCGCTGCGCAAGGTCTACGACCAGATGTCGGAGCCCAAATATGTGATCTCCATGGGCTCCTGCGCCAATGGCGGGGGCTATTATCATTACAGCTATTCGGTCGTGCGCGGCTGCGACCGGATCGTGCCGGTGGACATCTATGTGCCGGGCTGCCCGCCGACCGCCGAAGCGCTGCTCTACGGCGTGATGCAATTGCAGCGGAAGATCCGCCGGGTCGGGACATTAGAGCGCTGATATGGGTCATTCTGCACCGAAGATCGCGACCATCCAGGGGATCGCGGACGAAATCGCGGGCCTGCTCGGGTCGATGCTGGTCGAAACCGTCGATCATGCCGATGAACTGACCTTCACCGTCGTCCGCGAGAAGCTGGCCGATGCCATGCTGTTGTTGCGCGATCGCGCCCAATATCAGCAGATGATGGAAATCGCCGGGGTCGACTATCCCGACCGTCCGGAGCGGTTCGAGGTCTGCTACCATCTGCTCAGCGTCACGCGGAACCATCGCGTGCGCGTCAAGGTGACGACCGACGAGGACAGGCCGGTGCCCACCATCACGCACATCTGGCCGGTTGCCGGCTGGCTGGAGCGCGAAGTGTTCGACATGTATGGCGTCATCTTCGACGGCAATACCGACCTGCGCCGCATCCTGACCGACTATGGCTTCAAGGGCCATCCGCAGCGCAAGGACTTCCCGCTGACCGGCTATGTCGAGATGTGGTATAGCGAGGAGGACAAGCGGGTCGTCTACAAGCCCGTGAGCCTTGCCCAGGATTTCCGCAGCTTCGATTTCATGAGCCCTTGGGAAGGCGCGCAATATGTGCTGCCGGGCGATGAAAAGGCGCCCCAGGCTCCTGGTGCGCCGACGCCGGCGGCTGCTCCGCCGCCGCCTGCCGCCGCGCCCAAGGGCGCGCCTGCAGGCGATACGCCCAAGGTGACGGAAAAGAAGGAAGAAACCGGCGCTGGCGAGCCGGCGAACAAGGAAGCCGCCAAGGCGACCGACGAAAAGCCGGTGCCTGAAGATAGCGTCAAGAAGAAGACGCCGGTGCGCCGGTCCCGCACGGCTTCGACCGAAACGGGCGAGGCGGATGCCGCCCAGCCTGCCGCAGCCGACAAGCCGAAACGCACGCGCAAGCCGAAAACTCCCGAGGGTGAAGCCTGATGGCCCATTATCTCGACGAACTCGAGCACAAGATCAGCGCGGACGATCCGACGCTGGGCGATACCGAGATCCAGAATTACACGATCAACTTCGGCCCGCAGCATCCGGCCGCGCATGGTGTGCTGCGTCTGGTCATGGAACTGGACGGCGAGATCGTGGAACGCTGCGATCCGCATGTCGGGCTGCTGCATCGCGGCACCGAGAAGCTGATCGAGTACAAGACCTATCTCCAGGCGCTGCCCTATTTCGACCGGCTCGACTATTGCTCGCCGCTCGGCATGGAGCACAGCTACGTTCTCGCTATCGAGAAGCTGCTGAACCTGGAAGTGCCGCTGCGCGCGCAATATCTGCGCGTGTTCTTCGCGGAGCTGACGCGCATCTGCAATCACATGCTGAACTTGGGTTCGCACGTGATGGACGTGGGTGCGATGACGCCGAACCTGTGGCTGTTCGAAATTCGCGAGGACTGCCTCAACTTCTTCGAGCGCGCGTCGGGCGCCCGCATGCACGCGGCCTGGTTCCGCCCCGGCGGCGTGCATCAGGATGTGCCGCTCAAGCTGCTGACCGACATTGCCGACTGGCTCGACACCCGCCTGCCGCGCCTGTTCGAGGATGCGATCAGCCTTGTGGCGGACAACCGCATCTTCAAGCAGCGCAATGTCGATATCGCCGTCGTCTCCAAGGAAGACGCACTGAAATGGGGCTTCTCCGGGCCGATGATCCGCGGGTCGGGCATCCCCTGGGATATCCGCAAGAGCCAGCCCTATGACGTCTA
>DATEJA010000085.1:0-12339 GCA_035278405.1 Sphingobium sp. | reverse complement strand
AAGATGCCGCTATGCTTGACCTCGGGATCTTCATGCACTTCGGGAACCGAAAGGACGGCCGCATAGGGAATACCCTCCGCATCCAGCCGCTTTTCCCAATAGCTCCGGGGATGCTGGATGAAGATCGGGCGCATGGCGTCGAGCAGTTGGGACCAGTTCTCGACACGGATCAACCGCTCGGCGAAGCGCGGGTCTTCGGCGATATCGGGACGCTCCATGGCCCGGCAAAGTCCGTCCCACGCCTGAGTCAGGCCCGCCAGCTGGAAGGAGATCATGCCGTCGGCGCAGCGCATGATGAAGGCCTGCGACATGGACGCCCGGAAGTCGGGCTCCATCGCCACCCCGCCGTCGGTGTAGAAGGAATGAAAGTCGGGCACGAACCCGATCGACGCGTCGACCATGGTCACGTCGACGCGCGATCCCTTGCCGCTCACCTTCCGGCCGTAGAGCGCCGCCATGATCGCGACCGCCGCCTGCAATCCGGTCGCCTGGTCGGCGAGCGTGGGGCCGCGAAGCTTCGGCTGGTCGGGATCGACGAATGTGTAGAGGATACCGGACAGCGCCTGGCCGACCGTGTCGAAGGCAGGCCGGTCACGATAGGGACCATCAGCGCTGAAGCCAGCCACCGAGCAGTAGATGAGGCCCGGGTTCAGTTCCTTGAGAGCCTCATAGCCGAGTCCCAGGCGATCCATCACGCCGGGACGAAAATTCTCCAGCACCACATCGGCCGATGCCGCCAGGCGGCGGAAGATGTCCCGCGCCTCGGGCTTTTGCAGGTCCAGCGCGACGCTCTTCTTGTTCTTGTTGTAGGATCGGTAATGGATGCCATAGTCCTGGATATCCTTTCCGCCGACATAGCTTCTGAAAGGGTCACCGCTTCCGATGCGTTCGATCTTGATGACATCGGCACCGAAATCGGCGAGTTGCTGGCCCGCGAAGGGACCGGCAATATATTGCGTCAGCTCGACGACTTTGATGCCCTTGAGAGGACTATCAGAAGCATATCCAGAGATAGGGTCACTCGACATCTATTTCTCCCATGGCTGGCCCTTGTCTTGCGGGCATCTCAACTCGGCAGAAGTTCGCCTCGCGCAGGAATTGACATTGGCGGTGCGGCTCTCTCTATTTCCGCACTCGAACATCAGCGGCGGCATCATCGCCGTCATCCTGGCGCGATCATACTCCTTCGGCCGCCTCGATGGAATGATTGACTAATGTGAGTAGCTTGACATTGTCAAGTTCTCCGCTAGCATGAACCGAAATCGGAACAAGCTGCAATCGGTCGGGAGCCGCAGGCACGGCACGCGCTCCCTCACGAACGGAATAGGAGAGTGATCGATGATGACGCGCGAAGACAATGACTTTCTCTGCCGTGTTGAACCGGGCACTCCCATGAACGCCGCGTTCAAGCGCTATTGGCTGGTTGCCGGCCTGTCGCGCGACTTTCCCGAACCCAATAGCGACCCCAGGCGCACCACCCTGCTGGGCGAGGATTATGTCCTGTTCCGCGACAGCAAGGGGCGCATCGGCTGCCTTCGCGAACTATGCTGCCATCGCGGCGCATCCCTGTGCCTCGGCCGGATCGAGGAAGGGGGGCTCCGCTGCATTTTCCACGGCTGGAAATTCGACGTCGATGGGACGATCATCGACATGCCGAACGCAACCGACGATCGTTTCATGAAGCGATATCGGCAGCCGGCCTTTCCCGTCGTCGAAAAGGGCGGCCTCATCTTCGTCTATCTCGGCCCGGCCGAGGAGAAGCCGGATTTCCCGAACTGGCGCTGGCTCGATTTCGCGCCGGAAAAAATGTTCGTGGCGCCCGTCATGTATCACACCAACTATATCCAGGCGATCGATGGCGGCGCCGACTCCTCGCATCTGACGACGCTGCACCAGGACGCGCTGAGCCGTTCGCATCCCGCCGCCGACAACAGCGTCTTCCAGCGCATCATGGCGGACGCGGCACCCCGCTTCGACACCTATCCAACGGATTTCGGCCAGTTTTCCGCCGCTTTTCGGACGATCACCCGGGCTGACGGCAGCGCCTACGAAACGTGCAAGACCTCTGTCTTCGCCGCGCCTTCCACGGTGATCACCAACGGCGCCTATCCCGACCAGGGGACCTTCGCCTTCTTCACCCCGATCGATTCCCACCGGACCGTCGGCTATATCGGCAATTATGACAGCGCCTGGACGACCCCGGAAGAGCCGCTGGCCGCGATGCGCTTCATGAGCATCGATCCTGAAACGCTTGGCCGGCTCGGCTTTTCGCCGGAAACGTTCGACAATCCTGACAAGGCCAACCGCGACAATAATTGGTATCAGGACCGCGAAGGCATGCGCAACGGCCGCTTCACCGGCATGCCGCCTTTCATTCCGGAGGACGTCATCGTCGCGGAGTCGATGGGGTCCATCTATGATCGCACCCAGGAAAACCTCATCCCGGCGGATCAGGTGGTGGTTCGGATCCGGCGCATCCTGATGGACATGGCCCGCGACGTCCAGGCCGGCCGCAAGCCCATCGGCGTGCGCTCGGCGGTCGACTATTCCAAGATCTGCGTCGGCGAAGGCGCGGTGGAAAAGGACCAGAATTGGGCCGAAGTCACCCTGCCGGCCGAATTCGTGCGACGCGAACAGATCGAGGCATAGCCCGCCTGAAGAGGCTTGGATCGGCACGGAGTATTTCATGAAGGATTTTGACAACAAGGTCGCCCTGGTCACAGGATCGGCCTCCGGCATCGGCTTCGGCATCACGCGCTCGCTGGCGGAGCGAGGCGTGTCCGTCGTGATGCTCGACATCGAACAGGCGGCGCTGGATGCCGCGGCGGCCGAACTGTCGTTCACCGGCGCGAGCCTTCTGCCCCTGGTGGTCGACGTCGCCAACCGCGAGGCGATGTATGCGACCGCGCGGACGGTACGGGAAACCTTCGGCCGGCTCGACATCCTCGTCAACAATGCGGGCGTCGCCTATAATGTCAAACCGCTGCATGAGACGCCCGACGAGGCGATCGACTGGAGCGTCAATGTCAATCTCTTCGGCGTGCTGAACGGCATCAAGGCGTTCGTTCCGCTCATCATCGCAGGCGGCGAAGGCGGGCATGTGGTGAATACCAGCTCGATTGGCGGCTTCCAGGTTCGCAAGAACCCCAATTGGCACCAGGGCCTCTATGCTGCGACGAAATATGCCGTGACTGCCCTTTCCGAAGGGCTGCGGCTCGACCTGGAGGATCAGGATATCGGCGTGTCGGTGCTCGCCCCGGCGGCGGTCGCGACCAATATCCTGACGTCGGACCGCAATCGCCCCGGCCGCTTCGGCGGCCCCACGACCGGCAGCCAGTCGGCACTGTTCGCCGACATGTTCAAGCAGACCGGCCTCGCGCCCGAAGCCGTCGGCGAACGAGTCATTCAGGCGATCGTCGACAATGAACTCTATATCTTCACCCATCTCGACACACAGAGCTGGCTGGAGGAGCGCCACCGGAAAATCGAAGCCGCCTTCGACGCCACCCGGGCCTATCTCGACTCCCTAAGTGCCGTCTCCTGAAGCGCGCCCTTCAGGAAAGTTGCGCGCGGATCGCGGCAAGATCGAACAGGACCCAGATCTCCGCGATCTTGCCGTCCCGGTAGGTATAGAAGACCAGTTCCGTCACGGCCACCGCCTTCCCGTTCGGTTCGACCCCCAGCCATGGCGCGCGGGGCGTGCCCGTGGTCTGGTTGCGCACGGCGAGCTTGGATCCGCTCGTCACCAGGTCGACCAGCTCCCACCGAAAATCCGGCACCGCTTCGAGGAGCGCGAACAGGCGGTCGGCAAAGCCGGCGCGGGAGATTGGCTGGCCGTTCAACAGCAACGGATCCTGGAGAAATTCCCCAAGCTCGTCGAACTTTCGCGCGTTGCACCGGGCAAGATATCGCCGATAGAGGCTCTCAAGGTCGGACATGACGCTTCTCTCTCCCTGTCTGGCGCACCCTCAATAGGGATGCCCCTCCCTCAACCAGCTGGCGTAGCTCTCCAGCGCCTGTTCGATCGTATAGAGCGGAACATAGCCGGCATCCTCGCGCGCCCGGCTGATGTCCAATATGGCGTTCGGCCAGTTGTCCGGCCCCGTCCCCTCCTCCATCCGCACCTTGAAGCCGGGGAAAACGGAGGCGGCGGCTTCCGCGAACCGCCGGTTGGTCACGTCCTGGCCGCCGCCCACATTATAGCTCTTGTGCTTCAGGCCCGGCGCGTTGTGGATCAATCGAACAGCCCGCGCGCAGTCCTTCACGAAACAGAGATCGGTGGCATGGTCATCGCTGTAGAAACGCGGCAGCCCCGGAATGTCGAGCGGCGCCGACCGCTTGCTGACCGCCGCATGCACCAGTTGCGCGGGCCAATGGCGCAAGGTGCGGTAGAGCGGCCCGTAGATGCTGCCGAGGCGAAGGCTGATCAGATCCGTCCGACCTGCCCCGGCCAGATATTGGCCCAGCAGTTCTTCGGCTTTCTTGAACGCCTCGATCGGATGAGATGGCTCGATCCGGACGGGCATATCCTCGATGAACGGCCCTTTGAGCCCCATATAGACCGCGATCGAACTGGCTATCGACACCCGGCGGGCGCCGGTGATCCGCGCCGCTTCCATGATGTTGAGAAGGCCGGCCATGTTGATGCGATATTCCTCGATCGGGGACATCGCGCCGATCGGCGGTCCGGCAAGATGCACGATGCTGTCGATCGCATGCCGCCTGCACACATCGATGACCGCGTGCGGACTTGCCACGTCGAGCGCTTCGATCGTCAGGCCACGGCCGACGGCGGCTGCCAGAAAAGGCGCGACCTGCTCGCCGCCGAAACGGGTCGCGACGACCTTTTCCTCATGATCCAGAAACTCGCGAACGACATGCGAGCCGATGAAGCCCAGGCCTCCTGTCACCAATATCGTCAACGCACCACTCCTGTCCTATTCCACTCCGCACCGTCGCGCGGAAAAATCATGCAGCGTTTCCAACTCGGCCAAGGCCGGCGCCACCGCCTCGGTCAGTTGGCCGACCCCGACCAGATAGCGGGGCTTGGGATCGGCATCGGTCGCAGCGGCGATCGTCGCGTCGACGACCGAACCGACATCATCAAGAATATCGGCCGCCCGGGCCGTCCGGACGGCCTGGAGCGCATCTGCAATCCCCTGATAGGGTTCGGTCATCACCATCGGCGCCTTGCCCATGATCGCCGTCCTGAACTGGCCCGGCAGGATCGATGGCGCCCGCACGCCGAAGGGCCGCCCTTCCATGTCCACCACCGCGCTCACGCAATCCAGCGCGTGCTTGGACGCGCAATAGATGCCGAGCAGCGGCGTGGAGATGATCGCGCCGATCGCCGTCACATTGACGATCCTGCCGCCGCCCTGCGCGCGCATGACGGGAAGCACCGCCTGCATCAATGCGAGCGGACCGAAATAATTGGTTTCGAAGATCCGGCGCGACAGATCATCCGGTGTATCTTCGATGGCAGCCGTGACGACAATGCCGGCATTGTTGACCAATGTATCGATACGCCCATAGCGGCGCAGGACATAATTCACCGCAGAACGACGCGAAGAATCATCCGTGACGTCGAGGCGAACACAATCAATATCACCACCTTGCCTGATCGCCTCGGAAGCCGCCGATGGATCGCGCATGGTAGCGACAACTGTGTCACCTCGCGCCGCGAACGCCAATGCGATCGCCTCTCCAAATCCGGAACTGCAACCCGTTATGACACGCACAGGTGCGGGCACCGCTTTCTCTCCTCATGATCCTGTCCAGCGAATGGGCGTTATGCTTGACAATGTCAAGATTCTTTGTATGGTCCTAATTCCAGCACATGCAAAACCGCGCGTTCAGCTTTTTTGAGCGCCATAATTTGGAAGAGGAGACTCTCGTGCAATTCGGTATTTTCGATCATTGCGAGCGCTCCGGCCGCCCTCCCGCACAGACCTATCAGGAGCGTTTCGCTCTGGCACAGCGGGCGGAAGAGGCTGGGTTCTACGCCTATCATCTTGCCGAACATCACGGCACGTCCCTGTCCCTTGTGCCGTCGCCCAACCTTTTCCTGGCGGCCCTCGCGCAAAAGACCAGCACCCTCCGCCTCGGCGCGCTCGTCTATCTGCTGCCGCTCTATGATCCCTACCGGCTGGCACAGGAAGTGTGCATGCTCGACCATCTGTCCGACGGCCGGGTGGAACTGGGGATCGGACGGGGCGCCAATCCCATCGAACTGGGCTTTTTCGGCTATGATCCGGCGACCGCCAAGCAGCGCTTCGAAGATCTCTACCCCCTGTTGATGCAAGGTCTGGTCGACGGCCAGATGACGCGCCAGGGCCCGAAGGGCACGATCGAAGCGCCCATTGACAGCCGCCCGCTGCAGAAGCCCTATCCGCCGATCTGGTATCCGAGCGCGGGCGGCGGCGCCCAGCTCGTCTGGGCCGCGCAGCAGGGCTTCCACACCATCCTCAACGGCCCGCTGGAAAATTGCGCCGAAGCATCGAAGCTGTTCAGGGACAATTTCCAGCCCGGTCCCCACGCCCTGCCGCCCAAGATCGGCCTTACCCGCTATGTCTATGTCGCGGACACGGACGGGGAAGCACTTCAGCGCGGCGAGGCGGCATTGCGCTATCATCGCGCCAATCTTCTCAAACTCGCAAATCAGGCCGGCTTCACCATTGCCTCGCCGGTCATCCCGCCCGACAATATTGCCGATGCCGTGCGCGAAGGCTGGGCGGCAGCCGGCAGCCCGGCGACCGTGCGTGAGCAGATCGCGGCCATGGCCGAACAGGTCGACATCAACTATTTCGTCTTCGCGCCGATGATGGCCGACCTTCCGCTCGAATGGGGGCTGCGGACGATCGACATCTTCCGCGACGAGATCATTCCCGCCTTCGCTGAAACGGAACTGGTTCGCGCGACGGCCTGACGCTCCCCGGGCCGGACAGGGACTCGTTTCGCCGTGAGCGTCGGCGAAGCGAGTCCCCACGGTTCCTGCGACTAGTGAATATGATCAAAATCTGCCGCCAGGATGATGCGGGAAATGACGCTTGTCGCCCCGAAAATACAAGGTTGATAGCCGAGGATGACCGAACCGCTTTTCCCCGCCAGAATTGTCGCCATCGAACTTGCCGCCGAGGATATCCTGTCCTTCACCCTGCGTCCGATCGACGGCGCGCTGCCCGATCGCATCGACCCGGGCAGCCATGTCGACGTTCATCTGCCCAACGGGATGATGCGCAGCTACTCGCTGTCCAATGGATCGGAGCATCGCCAGGGATATCGCCTGACCGTCGCGGGCGACGCCAACAGCCGTGGCGGCTCGGCCTATATGCACGACAAGCTGCGCGTCGGCGAGATCCTGGAAATCAGCAAGCCGCGCAACAATTTCAGACTGGCGGAGGACGCCGCGCTCTCCGTGTTTTTCGCTGGCGGCATCGGCGTGACGCCGTTCATCCCGATGATCACGCGCCTCAGTCAGCTCGGCAGAGCATGGCGCCTCTATTATTGCGTGCGCAACCGCGAGCGCGCCGCGCTCTCCGCTGAAATCGCGCAACTGGCGGCGGATGGAAATGGGGAGTTCGTGTCGCATTTCGACGACAGGGACGGCCTGTTCGATCTGCCGGGAACGATCAACGCCTTGGCCGCTGACGTTCATCTCTATTGCTGCGGCCCGACCGCCATGCTCGATGCCTTTCGCTCCAGCGCCCAGCAGGGCGGACTGGCGAGCGAGCAGATCCATTATGAATATTTCAGTTCGGACGTGGAGAGCGCGACCGAGGGCGGCTTCACTGTCGTCCTCAACCAGTCCGGCGCGCAAATCATGGTCCAGCCGGGCCAGACCATCCTGCAGGCCCTGGTCGACCATGGCGTGGAGATGTCCTATTCCTGCGAGGAAGGCATTTGCGGCGCGTGCGAAACCCGCGTGATCGAAGGAACGCCGGACCACCGTGACATGGTGCTGACCGACGCGGAAAAGCGGGCGAACAAGACGATGATGGTCTGCTGCTCGGGCGCCAGATCAGCGCGTCTGGTGCTCGATCTATAGTTCCCGACGGACCTATGGGGGCAGGAACGCTCGCTCACAGCCGCCGCCCAAGGAAGGAGGAGGACGAAACCCGTGCCCCCTCCCCATGGTCAGTGGAACACCGACCCCCCATCGGCGGTGATCGTCTGGCCGGTGACGAAAGCGGAATCGGCGCTGGCGAAGAAAAAGATCGCGTTGGCTACATCTTCGGCCGTGGCAGCGCGCTTCAGCACGCGACTGGACATGGCGAATTCCTGGAAATGCCCGGTGATGTGATCGGCCGACGCGACGCTTTCCGTCATCGTCAGGCCGGGCGACACGCAATTCACCAGGACATTGTCATTGCCGAATTCGGTGGCAAGCGATCGCGTCATCGACAGGATCGCCCCCTTGCTCGCGATATAGTGCAGCATCCCCGGCGCGCCCTTGAAGGCCGTTCCCGACGCCAGATTGATGATGCGCCCCCATTTGGCGCGGCGCATGTGCGGCGAAACGGCACGACACATGCGAAACACGCCGAGGACATTGACGTCATAGACGCGCTGCCAATCGTCGATCTTCTGCTCCTCGAAGGGCGTGGGATGCAGTTCGGCCGATATGGCGGCATTATTGACAAGAATATCGATGGAGCCGAAACGCGCCAGCACCTGCTCGATGCCCGCCGCGACGCTGGCATCGTCGCGCACGTCGATCGTCAGGGCCATCACGTCGGGATAATCCTGCCGCAGCCGCTCGGCGGCTTCCTCATGCCCCTTGATATCGGCGATGACGACCTGCGCGCCTTCCGCCGCGAACCGTTCCGCCGCCGCATAACCGATGCCATAGGCAGCGCCCGTCACCACGGCCGTCCGGCCTTCCAGCCGCCTTGCTTTCAGTTCCACCCTATTTCTCCATTCATGCCAGCGACGACCGATAGACCCGGTCGAGCAAGTTCAGCAGTTGCTTATATTCCTTGTCCGACAGGGCCGTGGCATAGGAGCGGTCGAGGTCGTCGGCCCAGGCGCCTTGCTTGACTTCCTCTTCGCCCTTGTCGGTAATCCAGAGGCCGATGCGCTTGCCCGGCTCCTCGCGCCGTTCGATCCAGCCCTGCGCCACCAGGTCCTTGATCATGTTGGCCATGTTCGATTCCTGGATCTGCAGGATCCGGGCGGCGTGACCCTGGCGGATGCCGGGATTGCCATGGACCAGCCGCAGGGCGGAAAAGACCGCCGGGCTGACGCTCAATCCGCCGGCGCCCCGCAAGCGCTCGTTGATCTGCACCTGAACGACGCGCGTGAGGAAGCCCAGGGACTTCGTCACGGGCGTCAGCGCATATTCGACTTCGCCCACCAGCGTCTTGATCGCTATCAACTCTCTGCCCCGCCTCTCAACCCGAATGATCGTCGCCCAGCGTCTCCTCAAGCAAAGCCTTCATCGCCGCCCAGGACCGCCGGTCCGCACCCGCATCATAGCGCGCAAAATCGGGCCGTCCCCAGCTATCGGCGCGCCAGTTGGTGAAAGTGTGGTAGACCCCGCCATAAAGATGCAGCTGCCAGTCGACGCCCGCGTCGCGCATTTCCGCTTCGAACGCGGACCGTTCCTCGGCCGGCACGCCCGGATCCTCGCTGCCGATGCAGGCCAGTATCTTGGCGTGGATTCGGCCCTCGGCGGGCGGATAGGAGGAAAAGAGGCTGCTGTGGAAGCCCACCACCGCCGCCAGCGGCGCGCCAAGCCGCGCCATTTCAAGCGCCAGCCGCCCGCCATAGCAGAAACCGATGGCCGCGATCCGTTCGCCGTCCACCAGCGGGTGGTCGGACAGGGCTTTGAGCGCCGCATGACCCCGGGCACGCGGCCGGTCGGGTTCGGCGTAGAAGCGCGCCAGTTCCGCCATGGCAGGCTCCGGGTCAAGCACCTGCTGCTCGCCGTGCAGGTCGGCGGCGAAGGCCGCATAGCCCAGGCCCGCGACCATTTCGGCGCGTTCCAGCACATGATCGCCATAGCCGAAAATATCCGGCAGGACGAGCACGCCCGGAACCGGGCCCGGCTTGTCCGGCAGAATGAGCGTGCCGGTCAACGGCACGTCAGCGTGGTAATCGATGCTCTCGCTTCTCATCGTCATCCTTCTCCACTCGGCCCGCTGTCCTTGCCTGACAGCTTCCGGTCGCCGTCACGCCGTCGCCTTGCCAGCCTCCGTCGCAAAACCGATTTCCGCAAGCACTTCGGCGCTGTGCTCGCCCAGCAGCGCCGCCGGACGCTGCGGCGGCCCGCGTTCGCCGTCGAACCGCGCGGCGCGGCGCATCAGCGTGACGGGCCCCGCGACCGGATGCTCAACCGTTTCGAACATCTGCGCATGGCGCACGCCTTCATTTTCCAGCACCTCGGGAATCCGCAGCACTTCGGCGACCGGGACATCGGCGGCGACCAGCCGCTCGACCCATTCGGCGCGGCTATGCTGCGCGAAGATCGGGCGAAGCTCGTCGATCAGCACGTTCCAATTGTCGATCCGCACGGGACGCGGCTTGAAGCGGGCGTCGTCGACGAAGTCCGGCCGGCCGATCGCCTGCGCGAAGCGGACCCACATATGTTCCGGCCCCGCCAGATGGACCGCGACCAGTTCATCATTGGCGCAGCTCAGCACCAGCGAATGGGACATGGCGGCGCGGAATTCGGAATCCCATTCCAGGCCGCTTTCCGTGTAGCAGGCAAAGGCGTCGGGAATGAAGGACATGGTCGCATCCAGCATCGACACGTCGATCCTCTTGCCCACGCCCGTGCGGAACCGCTCGATCAGCGCGCTCTGGATCGCGTTGGCGGCGTAAAGGCCCGTCACCTGATCCGACAGGGTCGGCCCGCGCAGGCTCGGCTTGTCGGGATCGGTGAACAGGTAGAGCAGGCCCGAGAGCGCCTGGCCGATCGTGTCGAAGGCCGGCCGCCGGCCATAAGGCCCATCAATCGCGAAACCCGCGATCGAGCAGTAGATCAGCTTGGGATTGGTCGCCCGCAGCGCCTCATAGCCGATGCCCAGCCGGTCCATCACGTCGGGCCGGAAATTCTCCAGAACCACGTCGGCCCGCTCCGCCAGCGCCTTGAAGGCGGCAACGCCTTCCGGGCTCTGGAGGTCGAGCGTCACGCTGCGCTTGTTGCGGTTGATCGCGGTGAAATTGGGGCCATAGAGCGGCGCCTTGCCGCTGGCATAGTTGCGCATGGGGTCGCCGGCGTCCGGCCGTTCGACCTTGATGATCTCGGCGCCCGCGTCAGCCAGCTGCTGGCCCGCGAATGGCCCCGAAATATATTGGGTGACTTCCAGTATCTTGATGCCTGCCAGCGGGCCGGCGGCCGGATTTGCTCCACTCATATCATTCTCCATCATTCGGCGACGCCGGATTTGTCGGGCGTGGCCGCATCATCCGGTTCGAACAGCAGCAGGTTGGTGCCGTCAGGCAGGGGCGCCCAGGTCGGGCGCACGCGCATGCCGATCGCGACCTTGTCCAGCGGACAGTTGATCAGGTCCGCGATCATATTCACGCCCTCGTCCAGCGTGACGGTCGCGACCAGATAGGGGGTGTGCCCCGTGAAGGGCGGACGGGCGATATAGGCGGTGGTCCAGGAAAAGACCTGCCCCCTGCCCGACACTTCCCGCCACTCCAGGTCGCGGGTGCCGGTGAAGATGCTGACGGGCCGGGGATAGAATTGATATTGCCCGCTTTCCCGACAATATTGCAGCAGCAGCTTCTTCTCGCGCGTTCCCTGCCAATAGGGTTCGGAAAAGCTGTAATGGCGCGGGGCCGGCCGCTCGACGCCCAGCGTGTCGTTGAGAAGTTCGCTCATGGCGCTGTCATCCTTCCGTGCCGAGAATGAGGGCGGTGCTGGTGGTCCAGTTGCGGCCATAGGGGATGCCGCCGATGCCGGTGACCAGCGCATGGCGGCGATCCCTGACCTGCCGGGCGCCGCCTTGGCCCATCAGCTGGCGAACGCCCTCGATCAAGTTGACGCCGCCCCCGGCAAGTCCCGGCTGACCGGCGGAAATCTGCCCGCCGCCGGTATTGATCGGCAGGTCGCCGTCATGCGCCAGGCTATGTTCCCGGATGAACGCGCCGCCCTGCCCGGGCTTGGCAAAACCCAGCATTTCCAGCTTGATCATGACCGCGATCAGGAAATCGTCATAGGGCTGGTAGGACCCCATGTCCGCGGGCTTGAGCTGCGCCTGCGCGAACGCCTTGTGGCCGGCGACATAATGGCCGCTCTCGGTGATCTCGGCCAGATTCTCGACCGCGCGATAATTGGTCCGCTCGCCATAACCCAGCGGCACGACGACATTGTCGAACCCTTTTTCC
>DATEJA010000084.1:0-13584 GCA_035278405.1 Sphingobium sp. | reverse complement strand
CAGCTGCGCGAGCGGCATGACGCCAGCGATTTCGAGACGCGGACGCAGGATAAGCTGGAGGGGGTGGAGTGATATTTCGCTCGTTACCCCGGCGCGGGTTGGGGTTTTGGGGCGGATTGCGTGGGATCGGTTGAGATCCTCCCCCTGCGCTGGGATGAGGGAGGAGGAAGGGGGACAAGGTCCGCTCTTCGCTGAACCCGCCCCCTACCCCGCCGCCTTCACAATCTCGGCCCAGGCGGCTTCGTCGATCACTTCGATCCCTAACGCGGCGGCCTGTTTGAGTTTGGAGCCGGCGCCGGGGCCGGCGACCACCAGGTCGGTCTTGGCGCTGACCGAGCCGGCGGCCTTGGCGCCCAGCCGTTCGGCCTGCGCCTTGGCCTCGTCGCGGCTCATGGTTTCGAGCTTGCCGGTGAAGACGACGGTCTTGCCGGTGACGGCGCTGCTGGTGGTTTCCACCACATAATCGGGCGGCGACACTTCGCTCAGCAGGTCGTCCCAGGCGTCGACATTATGCGGTTCGTGGAAGAAGTCGGCGAGCGCATGGCCGACGGCCGAGCCGACATTTTCCACCCCGATATGTTCGGCGATCGCCTTGTCCAGACGGTTGCGGAAGCGGCTGTCCTCCTCGCCCTCGGCGGGCATGGACGCGGCGCGCAGGGCGATGATCTCCTGCGCCAGCGCGCGAATCGCGGCCAGCGTGGCGTAGCGTTTCAACAGGTCGCGCGCGGTCACCGCGCCGATATGGCGGATGCCAAGGCCAAAGAGCAGGCGCGCGGCGTCGGGCTGCCGCTTCGCCTCGATCGCGGCGAGGAGATTGTCGACGGACCTTTCCTTCCACCCTTCCCGTCCGATCAGTTCGGAGCGATGGGATTTCAGGCGGAAGATGTCGGCGGGCTCCGAAATCCACCCCAGGTCGAGAAATTCCTCGATCGTCTTTTCGCCCAGCCCCTCGATATCCAGCGCGGCGCGACTGACGAAATGGCGCAGCCGCTCGAAGCGCTGGGCGGCACAGATGAGGCCGCCGGTGCAGCGGACGTCGACCTCCCCCTCCTCGCGCACCGCTTCGGACTGGCAGACGGGGCAATGGGTGGGGAAGAGGAAGGGGGCGCGGCCCTCGTCGCGGGTCAGATTGTCGACGACCTGCGGGATGACGTCGCCGGCGCGCTGAACAACGATGCGATCGCCGGGGCGCACGCCGAGGCGGGCGATCTCGTCGGCATTGTGGAGCGTGACGTTGGAGACGACGACGCCGCCCACGGTGACCGGGGTCAGGCGGCCGACCGGCGTCAGCTTGCCGGTGCGGCCGACCTGGATGTCGATCGCCTGGAGCGTCGTCTGCGCGCGCTCGGCGGGGAATTTATGCGCGATCGCCCAGCGCGGCGCCTTGGCGACGAAGCCGAGCCGCTGCTGCCAGTCGAGCCGGTCGACCTTGTAGACGACGCCGTCAATGTCGAAGGGCAGGTCGGCGCGGGCCGCTTCGATGCCGCGATAATGGGCGATGAGGGCGTCGAGCGTATCGACGCAGGTCAGGCGGTCGGACACCGGGACGCCCCAGTTGGCGATGGCCTGCATGACGCCCAGCTGCGTGTCGGCGGGTAGGCCGCTCGCCTCGCCCCAGCCATGGGCGAGGAAGCGCAGCGGGCGGCTGGCGGTGATATTCGGGTCCTTCTGGCGGAGCGATCCCGCCGCCGCGTTGCGCGGATTGGCGAACTGGCGCGCCTTTTCGGGGTCTTCCGCTTCGGCGAGGAGGCGTTCGTTGAGCGCGGTGAAATCGGCCTTGGCCATATAGACCTCGCCCCGGATCTCGATGAGGTCGGGGACATTCGCGCCCGCCAGCCGATCGGGAATGTCCGCGATGGTGCGGGCGTTGGCCGTGACATCCTCGCCGGTCGTGCCGTCGCCGCGCGTGGCCGCGAGCTTGAGTTCGCCCTGCTCGTAGCGCAGCGAGCAGGAGAGGCCGTCAATCTTGGGCTCGGCGGTGAGGGCGACGGGCGCGTCTTCGGCAAGGGCGAGGAAACGGCGCACGCGGGCGACGAATTCGGCGATGTCCTCGTCGGAAAAGCCGTTGTCGAGGCTCATCATGCGGACGGCATGCTGGACCTTTTTGAGGCCCGACGTGGGGGTCGCGCCGACCTGGGCATTGGGGGAATCGGCGCGGACGAGATGGGGGAATTCGGCCTCCAGCGCGTTGTTCTCGCGGATCAGCGCGTCATAGGCGGCGTCGGTGATCTCGGGCTGGTCCTCGTCATGATAGAGGCGGTTGTGCCTGGCGATTTCCTTCGCCAGGCGCATCAGGCGGTTGGCGGCTTCGGCTTCCGTCGGGGGCGCGGGGGTGGTCGAGTCAGTCATGTTCCCCTCCATTCCCGTTCGGTTCGGGCTTGTCGAGAACTGTTGCGCAAGAGTTCTCGACAGGCTCGAACCGAACGGATGTGGGCGTGAGGATCAGACCTCCAGCAGCCGTTCCGCCTGGGCGCGCGCCTCGGCGGTGATTTCCGCGCCGGAGAGCATGCGGGCGATTTCCTCGCGCCGTTCGCCGTCATTGAGCGCGTGGACGCCGGTACGCGTCACCGTGCCCCCATCCACATTGGCGCTCGCCTTGGCGATGAGCATGTGGCCGGCGCCGCGCGCGGCGACCTGGGGGCTGTGGGTGACGACCAGGATCTGGTTGCTGCGCGCCAGCCGGGCCAGCCGATCGCCGATCGCCGAGGCGACCGCGCCGCCGACGCCCCGGTCGATTTCGTCGAAGATCAGCGTGTCGGCCCCGCCCCGCTCCGCCAGCGCGACCTTGAGCGCGAGGATGAAGCGCGACAATTCGCCCCCCGACGCGATCTTGACCAGCGGGGCGAAGGGGGCGCCGGGGTTGGTGGAGATCTCGAACTCGACCCGGTCCATGCCCTGGGCGCTCCACTGGCCCTCGTCCAGCGCCGCGACCACGGTGCGGAAGCGGGCGGCGTCGAGCTTGAGCGGGGCGAGTTCGGCGGCCACCGCCTGGTCCAGCCGCTCGGCCGCGTCCGCGCGCTGGGCCGAGAGGGCCTGCGCCGCCGTGCGATAGGCGGCGGCCGTCGTCGTCACCTCCGCCTCCAGCGTGGCGAGATGTTCTTCGCCACCCTCGATCGCGGCGAGGCGCGCGGCCATGTCGTCGCGCAGGGCGGCGAGGTCGTCGGGCGCGACCTGGTGCTTGCGGGCGAGGCCGCGCAGGTCGAACAGCCGCGTTTCGATGGCGTCGAGGCGGGCGGGATCGAAGCTCAAGGCGTCGGCGGCTTCGGTCAGCCGATCCTCCGCCTCGCCCGCTTCGATCACCGCGCGGTCGAGCGCGGCGAGCACATCGGCGAGCGGCTGATATTCGCCGACGATGCGGTCGAGCCGCCGCGCCGCCTGGCGCAGCTGGGCAAGGCCGCCGTCCGATCCGGTCAGGCATTCCGTCACGGCGGAGAGATCATCGGCGAGGCGCGCGCCCTTCTGCATGGTGGCGCGTTCCTCGGCGAGGGCGGCCTCCTCGCCCGGCTCGGGGGCGAAGCGGGTCAGTTCCTCGACGGCGTGGGTCAGATAGTCGCGGTCGCGCGCGGCCACTTCCACCGCCGCGCGGCTTTCCGCCAGCCGCTCGGTCGCCGCGCGCCAGGCCGCATGGGCGCTCGCCACCGCGCCTGTGTCGCAGCGGCCATAGGCATCGAGCAGCGCGCGATGGCCGCGCGGGTTGAGCAGGCCGCGATCGTCATGCTGGCCGTGGATTTCGACCAGCGCGCCGCCGAGGTCGCGCAGCAGCGCGGCGGAGCAGGCCTGGTCGTTGACGAAGGCGCGGCTGCCGCCATCGGCCTTGAGCGTGCGGCGGATGATGATCGGCTCGCCTGCTTCGACATCGATCCCGTTGCCGGCCAGCAGGTCGATCGCGCGATGGTCGACGCGGGGCAGGTCGAAGGTCGCGGTGACGCTCGCCTGCGCCTCGCCCGCGCGGACGAGGCCGCTGTCGGCGCGCGCGCCGAGCGCCAGGCCGAGCGAGTCCAGCAGGATCGACTTGCCCGCGCCGGTTTCGCCGGTGAGCACGCCCAGGCCCGCGCCGAACTCCAGGTCCAGCGCCTCGATCAGGACGACATTGCGGATGGAGAGGTTGGTCAGCACCGCATCGACTCCCCCCTCCCTTCCAAGGGAGGGGCTGGGGGTGGGTGCGCCGCCGCAGGTGGCGCCGCTCAACGGTGAGGCTGGCAGCTCCGCCGGATCAAGTCCGGGGTCGCGACCCACCCCAACCCCTCCCTTGAAAGGGAGGGGCTAAATTCCCTTACGCCTTCGCGCCATGTTCCCGCATGAGCTTGTAGGAACGCTCATACCATCTGGAGCCGGGATAATTTTTCCCCAGCACCGCGGCGGCCTTTTGCGCTTCCTCGGGGATGCCGAGCGAGAGATAGGATTCGACCAGACGTTCCAGCGCCTCGGGCGTGTGGGTCGTGGTCTGATATTTGTCGATGACGGTGCGGAAGCGCAGCGTCGCCGCGAGCCACTGGCCGCGCCGCTGGTAGAAGCGGCCGACCTCCATCTCCTTGCCGGCGAGATGGTCGTTGACCAGGTCGAGCTTCAGCCGGGCGTCGGCGGCGTAGCGGGTGTCGGGATAGCGGCGGATCAGTTCGCCCAGCGCGTCGAGCGACTGCTGCGTGATCTTCTGGTCACGGGTCACGTCGGCAATCTGCTCATAATAGCAGAGCGCGATCAGATAATAAGCGTAGGGCGCGTCCTTGTTGCCGGTGTGGATCGACAGGAAGCGCTGCGAGGCCGCGATCGATTCACTATAGTCGCGGTTCATATAATAGCTGAAGGCCGACATCAGCTGCGCGCGGCGGGCCCAGGGCGAATAGGGATGCTGGCGCTCCACTTCGTCGAACAGGGCGGCGGCGAGCTTGTACTGGCCGCGATCCAGCCGATATTTGCCCGCATTGTAGAGCGTCGACACGTCGCGGGCGACATATTGGGTGTCGGCCTTGTTCTTCGACGTCGCGCAGCCAGCCAGCAGGGCAGCGAGCAGAAGCGGAGCGGTGGCGGCGCCAATGCGCGTCATGGTTTTCGTCAGCATGGCCGGGTCATAGCGGAGCGAATGGCACTCGCCAAGCGGCAGAATGGCAGGCGGGCGCCAGGGTGAATTCAGCGCGCCACCGCCGGCAGGTCCAGCCGGGCGATGGCGCCGCCCTCGGGCCGGGGGTGAAGCGCGAAGCGGCCGCTCATCTGGCTGGCGAGCGCGTTGGCGATGCGCAGGCCGATGGAATCGCCGCTTTCCATCTGGAAATCGGGGGCGAGCCCCTGCCCGTCATCGGCGATCTTGAGCGAGAGCGATCCGCTCTGGTCCTCCAGCGTCACATGGATCGATCCACCGCGATGCGGCAGGCCATGTTCGATCGCGTTGCTGACCGCTTCGGCGACGATGAGCGCCAGCGGCACGGCGGTGCTGGATTCGAGCGTCAGGTGCGGGGGCGCATCGACGATGACGCTGATGTCGTCGCGCCCGCTCGCCTCGACCACGTCCTGGGTCAGTGTCGTCAGGAAATGGTGGATATTCTGGCCGCCTTCCGACGGGTCGTAGAGGGCGCGGCTGATGCGGCCGATCAGCGCGAGGCGGCTCGACGCGTCGTCCAGCGCCTGGCGGGCGACGTCATGGTCGATATGGCGGCGCTGGAGCGAGAGCATCGCGGCGACGACCTGAAGATTGTTGGACACGCGATGCTGCAGTTCGTGGAACAGCAATTCCCGATTTTCCGCCAGCACCCGGTTGCGCTCCCGCTCGACCGCGAGCTTGAGATTGGCCCGCTGGAGAAAATGGAGGAGCGCGATGTCGATGCCGACCACGCCGGCATAGAAGGCAAGCGCCAGCACCACGCCCGGATCGAAGGAAAAGCCCATGACCGGCGGGATGAAGAAATACCAGGATAAGAGCCCGCAAAGGACGCCCGCGAACAGCCCCGGCCGCACCCCGAAAAGGAAGGTCGACAGGATGACCGCCGGGAAGAAGGACACGAACGGATAGCCGATCGGCATGATGTTCCGCACGGCGAGGCGCAGGCCGAGCGCCATCAGGCAGAAGGACAAGGCCAGGGCATAGCCTTGCCACCGGCGCGGCAAGACAAGGGGCAAGCGCTCGACGAACCTTTCGTTGGTGCGCTGCATGAAATTCCCCTCGACGACGCACGGCAAACTAACAGAAGTTTTCGCGCCGCCAATTGATCAACATTAAACTTTGGCCGCCGCAATAAAAAGGGGCACCCAAAGCGGGCGCCCCTTCCTGTTATTCATGGCTTCAAGGGAAGCGATCAGTCCTGCGTCAGGAAATCGGGCAGGCCGGCGTTGGAGCCGTCGTCATCGCCGCCCCCATTGCCCTTGCCGCCGTCGCCACGCGGGCCACGGTCGCGGCGCGGGCCACGATCGCCGCCCCGGTCTCCGCCGCGACCGCCACGGTCGCCGCCGTCACGACGGGGACCACGGCCGCGATCGCCGCGATCGCCACGGGGTTCGCGCGGTTCGCGGGCAGGACGGGTGTCCTCCAGCTCTTCGCCGGTTTCCTGATCGACGACGCGCATCGACAGGCGAACCTTGCCGCGCGGGTCGATCTCCAGGACCTTGACCTTCACTTCCTGGCCTTCCGACACGACGTCGGTGGGCTTTTCGACGCGCTCATTCTTCATTTCGGACACGTGGACGAGGCCGTCCTTGCCACCCATGAAGTTCACGAACGCACCGAAGTCGACGATGTTGACGACCTTGCCGGTGTAGATCTTGCCGACTTCCGCTTCCTCGACGATGCCGAGGATCCACTTCTTCGCAGCCTCGATCTGGTCGAGATCGGACGAGGAAATCTTGATGATGCCTTCGTCGTCGATGTCGACCTTGGCGCCGGTTTCCGCGACGATTTCGCGGATGACCTTGCCGCCGGTGCCGATGACGTCGCGGATCTTCGACTTGTCGATCTGGATCGTCTCGATGCGCGGGGCATGGGCCGACAGCTCGGTGCGGGTCGCGGACAGCGCCTTGTTCATCTCACCCAGAATGTGGGCGCGGCCTTCCTTCGCCTGACGCAGCGCGACTTCGAAGATCTCCTGCGTGATGCCGGCCACCTTGATGTCCATCTGCATGGTGGTGATGCCCGCTTCCGTGCCCGCCACCTTGAAGTCCATGTCGCCAAGATGATCTTCGTCGCCCAGAATGTCGCTGAGAACCGCGAAATCCTTGCCTTCCAGGATCAGGCCCATGGCGATGCCGGAGACGGGGCGCTTCAGCGGCACGCCCGCGTCCATCATCGAGAGCGAACCGCCGCAGACCGTCGCCATCGACGACGAGCCGTTGGACTCGGTGATGTCGGAGAGGACGCGGATGGTGTAGGGGAACTCATCCTTGCTCGGCAGCACCGGATGCAGGGCGCGCCATGCGAGCTTGCCATGGCCGACTTCGCGACGGCCCGGCGCGCCGAAGCGGCCCACTTCACCGACCGAATAGGGCGGGAAGTTATAGTGCAGCATGAAGTTTTCATAATAGACGCCGTTCAGGCCGTCGATCATCTGCTCGGCGTCCTTGGTGCCCAGCGTGGTGGTGCAGATCGACTGCGTTTCGCCACGCGTGAACAGCGCCGAACCATGGGTGCGCGGCAGGAAGCCCACCATCGCCTCGATCGGACGGATCTGCGTGGTGGTGCGGCCGTCGATGCGCTTGCCGTCCTTCAGGATGGCGCCGCGAACGATTTCGGCTTCCAGCTTCTTGGTCAGCTTGATGCCGGCCATGACGGTCTGGGCGTCGAGGCCGTCAGCCGCGAACTGGGCCTTCGCCTTGGCGCGGGCTTCGTTCAGGGCATTCGAGCGGGCCGACTTGTCGGTCAGCTTGTAGGCGGCGGTGATGTCCTTGCCGATCAGCTTCTTGAGCTTCTTCTTGAGGTCATCGAGGTCATCGCCCTTGGCGACATCCCACGGGTCCTTCGCGGCCTTTTCAGCCAGGTCGATGATCGCGTTGACGACCTTCTTGCTGGCTTCATGGGCGAACAGCACGGCGCCGAGCATGACGTCTTCCGACAGCTCCTTGGCTTCGGATTCGACCATCATCACCGCGTTGCCGGTGGCGGCGACGACCAGGTCGAGTTCGCCGGTCTTCACTTCGTCGAGCGACGGGTTCAGCTGATATTCGCCATCCTTGTAACCGACGCGGGCAGCGCCGATCGGACCCAGGAAGGGCACGCCCGACAGGGTCAGCGCGGCCGACGCGGCGATCATCGCGACAATGTCGGGCTCGCTTTCACCGTCGAAGCTCAGAACCTGGGCGATGACGTTGATTTCGTTATAGAAACCTTCGGGGAACAGCGGGCGGATCGGACGGTCGATCAGACGGGAAACCAGCGTTTCCTTTTCCGTCGCGCCGCGCTCACGCTTGAAGAAGCCGCCGGGGATGCGGCCGGCAGCGGAATATTTTTCCTGATAATGGACGGTCAGCGGGAAGAAGTCCTGTCCTTCCTTCACCGACTTGGCGGCGGTCACGGCGCACAGCACCACGGTTTCGCCATAGGTCGCCAGCACGGCGGCGTCAGCCTGACGCGCAATACGGCCGGTTTCGAGCGTGAGGGTCTTGCCGCCCAGCTCGATTGATACCTTCTTTACATCGAACATAGATTTTTCCTTCGCCCGCCTGGCCCTATTGCCGGGCGGGGCCTTTGGTGGGTCGTTGCGACCCATGGGGTGAGAAGCGCACTTCTCATATCCGTTCGCCCTGAGCGAAGTCGAAGGGCTCTGCTGAAGCGATAGCGAAGCCACTTCGCCTTGCTCAGTATAGGGCTTCGACTTCGCTCAGCCCGAACGGTGTGGGGGAGGTTCCCCCGGATCATGACGCCGTGCCGGATTGCCCGAAGCCATGTTGTCAGAATCGGAAACGGCCCCGATTGGGGCCGTCCCTTCTTTAGCAGGCTTACTTGCGCAGGCCCAGCTTGGTGATGAGGTCGGTGTAGCGACCCGCATCCTTTTTCTTCAGATAGTCCAGCAGCGAACGGCGCTTGTTGACCAGCATCAGCAGGCCGCGACGGCTGTGGTTATCCTTGTGATGACCCTTGAAATGCTCGGTCAGGTTCGAAATGCGCTCCGAGAGGATCGCAACCTGGACTTCCGGCGAGCCGGTGTCGCCTTCGGCGCGGGCATGTTCCTTGATCAGCGCTTCCTTGCGCTCGGCAGTAATCGACATCGGCTTCCTTTCATAACATCTAGAGATTGAAGCCGCGCACCACCCGGATTTCCGGGCCACTGGCCTCGACCAGCGCGACGGGCGTGTCGCCCTCCATCGCCAGCATGAGGCCGGTATGCGGTTTCCCCACGAGCACCTTCCCCTGTCGGAGAGCCAGCGCGTCGTCGGGAGAGACTGCAAGAGCCGGGATGTCGTCCAGCCCTGCGGTCAACGGCAGCATAAGACTGCCGAAGCCGCCGCCCCTAGCAGCTTCGTCCAATTTGTCCAGCGAAATCGCGGATTCCAGGGTGAACGGCCCGGCCTTCACGCGGCGGAGCATGGTGACATGGCCGACCGTGCCGAGCGCCAGCGCGATGTCGCGGGCGAGGCTGCGGATATAGGTGCCCTTGGAGACATGGGCGGTGAGGGTGATGCTTTCCAACCCCTCCGCGTCTCCGCGTCTCCGCGTGATTCCATTTTGCTCACGCGGAGACGCGGAGACGCGGAGAGAATATAGGGTGACGCTGCGCGTCTTCATCTCCACATCCTGCCCCGCGCGGGCGAGGTCGTAGGCGCGCTGGCCATCGATCAGGATGGCGGAATAAGCGGGCGGCGCCTGCTCGATCGGGCCGGTGAAGCGCGGCAATATCGCTTCGATTTCGGCGAGCGTCGGCCGCGCATCGCTGGTGGCGATTTGCTTGCCCTCCAGGTCGAGCGTGTCGGTCTGAACGCCAAAGCCAATCGTGAAGTCGTAGATCTTGTCGCTGTCGAGCATCCGGCCCGCGAGCTTGGTCGCCTCGCCGATCGCGACGGGCAGCACGCCGGTCGCCAGCGGGTCGAGCGTGCCGCCATGGCCGACCTTCCACTTTCCCGCGCCACTCTGGCGCAGCGCGCGCTTGACCGCGCTGACGGCCTGGGTGGAGCCGAGGCCCAAAGGTTTGTCGAGGATGATCCAGCCGTGCATGGCCGCGCCCTTATCCGGCGGCGGCACCGCTGTCAGCCCTCCATCTGCTCGACGAAGTGGCGGCGGCAGAGCGCGACATAGCGGTCGTTGCCGCCGATGTCGGTCTGCGCGCCGTCGCGAACCGGCCGGCCCTGTTCGTCCACGCGCAGGTTCATGATCGCCTTGCGGCCGCAGTCGCAGATGGTCTTGATCTCGGTCAGCGTGTCGGCCAGGCCCAACAGCGCGGCGCTGCCTTCGAACAGATGCCCACGAAAATCGGTGCGGATGCCGTAGCAGAGGACGGGGATGCCGAGCCGATCGCAGACGCGCGCGAGCTGCCAGACATGGGGTTCGGTGAGAAATTGCGCCTCGTCGACCAGCACGCAGGAGAGCGGCGTCGCTTCATGATGGCGGGCGATGGCGGCGAACATGTCGATGCCGGCGTCGAACAGATGCGCGTCCGATGCCAGGCCGATCCGCGAGACGATCCGCCCCGCGCCATAGCGATCATCGACCGCGGCGGTCCACAGCATCGTCGCCATGCCACGCTCGCGATAGTTGAAGCTCGACTGCAGCAGGACGGTCGATTTGCCCGCGTTCATCGAGCTATAGTAGAAATAGAGCTTCGCCATGGTGCGCTGCCCCCCGCCAGCCTTATTCCTCGTCCTGTTCCAGGTCGCGCGCCACCTTGGGATCGCGCAGCAGGCGGTCGATATGGCTGCCTTCGTCGAAACTCTCGTCGGCGAGGAATTTGAGCCGGGCGGCATATTTGAGGCGGACGCGGTGCGCGACCTCGCGCTGGAGATAGGCGGTGTTGGTGCGCAGCGCTTTCAGCACCGCTTCCTCATCCTGGCCGAGCAGCGACTTCACGAACACGGTCGCGTGGCGCAGGTCGGGGGACATGCGCACTTCGGTGACGCTGACGACATGCTTCGCCAGCACATCGTCGTGCACGTCGCCCCGCTGGAGGATGTCAGAGAGGACATGGCGCACCTGCTCGCCAACGCGGAGGAGACGGACGGAGGGGCCTTCGGGTTGGTTGGACATGATCCAGGACTCCCCCCTCCCGCAGGCGGGAGGGGCCGGGGGTGGGCGCGATTGCGTCAGCAATCGCCTGAGGGCCAGGTCCGAAGCTCGCTCCGCTCGCACCCTCCCCTAACCCCTCCCGCAAGCGGGAGGGGGATTTATCGGCTTACAGCGTCCGGGCGCGTTCCTCGACCTCGAACAGTTCCAGCGTGTCGCCGACCTTGATGTCGTTCGTGTCCTGCAGCACCGCGCCGCACTCCATGCCGGCGCGGACTTCGGAGACGTCGTCCTTGAAGCGGCGGAGCGAGGCGATGTGGGTGCGCGAGACGATGACATCGTCGCGGGTAAGGCGCGCGGACAGACCCTTGCGGATGATGCCGTCGAGGACGAGCAGACCCGCCGCCTTGTCCTTCTTGCCCGCGGGGAAGACCTGAAGCACCTCGGCGCGGCCGACGATGGTTTCGATGCGCTCGGGGGCCAGCTGGCCCGCCATTTCGCCGCGAACCTCTTCGAGCAGGTCGTAGATCACGTCATAATAGCGCAGCGAGATCTTCTCGCGCTCCGCCAGCTGACGCGCCTTGGCATTGGGACGGACGTTGAAGCCGATCAGCGGCGCGCGGCTGGCGGCGGCCAGCGTGACGTCGCTTTCGGTGATCGCGCCGACGCCCGAATGGAGGATGCGGACCTTGATCTCGTCGGTCGAGATGCGGTTCAAGGACGACACGATCGCTTCGACCGAACCCTGCACATCGCCCTTCACCACCACCGGATATTCGATCACGGTGGTGTTGAGCGCCGAGAACATATGTTCAAAGCTGGTCGGGGCCGCCGTGGTGCGCTTCTTCGTCGCCTGTTCCTGACGGTAGGCGGCGACTTCGCGGGCGCGGGCTTCATTTTCGACGACGGTGAGCTGATCGCCCGCCATCGGCACGCCGGACAGGCCCAGCACCTCGACCGGGGTCGAGGGACCGGCGGTCTTCACATTCTGGCCCTTGTCGTTGATGAGCGCGCGGACCTTGCCGCTTTCGGCGCCGATGACGAAAGTGTCGCCGACCTTGAGCGTGCCCTTGCGGACCAGCACGGTCGCGACCGCGCCACGGCCCTTGTCGAGCTGCGCCTCGACCACATTGCCTTCGGCGGCGCGGTCGGGGTTGGCGGTCAGCTCCATCAGTTCGGCCTGGAGCAGGATCTTGTCGATCAGCGTGTCGAGGCCGGTGCCCTTGAGCGCCGACACTTCGACATCCTGCGTTTCGCCGCCCATGTCCTCGACGATCACCTCATGCTCCAGCAGGCGCTCGCGCACCTTCTGGGGATTGGCTTCGGGCTTGTCGATCTTGTTGATCGCCACGATCATCGGCACGCCGGCCGCCTTGGTGTGGTTGATCGCCTCGATCGTCTGCGGCATCAGCCCGTCGTCGGCCGCCACCACCAGGATGACGATGTCGGTGACGTTGGCGCCACGCGCGCGCATTTCCGAGAAAGCCTCGTGACCCGGCGTGTCGAGGAAGGTGATCACGTCACCGCCCTTGGTCTTCACCTGGTAGGCGCCGATATGCTGGGTGATGCCGCCGCTTTCGCCGGCCACGACATGGGTGCCGCGCAGGGCGTCGAGCAGCGAGGTCTTGCCATGGTCGACATGGCCCATGATGGTGACGACCGGCGCGCGCGGCTGCAGCGTCTCGGGCGCGTCAACCTCGCCTTCCATGCCGATTTCGACGTCGGCATCGGACACGCGCTGGATGCGGTGGCCGAATTCCTCGACCAGCAGCTCCGCCGTATCCTGATCGATCGGCTGGTTCAATGTGACGGCGGTGCCCATCTTGAACAGGGCCTTGACCAGGTCCGCGCCCTTTTCGGCCATGCGGTTGGCGAGTTCCTGCACGGTGATGCTTTCGGGCACCACAACATCGCGCACCTGCTTTTCGCGCGGCTGGGCGCCGCCGGAATAATGGGCGCGGCGTTCCTTCTCGCGGGCGCGCTTGAGCGCGGCGAGGCTGCGGGCGCGGGCGCTGTCGTCGTCCGACAGGGCGCGGGTGACGGTGAGCTTGCCCGACTGGCGGCGATTGTCGTCGCCCGCGCGCTTGGTGCGGTCGGGCTTGGCCGGCTCGGGCCGCTTGATCGGGGTGACGGGCGTGAAGCGGCGCGGCGGCGGCGCGGTCGTGCCGGTGGTCGACGCGGGCGCAGCGGCGGGCGCCTCGGCCGGCGCCTGCGCAGCGGCCATGGCGGGTTCCTCCGCGGCGGCGGGAGCCTCGGCCGGTGCTTCGGGCTGGGGCGCCTTCGCCTCTTCCTCGACGCGGCGCGCCTCGACTTCGGCGGCCTCGGGACGCTTGGGGGCAGCCGGCGCGGTCGTTTCGGGGCGCCGGGCGGCGGGCTCGGGACGCTGCACCGGCGTAAACATGCGCGGCGCTATGCGCGGAGCCTCCGCGGGAGCCGGGGGAGCCGACGCGGCT
>DATEJA010000083.1:0-4885 GCA_035278405.1 Sphingobium sp. | reverse complement strand
GTAGGAAAGAATGATGCCCGCAACGATCACCAGCGTCGGCAGCGCGGTCGCTTCAAGGCTGACGGCCAGCCCCTGGATGACATTCGTGCCATGCCCGGTTTCGGACGCGCGGGCGATGCTGCGGACCGGACGATAATTGGTGCCGGTATAATATTCGGTGATCCACACGATCAGCCCCGTCACGCCCAGGCCGACCATCATCGACCAGAACAGCTCCATGCCCGTATAGCCGCCGTGCCCATCAAGGTCGGTGCCGAAGCGGGTGTGGAGATCACCCAGCGTTAGTTGTGTGGCGAAATAGAGCGCCGGGATCGACAGGATCGCCGTCGTCCAGAAGCCTTTGTAGAGCGCGCCCATGATCGACTGGCTGGCGCCCAGGCGGACCATATAGGTGCCGATGATGGAGGTCACGATGCACACGCCGCCGACGATCAGCGGCAGCGACATGAGTTGTTGCAGGAAGCGGTTGTCGACGCCGCTCACCAGCAGCGCGGTCAACACCATGGTGGCGCCGACGGTCACGACATAGGTTTCGAACAGATCGGCCGCCATGCCGGCGCAGTCGCCGACATTGTCGCCCACATTGTCGGCGATGACGGCGGGGTTGCGTGGATCATCCTCCGGGATGCCGGCTTCGACCTTGCCGACCAGGTCGGCGCCCACGTCGGCCGCCTTGGTGAAGATGCCACCGCCCAGCCGCGCGAAGATGGAGATGAGGCTGGCGCCGAAGGCCAGCGCGACCAGGGAATCGATCACCAGCCGGTCGTCGGGCGCATGGCCGGCCGGGCCGGTGAGATACCAGAAAAAGACGCTGATCGCGAGCAACGCCAGGCCCGCGACCAGCATGCCGGTGATGGCGCCGGCGCGGAAGGCGACGGTGAGGCCGCTCTGCAGCGTGCTGCGCGCGGCTTCGGCGGTGCGGACATTGGCGCGCACCGAAATGTTCATGCCGATAAAGCCCGCCGAGCCCGACAGGATCGCGCCGATCAGGAAACCGATCGCCGATGTGGCGCCCAGGAAGAAGAAGACCAGCGCGGCGACGACGACGCCGACCATGCCTATGGTCATATATTGCCGGCTGAGATAAGCCTTCGCGCCTTCCTGAATGGCCCCGGCGATCTGTTGCATGGTTTCATTGCCGGCGGATGCGGCCAGCACCTGGCGACTGGTGAACAGGCCGTAGAGCACGGCGAGCACGCCGCACCCTATGGCGATATGGACAATCTGCATGAAGGTTCCTCTCCCCCTGTTATCCCTGTCATCGGCCGCTCCGCAGGGAATGACGGGCGGGCGAAAGGCATGAGCGCGGGCGGCCGGAATATGCGCATCCGGCTTCGGGCACCGCATCAATCAGCATCAAGGTCACGCACATCATGGGCGTCCACCGGGCTGAGAAAGGATGGATGGCAAGCTACAGGCCAGACGATCCGCGTCAAGCCGTCACGAAATGGACATGAATCAGCACCTTGGCCGGGCCGCGTCAGCCATGTTCCCAGCCCAGCCGATCGGGCAGCGGCATCGCCACGCCGTCGATCACCAGCGACAGGCCAGTTCCGGGGACGAAATGGCCGACCGGGATCGCACGAACCGGCGGGGCGGCACCAGGCGCCAGGGCGAAAAGCAGTTCATAATCGTCGCCCGCCCGCGCGGCGGCGATCTGGGTTGCGGTGCTGGCGCCGCGCGCCGCCTCCAGCGCAGGGGACAAGGGGATATGGTCGATGACGACGCCAAGCCCGCTCGCCTGCGCCATCCGCGCCGCGTCGATCAGCAGGCCGTCCGACACATCCATCATCGCATGGGCCTGCGGCGCCAGCAGAGCCCCTTCGGCAAGGCGCGGGCGCGGCCGGCGATAGGCGTCGACCAGCGGCCCCGATGCGGCGGGATCGGCCTGCAACAGATCCAGCCCCACGCCCGCATCGCCCACCGGCCCGGTGACATAGAGCCGGTCGCCCGCACGCGCGCCGCCGCGCGCCGGCACCGGCCCCGTCGCTTCGCCGATCGCGGTCAGGCTGTAGCTCCGGGGCGCGCGATCGGGCATCCGCACGGTATCGCCACCCAGCAGCGGCATGGCATGGCGATTGAGCGCCTCCCCCAATCCTTCGAGGAAGGCCGCGTCCCAGCCATCATCGCCCGACAGCGCATAGTTGAGCAGGCAGCCGACCGGCCTAGCACCCTTGGCGGCAAGGTCGGACAGATTGACCGCCGCCAGCTTCCAGCCGATGTCGGCGGGCGGATCGGTGGGGAGATGATGGACGCCCTCCACCATCGTGTCGCTGGTGAGGACGAGGCGGGCGCCACCCGCTTCCAGCACCGCCACATCGTCCTGCAGCCCGCGCGCGGCGGGATCGCTGGCGAGCAGGCGCAGCAGGGTCAGAAAGCGGGATTCAGCGGACATTCGGACAGCCTAGCCCATGATGGCGCTCCTGCGAAAGCAGGAGCCCAGGGTGCAGGTCACGCCCGCCGACCTGGGCTCCTGCTCTCGCAGGAGCACGGAACTTATTTCCGCACATCCTTCGCGACGGCGTCGAGCAGCCCGTTCACGAAGCCCGCCTCGCGCTTGTCGTAAAAGGCGTGGGCGACGTCGACATATTCGCTGATGACGGTGCCGGTCGGCACATCCTTGCGCGCCAGCAGCTCATAGGTGCCCGCGCGCAGGATCTGGCGCATAGGCTTGTCCAGCCGCTCCAGGCTCCACCCCTTGGACAGGCGGGCGCTCACCAGCCCGTCAATCTCCGCCCGGCGCTTGTCCACGCCGGTCACGATATCGTCGAAGAAACTCTCTTCCGCCTGAGCATAGGTCACGTCCTCGATGGTGGCGCCCAGGCGATGCTGGTGGAATTCGTGCAGCAGGACGCTGAGTTGCGTCCCTTCCATCTCGATCTGGTAGAGCGCCTGCACCGCTGCCAAGCGCGCGGCGGATCGGGATTTGGAGCGTTCGTTCATAAGGATCTTCTATTCCGTTCGGTTCGAGCCTGTCGAGAACTCCGCGCATCCGGTTCTCGACAGGCTCGAACCGAACGGATGAGATTATTTCAGCCGCAACGCCACCGAAGCTGCATGCGCCGGCAGACCTTCCGCCTCAGCCAGCGCCACCGCCGCCGGTCCGATCGTGCCGATCGCGGCGGCATCGAGGCTGAGGAAGCTGGTCCGCTTCATGAAGTCCAGCACCGAGAGCCCCGAGGAGAAACGCGCGCGCCGGCCGGTCGGCAGCACATGGTTGGGGCCCGCGACATAGTCGCCCACCGCTTCAGGCGTCATCCGGCCCAGGAACACCGACCCGGCATGGCGCACCTGCGCGAACAGGGCGTCGGGATCATCGACCGCCAGTTCCAGATGCTCGGCGGCGAGGCGATCGACCAGCGGCATAGCCTCTTCGAAATCGCGCACCAGGATGATCGCGCCATTATTCGCCCAACTGGTGGTCGCGACTGCCTGGGTCGAGAGCAGCGGCAGCCGCCGATCGACCGCCGCCGCGACCGCATCGGCAAAGACGGCATCGTCGGTGAAGAGGATCGACTGGCTGGTCGGGTCATGTTCCGACTGGCTCAAAAGGTCGGCGGCGATCCAGTCGGGATCATTTTTCGCGTCGGCGACGACGACGATCTCGGACGGCCCGGCGACCATGTCGATGCCGACCACGCCGTAAAGCTGGCGCTTGGCTTCGGCGACCCAGGCGTTGCCCGGGCCGGTGATGACGTCGACGGGCTTGATCCGATCGGTGCCATAGGCGAGCGCGGCCACCGCCTGGGCGCCGCCCACCCGCCAGATCTCCTCGATACCCGCGATGCTGGCGGCGGCCAGGACCAGCGGGTTGATCTCGCCATTCGGGGTCGGCGTCACCATCGCGATGCGATCGACGCCCGCCACCTTGGCGGGAATGACGTTCATCAGCAGCGAGCTGGGATAGGCCGCGCGCCCGCCGGGCACATAGAGGCCCGCCGCGTCCACCGCCCGCCAGCGCGCGCCGAGGCGAACGCCGGCGCTGTCGGTGCCGTCGCTGTCCTGCGGCTTCTGCTTTTCATGATAGGCGGTGATCCGCGACGCCGCGAGTTCCAGCGCGTCGCGCAATTCGGTCGAAATGCCGTCGAGCGCGGCGCGGCACTCGGCCGGCTTTACCGCCCAGCCGCTGGCGTCGAGGTCGTGCCGGTCGAAGCGCGCCGTATAGTCCGCCAGCGCCGCGTCGCCCTCGGCCCGCACGCGCTTCAGGATCGCGGTGACATCGCGCGACACATCCTCGTCCGCCTCGCGCCGCGCGTCGACCAGCGCGGTGAAGGCGGCGGCGAAGTCCCCGTCGGTGGTGGAAAGACGGAAGGTCATGATTGTACCCCGTGCTCCTGCAAAAGCAGCAGCCCAGGGCGGCTAGGGTCCGCGTCTGGACCCTGGGCTCCTGCTTTCGCAGGAGCACATCGGCAGCGATCAAGCCGCATCCTTCACCTCCACCGCCTTGCGGAAGGCGTCGACGAGCGGCACCAGGTCGGCCGAGCGCATCTTGTAGGCGGCGCGGTTGACGATCAGCCGCGCAGACACCTGCATGATGACATGCGTTTCGACCAGCCCGTTGGCCTTGAGCGTCGCGCCCGAGGAGACGAGGTCGACGATTCGCCGCGACAGGCCGAGCGAGGGCGCCAGCTCCATCGCGCCATTGAGCTTCACGCACTCGGCCTGGATGCCCCGCGCCTCATAATAGCGGCGGGTGAGATAGGGATATTTGGTGGCGACGCGCACATGGCTCATCGCCGCCTCATCCTCGTCGGCCAGACCCTCGGGCTCGGCGACCGACAGGCGGCAATGGCCCATGTCGAGGTCGACGGGCGCATAGATTTCCGAATAGTCGAATTCTTCCAAAACGTCCGATCCGACGATGCCGATCTGCGCCGCGCCATGG
>DATEJA010000082.1:0-25852 GCA_035278405.1 Sphingobium sp. | reverse complement strand
GAGATCGTCTTCCAGTTGGTGAGCATGCCGCCCAGCCAGCGATGGTTGACGAAGTGCTGGCCCGACTTGCGGGCGGCTTCAGCGATCGGGTCCTGGGCCTGGCGCTTGGTGCCGACGAACAGCACCTTGCCGCCGGCGGCGACGGTCGCCGACACGAAGTCGAGCGCGCGGCCGAACAGGGGCACGGTCTGCGACAGGTCGAGGATGTGGATGCCGTTGCGCTCTCCGAAGATGTACGGCTTCATGCGCGGGTTCCAGCGGTGGGTCTGGTGGCCGAAATGGGCGCCAGCCTCGATCAATTGGTGCATGGTGACGACAGGAGCCGCCATAATTTTTCTCCTTCCGGTTGATGCCTCTGGGAATCAGGAACTGAAAAGCCTTGCGGCCGCCAGCACCGGATATGTGCGATTCCCATGTGGAATGGGGCGCCCCTTAGCGCTCCATCGGCCGCCATGCAAGGGGTTGACTTAACCGAGAGATGAGAACATATAGTGAACATGCGGAACAAATCGCGGCTCGGCCCGATTAAAACCGACAATTGGCAACCCGCCGTTCGACGGCAAAGGGAAAGTGAGCGTCCATGTTCACCGTGATTGCAGCCACCGTCTTCCTTGCGGCCTTCCTGCTCGCCGCGACCACCATCACCACCATGTTCGCGCTTTATCGCGACAAGATGATGGCGGCGCTGCTGTTCGAACCCATCCCGCAGGAGCCGCCCGTCTATCGGCTGCGGGTCGTCCGCCGCCGCGTGGCCGCTGGCCAGGCCGCGCCGGTCGCCGCCGTCGCCCTCGCCTGACCCGTCAGGCCAGGGTCGCGGTCTGCTGCCGGCGCACCCGGGCGTAGGACATCATGCCGAAAGGGATGCTGATCAGATAGGCTGCGCACAGGACCAGCAGCGTCAGCCAGGGATCGGTGAGCAGCAGCGCGGCCAGGAGGCCCGCGATCGCTATGGCTTCCAGCCGGATGCGCTTGCGCAGGCGGAGCGCCGACCAGCTGTAGGTGGCGATGCTGGAGATCATCAGGAAGGCGGTGAAGGCCGTCCAGGGCGCCACCAAATACCAGGCGCGAAAGATTTCCTGCCCCGTCACCAGCCAGAGATAGAGCGGCACGAAGGCCAGGCCCGCCCCCGCCGGCGCCGGCACGCCGGTCAGGAAGCCGGCGGACTTGTGCGGCTGCTCGTCGGCATCGATATTGGCGTTGAAGCGCGCAAGCCGCAGCGCGCAGGACAGCGCATGAGCCAGCGCGAAGATCCAGCCGAATTTCGGCATGGCATGCAGCGACCAGAGATAGAGGATGAGCGCCGGCGCGACCCCGAAAGCGATCGAATCGGACAGCGAGTCCAACTCCGCCCCGAAGCGGCTTTCGCCCCGCAACAGCCGGGCGATGCGGCCATCCAGGCCATCGAGCACGCCGGCGATCAGGATGGACAGCACCGCCCGCTCCCACTCGCCTGAAATGCCGTAGCGCACCCCGGTGAGGCCGAAGCAGAGCGCCATCGCCGTCACGGCGTTGGGCGCGACCATCCGCAGCGTGATGCCCCGGCGCAGGCCCCGCGGGATGGTGCGCCGCCGCCTCATTGCTGGATACCGGAAATGACGCGCATGTCGCCGATCTGGCCGAGGATCGTCTCGCCCGCGACGGTCCGCTGGCCCAGCACGACGCGCGGCGCGGTGCCGGCCGGCAGATAGACGTCGACCCGGCTGCCGAAGCGGATGAGGCCGATGCGCTGGCCCGCCGCGATCATGTCGCCCGGCTTCACGAAGGGCACGATCCGCCGCGCGACCAGCCCCGCAATCTGGGTGAAGCCGACGCGCAGCCCGTCATGCCGCTCGACGAGGATATGCTGGCGCTCATTATCCTCGCTCGCCTTGTCGAGGTCCGCGTTCAGGAACTTGCCCGAAATATAGACGACCGACTTCACCGTCCCGCCGATCGGCGTGCGGTTGATGTGGACGTCGAACACGCTCATGAAGATCGACACGCGGATCATCGGCTGGTCGCCAAGACCATCCGGCCCCATCATCTCGCGCGGCGGCGGCACGCGCTGGATCAGGGTGACGAGCCCGTCGGCGGGCGCGATGATCGCGCTTTCGTCCTGCGGCACGGCGCGCACCGGATCGCGGAAGAAGGCGAAGACCCAGATCGTCACCATCACCATCAGCCAGCCGGGTATGTGCCAGCCGACCAGGAACAGCAGCGCCGTGATCGCCACAGCGATCAGGCCGAACTTCATCCCTTCGGCATGAACCGAAGGAAAGCGCCACTTCACATTGCCGCCCAACGCGACGGTGATCTCATCATTTTCCATGGGCCAAGTCTTTAGGGACAGTCACTTGCAGTGACAACGGCCGATAGCGCCCCGATTTCCTTATTGACATTGCTTCGCAAAACCCATTGCGCGGTTGAATAGTGGCGCCGCTTTCCCTAGGGCGTTGCGCATATTCCACCCGAACGAAGAAGGCGAAGAGGCGCATGGCGAAGATCAAGGTCAAAAACCCTGTCGTGGAGATCGACGGCGACGAGATGACGCGGATCATCTGGCAATGGATCCGTGAACGCCTCATCCTTCCCTATCTCGACATCGACCTCAAATATTATGACCTGAGCGTCGAGAAGCGCGACGAGACCAACGACCAGATTACGATCGATTCCGCCAACGCGATCAAGGAACATGGCGTCGGCGTGAAGTGCGCCACCATCACGCCCGACGAAGCCCGCGTCGAGGAATTTGGCCTCAAAGAAATGTGGAAGTCGCCCAACGGCACGATCCGCAACATCCTGGGCGGCGTCGTCTTCCGCGAGCCCATCGTCATCCGCAACGTGCCGCGCCTGGTTCCCGGCTGGACCGACCCCATCGTCATCGGCCGTCATGCGTTCGGCGACCAGTATCGCGCCACCGATTTCCTCGTTCCGGGCCCCGGCAAGCTGCGCATGGTGTGGGACGGCGCCAATGGCGAGAAGATCGAGAAGGACGTCTTCAACTTCCCCAGCTCGGGCGTCGCCATGGGCATGTACAACCTGGACGATTCGATCCGCGACTTCGCCCGCGCCAGCATGAACTATGCGCTGGGTCGCGGCTGGCCGCTTTATCTCTCCACCAAGAACACGATCCTCAAGGCCTATGACGGCCGCTTCAAGGATCTGTTCCAGGAAGTGTTCGACGCTGAATTCGCCGACCAGTTCAAGGCGGTGGGCGCCGTCTACGAACACCGCCTGATCGACGACATGGTCGCCTCCGCGCTGAAGTGGAGCGGCAAGTTCGTCTGGGCGTGCAAGAATTATGACGGCGACGTCCAGTCGGACACGGTGGCGCAAGGCTTCGGCAGCCTTGGCCTCATGACCTCCGTGCTGCTCTCGCCCGACGGCAAGACGGTCGAGGCCGAAGCCGCGCACGGCACCGTCACCCGCCACTATCGCCAGCACCAGCAGGGCAAGGCGACCTCGACCAACCCGATCGCGTCGATCTTCGCCTGGACGCAGGGCCTGTCCTATCGCGGCAAGTTCGACGAAACGCCGGAAGTCACCAAGTTCGCCGAAACGCTGGAGAAGGTCTGCATCGAAACCGTCGAAGGCGGCGCGATGACCAAGGACCTGGCGCTGCTGATCGGCCCGGATCAGGCCTGGATGACCACCGAGCAGTTCTTCGAGGCGATCCGCGTGAACCTCGAAACCGCCATGGGTCAGTGGCAGTAATCCGGGCAACAACCGGCCGGAACTGATCCGCTCCTGCGCGGTTCAATACGGAAACGGAATGAGGGCGGCGCCGACACCGGCGCCGCCTTTTCCATGGCGGGAGACTGGCGATGACGACGAAGGCCAAAAAACGTCTGGAAGTGCGCGCCGCCATCCCTTCGGACGTGCGCGCCATCCTGCGGCTCATCGCCCGCGTCTATCCCGGCATGCCCAATTATTCGCCCGCCACGGTGCGCGGCCAGATCAACAATTTTCCCGAAGGCTGCTTCGTCGCGCTCTATGACAACAGGGTCGTGGGCTATTGCGCGACCATGCGGGTCAGCAAGGCCATGGCCTTTTCCACCCATGATTGGGAAGAGATCACCGCCAACGGCTTTGGCACCCGCCACAGCGCGGCGGGGGAATGGCTCTACGGCTATGAAATGGCGGTCGACCCCAAGCTGCGCGGCTTACGGATCGGCCAGCGCCTCTATGACGAGCGCAAGGAACTGGCCGAGCAACTGGACCTGCACGGCATCGTCATCGCCGGCCGCATGCCCGGCTATGCCCGCGCCAAGCGCCGCGTCGACGGGCCGGCCGACTATCTGGACAAGGTCGTCCATGGGAAGGTCCGCGACCAGGTCATCAGTTTTCAGCTGAAGAACCAGTTCGAACCCCTTGGTATCCTTGAAAATTACCTGCCGGAGGACAAGCAGTCGGACGGCCATGCCGCTCATCTCGTCTGGCGCAATCCCTATGTTGACCCCGACGAAGCCCCCGAAATGCGCGTGCCGCGTGGGGTGGAAAGCGTGCGGCTCGCCACCTGCCAGCTTCAGGCCCGCGCCGTTTCTGACTTCGACGAATTTATTAGAAACATAGAATATTTCGTTGATGTTGCAGCAGATTATCGGTCCGACTTCATCATCTTCCCCGAATTGTTCACGCTTCCCCTGCTGTCCTTCGAAAGCAAGAAGCTGAGCCCGCTGGAGGCGATCGACAAGCTCACCGGCTATACCCCCCGCCTCACCCGCGAACTGACGCGGATGGCGCTGGAATATAATATCAACATCATCGGCGGGTCGCACCCGACCCGCGCCGAGGATGGCGACATCCAGAATATCGCCTATGTCGCCCTGCGCGACGGGTCGGTCCATACCCAGGAAAAGATCCACCCGACGCCCAACGAAGCCTTTTGGTGGAACATCAAGGGCGGCGATTCGCTCGATGTGATCCAGACCGACTGCGGGCCGATCGGCGTCCTCATCTGCTATGACAGCGAATTTCCGGAGCTGGCCCGGCGGCTGGTCGATCAGGGCGCGCGCATCATCTTCGTGCCCTTCTGCACCGACTCGCGGCTCGGCTACATGCGCGTGCGCTATTGCGCGCAGGCCCGGGCGATCGAGAACCAATGCTATGTCGTCATGTCCGGCAATGTCGGCAACCTGCCGAACGTCGACAATATGGACATCCAATATGCGCA
The DNA here is from genome assembly GCA_035278405.1 of Sphingobium sp. Classification (GTDB taxonomy): domain Bacteria; phylum Pseudomonadota; class Alphaproteobacteria; order Sphingomonadales; family Sphingomonadaceae; genus Sphingobium. The sequence goes on along the minus strand of DATEJA010000082.1, from coordinate 20,700 downwards.
GAGCGCGATCCTGACGCCCTGCGACCTGCCCTTCGCGCGCGACGGCATCGCGGCGGAATCGACAGAGAATGTCGAGACGCTGACGATGGCGGACGTGAACCTGGCCGACCTCAGTTGGGCGCGGGCGGAGGGAACGGTGCGCAACCTGCGCGACCGGCGCTTCGACCTCTATCATATCGAATGGGACAGCAACCCCGACCACAGCCATGCGCCGAGCGGCGGGCCGGTGCCGGCAGGTGGGCATAATGCGCCGGGTGGGGGCTAACGCCACCCACCTCTGTCATTCCTGCGGAGGCGGGCCCCGTCTCCCGCCCGCGCCCCCAAGCGGAAACGTTAGGAGATGGATTCCCCCTTCGCGGGAAGGACAATTCTTTTATCTTCTCCGCTGCCCTGCGTCGGGCGAGCGGATATGCTCCCGCCGGAAGCCCAGCCCCACCAGCCGCGCGGGTATGCCCCGCAGCGCCGCATGGCGATCGAGCAGCTTCACCGCGCGCGGCGGCTCGGTCAGCCGCACTTCGGGATCGAACAGCGCGCCGAACACCCGGTCATGCGCCAGCTTCTGCATCCGCTGGATGATGCGCGTGGGCAGAAGCCGCCGCTGCTGCACGCGTGAGGCGATCGCGTCGACATTCTCCCCTGCCGCCATCGGCCCCGCCATCAGGTTCGCGGCGGCCACCGCATCCTGAATGGCCAGGTTGATGCCCACCCCGCCGACCGGAGACATGGCGTGCGCGGCATCGCCGATCGCCAGCAGGCCGGGGCGAAACCATCGGATCAGCCGGTCGAGCGCCACCGACAGCAGCTTCATCTGGTTCCAGTCGGTGAGTTCATGCGTGGCACCGGCCAGTTCCGGCGAGAGCCTGGCGATTTCGGCGCGGAACGCCTCCAGCCCCCGCGCCCGCACCGCGTCGGCCTGTCCCTTGGCGAAGACGTAGGCGCATTGCCAATAATCGCCCCGGTCGATCTGCGCCAGCAGCCGGCCAGTGTCGATCACGCCCATGGACTGGTTGTCGGCCGTCTCCGACTTCGACAGGCGGAACCAGAAGACGTCCATCGGCGCGCCGAAATCCTGGAGCGGCAGCGCGGCCGCCTCCCGCAGCACGGAGCGCCGACCGTCCGCCGCGATGACATAATCCGACGCGATCGTCTCCCCATCGGCCGTCTTGACGCCATTCACGCGGCCGTTGCCGTCATAGGCAAGACCCGTCGCCTCGACATTCATCCGCAGGCGGAAGGCGGGATAATGGCTCGCCTCCTCCGCCACGAAGTCCAGAAACTCCCATTGCGGCATGAGCGCGATGAAGCGGCTGTCGACCGGCAGGCGAGAAAAGTCCGCCAGCCTGACGCGCTGCCCGGCGATGCGGCCGGACAGTTCGCGCACCTTGTTATGCGGCCGCTCCAGCAGCCGGTCGCGCAGGCCCAGTTCGCGGAACAGCTCCAGCGTGGAAGGGTGGACCGTATCGCCGCGAAAATCGCGCAGGAAGTCGCCATGTTTTTCCAGCACCGTCACCGGCACCCCGGCACGGGCAAAGAGCAGTCCCGCCATCATGCCTGCGGGGCCGCCGCCTACGATCACCAATCCACCGCTCATCGCCCCCTCCCCGTCAGAGGTCAGCCGCGAAACCTCGGCTCCCGCGAGGCATTATAGCCAGATGCCGTCGAGCGTCATCCGTCACTTCGCTTATGACCCGGCCCAACACCGGCTGGACGTGCAGTTCGTCAGCGGCCGGCGCTACAGCTATCATGACGTGCCGCAGGATGTTGCCGACGCCATGCGGAAAGCGCGATCCAAGGGCAGCTATTTCAACCGGCGCGTGCGCGACCATTTCCGCTTCACGCGGGATGAATAGTTTTCCCGCGCCTCATTTGGTTCGAACGAAGTCGCACATCGTATCTCGATTTCGCTCGAACCCAAGGGAGGTGCAATCGCGTCACTCGACAGTAACGCTCTTGGCGAGGTTGCGCGGCTGGTCGACGTCGGTGCCCTTGGCCACGGCGACATGATAGGCGAGCAACTGCACCGGCACGGCGTAGATCATCGGCGCGATCAGCGGGTGGACCTTGGGCATGGTGATGGTGGCGATGCAGCCATCGCCTGCCGCCTGCACCCCGTCATAGTCGGACACCAGGATCACCTTGCCGCCGCGCGCCTGCACTTCCTGCATGTTGCTCACAGTCTTTTCGAACAGCGGTCCGCTGGGCGCCAGGACGATCACCGGCACCTTGTCGTCGATGAGCGCGATGGGGCCATGCTTCATTTCACCCGCCGCATAACCTTCGGCATGTATGTAGCTGATTTCCTTGAGCTTCAGCGCCCCTTCCAGCGCAAGCGGATAGTCCGGCCCGCGCCCGAGATAGAGCACGTCGCGCGCCTCGGCGACGAGATGCGCCATAGCCTGGATCGATTCGTCATAGGCGAGCGCGCCGTTGAGCGCGGCCGGCGCTTCGGACAGGTGCCGCACCAGTTCCTTCTCCGCCCGCGCGTCGAGCCGGCCTTTCGCCCGCGCCAGATTGGCGGCGAAGGCGGCCAGCACGGCGAGCTGGCAGGTGAAGGCCTTGGTCGAGGCGACGCCGATTTCCGGGCCGGCATTGGTGGGGAGCAGCAGGTCCGCCTCGCGCGCCATGGTGCTGGTCGGCACGTTGACGACCGCCGCGATCTTCTGCCCCTCCTCCCGTGCATGGCGCAGCGCCGCGAGCGTGTCGGCCGTCTCACCCGACTGGCTGATGACGATCATGAGGCCGCCATCCTCCATCACCGGCGCGCGATAGCGGAACTCGCTCGCCACATCGATGTCGACGGGGACTCGGGCGAACTGTTCGAACCAATATTTGGCGACCATGCCCGCATAGTAACTTGTGCCGCAGGCGACGATCGTCACGCGGCGGATGGCGCCCAGGTCGAAATCCGGGATCGGCAGCGAAACCTCGTCCTCCAGCCGGCGCAGATAGGATTTGAGCGTCTGGGCGACGACCACCGGCTGCTCGTAAATCTCCTTGAGCATATAGTGGCGGTGATTGCCCTTGGAAATCAGCTCGCCCGTGACGCCCGAAATGGTGATCGGCCGCTCGACCGGATTGTTGTCCTTGTCGAAAATGTCCGCGCCGTCCGCCGTGATGACGACCCAGTCGCCTTCTTCCAGATAGGCGATGCGCTGGGTCAGCGGCGCCAGGGCCAGCGCGTCCGAGCCAAGATAGGTCTCGCCCTCACCATAGCCCACGACCAGCGGCGACCCAAGCCGCGCGCCGATCAGCATGTCGGGATGGCTGCGGAACAGAATGGCGAGCGCGAAGGCACCGTGCAGGCGGGGCAGCACCTGGCGGACGGCCTCGGTCGGGGAGGCGCCCTGCTCGACCTGCTCGCTCACCAGATGGGCGACGACCTCGGTGTCCGTCTCGCTGTCGAACTGGCGGCCGCGCGCCATCAGTTCTTCGCGCAGCGCCTTGAAATTCTCGATAATGCCATTGTGGACCAGCGCGACTTCCTTGGTCGCATGGGGGTGGGCATTGCTGGTGGTCGGCGCGCCATGGGTCGCCCAGCGGGTATGGGCGATGCCAGTGGTCCCGGGCAGCGGCGCGCGCTCCAGTTCCTTGACGAGGTTGGCGAGCTTGCCTTCGGCGCGGCGGCGGTCGATCGCGCCGTCATGGATGGTGGCGACGCCGGCGCTGTCATAGCCGCGATATTCGAGGCGCTTGAGCCCTTCGACCAGGCGCTCCGCCACATCGTCCTTACCGATGATTCCGATGATACCGCACATGAATCCCAAGTCCCAAAGTCGTGCAAAGACGTGATAACCAAATAGCTTGGCCGTCTATGCCATGGTCAAGCGAGAAGAGACAGGGGGCGCGTTCAATCTGGACGAATTGTAACCAGCCAGACATCCGGCGGCGCCAGCAGGCGGATCGGCAACCCGCTGGTGCCGATGCCGCCCGACACGAGCAGCGTCTTGTCGCCCTGACGATAGAGGCCGCAGGCATAGCGCGTGCCATAGCGCGACGGCACATAGACGATCCCCGCGATCGGCAGCGCCACCTGCCCGCAATGGGTATGGCCGGCCAGCGTCAGCAGCCGCCGGTCGGGCAGCAGCGGAAAGGTATCGGGTCCGTGCGACAGGATGACCGGCGCGCCGCCGAGCGCCGCCATCGCCTCCAGCGTGCCGGGAATGTCGGGCTTGCCGGTATAGATGTCGCGCAAGCCGCCGATCGCCAGCGGCCCGCGCCGCACCGCCTGGTTGTCCAGCAGGTGGATGCCGATCGCGCGGAACAGCTTGCGCCACTGTTTGCGGCCGATGCCCGCGTGGCGCGGCGCGTCGTGATTGCCCAGGATCGCGACCACCCCCAGCGGCGCGCGCAGATCGGCAAAAGGGGCGATGCTGTCGGCGGGACCGTAGGTCGCCCCGCCCTTGTCATCGCCGATATAATCGCCGCCCAGTAGGATGAGGTCGGGCCGCAACCCGTTCACCAGCTGCACGATGCGCGCCATCCGCTCGGGACTGTTGTCGGGTCCGGACAGATGGGTGTCGCTGAGGAAGGCGATCGTCACGGGCTCACGCGGCGCATCGGCGGGAAAGGGCAGCGCGATCTCAAGCCGCCGCACGACCGGCATCGCCCGGGCATTGTGCATCAGCCAGAGCCAGCCCGTGACCGTCAGCAGCAGCAGCAAGGCCAGCGCCAGCAGCCAGCGGCCGCGACGGAAAAAGCGGCTCACTTCGCCGCTTTGCGCGCCTGCATCCTGGCCCGGAAGCGCGCCGCCCAGCCGGGCTTGCCCTCCTGCGCGGGGCGGACGAGGCAAAGCGCATCGGCTTCCACCGCCTGCGTCACCACGCTGCCGGCGCCGACGATGGCACCATCGCCGATCTGGACCGGCGCGACCAGGGCGCTGTTCGACCCGATGAAGGCCCCCGCGCCGATTTCGGTCCTATATTTGAAGAAGCCGTCATAATTGCAGGTGATGGTGCCCGCGCCGATATTCGCGCCCGCGCCGACGCTGGCATCGCCGATATAGGACAGGTGATTGGCCTTGGCGCCCTCACCCAGTTCCGCCTTCTTGATCTCGACGAAATTGCCGACCTTGGCCTTGGCGCCGATCGTCGCGCCGGGGCGGAGCCGGGCATAGGGTCCGATTTCCGCGCCCGTGCCGATGGTGGCGCCTTCCAGATGGGAAAAGGCATGGATGGTGACGTCGTCCGCGACCGTGACGCTGGGGCCGAACACGACATTGGGCTCGATCACCACATCGCGGCCCAGCGCCGTGTCGTGGGAAAAGAAGACGGTTTCGGGCGCGATCAGCGTCACGCCGTCGCGCATCGCCTCGGCCCGCCGGCGGTCCTGCCAGGCGGTTTCCAGCCCCGCCAGTTCGGCGCGGCTGTTGACGCCGGCGACTTCCCACGCCTCCGTCTCGATGACGGCGCTCTGCGCGCCCGGCAGCATGACGATATCGGGCAGATAATATTCGCCCGCCGCATTGTCGTTGCCGATCTTGTCGAGCAGCACGAACAGGTCGGTCGATCGCACCGCCATCAGCCCGGAATTGCACAAGGTAACGGCCCGCTCGGTCGCGTCGGCATCCTTGAACTCAACCATCTTCTCGATCAGGCCCTGGCCGTCGGTGATGATGCGGCCATAGGCGGCGGCGTCCTCCGGCCGGAAGCCGAGCACCACCGCGCGCAGCTCATCGCCCAGGTTCAGCCGGTCGAGCATCGCCCGCATCGTTTCCACCCGCACCAGCGGCACGTCGCCATAGAGGATCAGCACGTCCCCCGCGAAGCCGGCCAGCGCGTCATGCGCCTGCGCGACCGCATGGCCGGTGCCATGCTGCTGTTCCTGCACGGCGATGACGGCGCCCGTCCCGGCCGCGGCCTTTTCCACCTGCTCGCGGCCCGCGCCGACGACCACCACCTGCCGTTCGGGCTTCAGGGCCGCGATGCTGGCGAGCAGGTGCAGCAGCATCGGGCGCCCCGCGACCGGATGCAGGACCTTGTGCTTGGCGGATTTCATACGCGTGCCCTGCCCGGCGGCAAGGATGATGACGGCAAGGGGGCGGCTGGCGGTCACGGCGGAACGCGTCCTTCCTGAAAGACAGAGAATTGAAGAATCCCGACATTCTCTGCCACGTTTGACTTGCCTTTGCCACCGCCTAGGCCGCATGAGCCGCGCCATGACGCGGATTCCCTTCGACATTGTCGGCTTCGACCTGGATGGCACTTTGCTGGATACCAGCGGCGACCTGGCCGCCGCCGTCAACTATGCGATCGGCACGGTCGGCCGCACACCTTTCCCCACCGACGCGATCCGCCCCTTCGTCGGCAAGGGCGCCAAGGTCATGCTGGAACGGGCGCTGACCGCGTCGGGCGGCTTCGACGACGCGCTGCTCACGCACACGCTGCCGATCCTGCTCGATTATTATGAGCAGAATCTCGCCATCCATTCGGTGCCCTATCCCGGCCTGATTGCGGCCATGGACGCGCTGGAGCAGGCGGGCGTGAAGCTTGCCATCTGCACCAACAAGGCGGAGCGTTTCACCATCCCGCTGATGCACCAGATCGGCCTGTCGGATCGTTTCGCCGCCATCGTCGGCGGCGACACGCTGGGCGTGGCCAAGCCCGACCCCGCGCCGATCCATGAGATGATCGCCCGCGCGGGCGGCGGCCGCGCGATCTTCCTGGGCGACACGATCAACGACATTGCCGGCGCCCGCAATGCCGGCATCCCCAGCATCGCGGTCAGCTTCGGTTTCCTGGACGGCCCGGTCGAACAGCTGGAAGCCGATGCCGTGATCGACCATTTCGACGAGCTTCTGCCGCTGCTGCAAGGCTGGAAAGGCTGAGGGCGGGCGCGCGCCGGCGCGGTCCATCCATAACGGATCATCAGCTCGTCGATTTTGGAAGTATTTGTTAAGCGGCTGCTTCTACGTGCTTTTCCGGGCCGTGGCGACGCGCCGCCCTGACCATCCGCGCAGCAGACGAAGGGCATATCATGGGGGAAAATTACGCTTTCTTCCTACCCTTCATGATGGCCAGCTTCAGCATCGTCTTCCTGATCGTCTGGAGTTGGGGCAAGGGCGCCGCCGGCTGGTGGAGCGCCGCCTTTCTCTGCATCAGCGGGGGCTTTTCGACCCCGGCGGGCTATGCCGCCTATCGCTCGGACCTGTGGGGTGCGCTCGCCGACCTGCTGTTCGCGACCGGATTCCTCTTGTTCAGCCAGGCGCTGCTGGAACGCTGGCGGCCCGGATGGCTGCTCCCCTCGCGGCTCGCCATCTGGGGCTTGTCGGTGCTGCTCAGCATCGCGGCGGGCATGGCGGGCCAGCTTCGCCTGGAACTGGTCGCGTCGGACCTTGGCTGCTTCCTGCTGATCGGCCTGCCGCTCGTCGCGGCCAAGGCGCATTTGCATCGCCCGGCCGACCGCGCCCTGTTCGCCGCCGCCGCGCTGGTGGCGCTCGACAATCTGGTGCGGGGCAGCACGGTGCCGCTGACATTGGCGCAGGACGGCGATTTCTTCAGCAGCCAATATGCTTTTCTCATGCAGGCGCTGGCCTCCATCTTCGGCCTGCTGCTCGCCTTGTCGGCGCTGGCGACGCAGATGGTCGACCTGCTCGCCCGCTATCGCCGCGAAGCGATGGTGGATCCCTTGTCGGGCCTGCTCAACCGGCGAGGGTTCGATGAGGCGGTCGCGGCGCTCGGGTCCCCGCCGGGCGGCGGCGGCAGCCTGATCGTGTGCGACATCGATCATTTCAAGGCGATCAACGACGAATTCGGCCATGCGAGGGGGGACCAGGTAATCGCCGCCCTCGCCCGGCGGCTGGCGAGGGCGGCACCGGCGGGCGCGCTCGCCGCCCGTTTCGGCGGGGAGGAGTTCGTGCTGTTCCTGCCCAACACCGATGCCGCGCGCGCGGCCGAGATCGCCAATGATGTGCGGGAGGGATTCAGGGCGCAGACCGGCCCCGACCTTGGCCTTACCCGCGCCCTTACCGCCAGTTTCGGCCTGTCGGCCGTGCAGCGGACCGACCGATCGATCCATGACGGCATCGCCCGGGCCGACCAGGCACTATATGAAGCCAAGGCGCGCGGCCGCAACCGCGTCTGCGTGCGCCGCGCGCTATCCACGCCCGACGCGCCGCTCCCCGCGACGGTCCGCACCGCTTAGAGTTTCAAAAGGCCCCATAGCCTGGGCTTGTCCGCTGCTTCCCGGCGAAGGCCGGGGCTGAGTTGGCGAGGCGGGAACTGGACCCCGGCCTTCGCCGGGGAACGCGCCATCAGCATGTAGGCCTCGATCCCATCCACAACGCTCAGTCCAAACGAAAAGGGCCGCTCGACGGCGGCCCTTTCCCTTATTCCAGCATCCGGAACCGATCAGATATGGATCGGCTTGCCGGTCACGGCCATGGCCGCTTCCTTGATCGCTTCGCTGTGCGTCGGATGCGCGTGGCAGGTATAGGCGATATCCTCGCTCGATGCGCCGAACTCCATCGCCTGCGCCACCTGGCCGATCATCGTGCCGGCGACCGACGCGATGATCCACACGCCCAGCACCTTGTCGGTTTCCGCGTCGGCGATCACCTTCACGAAGCCGTCGGGCTCATGATTGGTCTTGGCGCGGCTGTTCGCCATCATCGGGAACTTGCCCACCTTGACCGCACCCTTCTCCTTGGCCGCTTCCTCGGTCAGGCCCACCCCCGCAATCTCGGGCTTGGTGTAGACGACCGACGGGATCACGTCATGGTTCACGATGCCGGTCAGGCCCGCGATATTCTCGGCGACGGCAATGCCTTCATCCTCGGCCTTGTGCGCCAGCATCGGGCCGGGGATCACGTCGCCGATCGCCCAGACGCCCGGCACCTTGGTCGCGAAGTCATGATCGGTCTCGATCTGCCCGCGCGCGTTCAGTTCCAGCCCGATCTTGTCGAGGCCCAGCCCTTCCGTGTTCGGGCGGCGGCCGATCGACACCAGCACGACATCGGCCTCGATCTTCTCCGCATCGCCACCCGCGGCCGGCTCGACCGTCAGCGTCACGCCCTTCTTGTGCGCCTCGGCGCCGGTCACCTTGGTGCTCAGGCGATAGTCGAAGCCCTGCTTCTTGAAGATCTTGTTCGCTTCCTTGCGGACTTCGCCGTCCATGCCGGGCAGGATTTGGTCGAGGAATTCGACGACCGTGACCTTGGCGCCCAGGCGGCGCCAGACGCTGCCCAGTTCGAGGCCGATCACGCCGCCGCCGACGACGACCATGTGGCCCGGCACCTTGTCCAGCTCCAGCGCGCCGGTCGAATCGACGATCTTGCCGCCTTCATTGTCGGCCGCGATGCCCGGCAGCGGCGTGACCGAGGAACCCGTGGCGATGACGATATTCTTCGCCGTCACCGTCTTGCCGCCCACCTCGACGCTGTTCGCGCCGGTGAAGCTCGCCAGGCCCTTCAGCCAGTCGACCTTGTTCTTCTTGAACAGATATTCGATGCCGCCGGTCAGGCCCTTGACCGCATCCTTGCGCTGGCCCTGCATCGTGTCGAGGTCCAGGCTCATCTTGTCGATCTTGACGCCCAGCTTCGCGAGCGCGCCGCCCGCCGCTTCCTCATAGAGTTCGGACGCGTGCAGCAGCGCCTTGGACGGGATGCAGCCGACATTGAGGCAGGTGCCGCCCAGCGTCTCGCGGCTTTCGGCGCAGGCGGTCTTGAGGCCCAGCTGCGCCGCGCGGATCGCCGCGACATAGCCCCCCGGACCCGCGCCGATCACCAGAACGTCGTAATCGAAGTCTGCCATAACAATCTCCGTTCGCCCTGAGCCTGTCGAAGGGCATTACTTTTTCTTTTGTCCTGTAGAAAGGACAGGGCTTCGACAGGCTCAGCCCGAACGGGAAAGATAGGATGACGCTTACAGGTCGATCAGCAGGCGGGTCGGATCCTCGATCGCATTCTTGACCGCGACGAGGAAAGTCACCGCCTCGCGCCCGTCGATCAGGCGATGATCGTAGCTGAGCGCCAGATACATCATCGGGCGGATGACGATCTGGCCGTCGCGGACGACCGGACGGTCCTCGATGCGGTGGAGGCCGAGCACGGCCGACTGCGGCGGGTTGATGATCGGGCTCGACAGCAGCGATCCGAACACGCCGCCATTGGAGATGGTGAAGGTGCCGCCCTTCATGTCTTCCATGGTAAGCGTGCCGTCCTTGGCCTTCTTGCCGAAATTGCCGATGGTCTTCTCGATCTCGGCGACGCTCAGGCTCTCGGCATTGCGGATCACCGGCACGACCAGGCCGTTGGGCGCCGACACGGCGACCGAGATGTCGGCAAAGTCGTTATAGACGATCTCATCGCCTTCGATCTGCGCGTTGACGCCAGGGATGTCCCGCAGCGCCATGCAGACGGCCTTGGTGAAGAAGCCCATGAAGCCCAGGCGAACGCCATGCTTCTTTTCGAACAGGTCCTTATACTTGGCCCGCGCCTCGATGACGTTGGTCATGTCGACGTCATTATAGGTCGTGAGCAGCGCGGCTGTGTTCTGCGCTTCCTTGAGGCGCTTGGCGACCGTCTGGCGCAGGCGGGTCATCTTGACGCGTTCCTGCGCCCGGCTCGGGCCGGCGGCCGGAGCAGCAGCAGCGGGCGCGGCGGCCGGGGCGGAGGCCGAAGCCTTGGCTGTGCCGGCGGCGACGGCGGCCATGACATCGTCCTTGGTCAGGCGACCGTCCTTGCCCGAACCCTTGATCTTGCTGGGGTCCAGGCCATGTTCCAGCACCAGGCGGCGGACGGCGGGGGACAGGGTCAGGCTGCCGCCCTCATCCTCGTCGGCCGGGGCAGAGGCAGCGGGAGCCGGGGTCGCGGCTTCCGCCTTGGCGGCGGGGGCCGGGGCGGAGGCGGAGGCACCGGCCGCGCCTTCGTTGATCGTCGCCAGCAGCGCGCCGACATTCACCGTGTCGCCTTCCTTGGCGATGATGTCGCCCAGCGAGCCACCGACCGGCGCGGGCACGTCGACCGCGACCTTGTCGGTTTCCAGGGACACGATCGGCTCATCGGCCTTGACGGCGTCGCCCGGCTTCTTGAGCCACTGGCCGACGGTTGCTTCGGTAACGGATTCGCCCAGCGTGGGGACTTTGACTTCGGTTGCCATAAGCTTTTTCAGCCTTTCTTCTGGCGGCGGATTTCTTCACGAACGCTGTGACCCAGCGCATCGGCGACGAGGGCACCCTGTTCGGCGACATGGCGCTTGGCGAGGCCCGTGGCGGGCGATGCCGATGCCTTGCGACCGGCATAGCGGGCGCGCATCGGCGCCTTGCCGGCTGCGGCCAACGCTTCCTCGATATAGGGCTCGACGAAGAACCAGGCGCCGTTGTTGCGCGGTTCTTCCTGGCACCAGACGACCTCTTGCAGGTTCGTCATGCGCTTGATGCGCACGGCGAGCGCCTCGGTCGCGAACGGATAGATCTGCTCGATGCGCAGGATCTGGGTGTTCCTGTCCCCCGCAGCGTCGCGCGCCTCGATGAGGTCATAGGCGACCTTGCCCGAGCAGAGCACCAGCCGCTTCGTCTCCTCATCCGCCGCCGGATTGGTGTCCGACAGGATGCGCTTGAAGTGGGTTTCGCCGACGAAATCCTCGGCCTTGCTCACCGCCAGCTTGTGCCGCAGCAGCGACTTGGGCGTCATGATGATCAGCGGCTTGCGGAAGGGACGCAGCATCTGCCGGCGCAGGATGTGGAAATAATTGGCCGGCGTGGTGCAGTTGGCGACCTGGATATTCCCTTCGGCGCAAAGCTGGAGATAGCGTTCCAGGCGGGCCGAGCTATGTTCGGGGCCCTGCCCTTCATAGCCGTGCGGCAGCAGGCAGACGATGCCGTTGGCGCGCAGCCACTTGCTTTCCGACGAGCTGATATACTGGTCGAAGATGATCTGCGCGCCGTTGGCGAAGTCGCCGAACTGCGCTTCCCACATCACCAGGCTCTTGGGGTCCGCGAGCGCGAAGCCATATTCGAAGCCCAGCACGCCATATTCGGACAGCGGGCTGTCCAGCACCTCGAACCGGCCGTGGCGGACGGTCGAGAGCGGGATATATTTGCTCTCCGTATCCTGGTCGGTCCAGACCGCGTGCCGCTGGCTGAAGGTGCCGCGGCCGCTATCCTGGCCCGACAGGCGCACGCCATAGCCTTCCGACAGCAGCGACCCGAAGGCCAGCGCCTCGCCGGTCGCCCAGTCGAAATTCTCGCCCGAACGGAACATCTCCGCCTTGGCCTCGATCACGCGGCGCAGCGTCTTGTGGACGTTATGCCCCTCGGGGATCGTGGTCAGCGTCTTGCCCAGGCTGTCGAACAGCTTTTGGCTGATCGCGCTTTCGACATTCTGCCGGGCGGTTTCGGCATTGGCCGGCTGATGCAGGCCCGACCAGCGGCCGGCAAACCAGTCCGCCTTGTTGGCCTTGTAGCTCTTGGCCGCCTCGAACTCTTCCTCCAGATGATTGACGAAGTCGCCGGTCACCTTGTTGACGAAATCGTCGTCGACCACGCCCTCCGCCTTCAGCCGCGCCGAATAGACGTCGCTGACCGGCGGATGCATGCGGATCTTTGCGTACATCTGCGGCTGGGTGAAGGACGGCTCGTCGCCTTCATTGTGGCCGAAGCGGCGATAGCACCACATGTCGATCACGATGTCGCGGTGGAAGGTCTGGCGATATTCGATCGCCAGCTTGCAGGCGAAGGTCACCGCTTCCGGATCGTCGCCATTGACGTGCAGGATCGGCGCCTGGACGCCCTTGGCCACGTCGCTCGGATAGGGCGAGCCGCGCGAGAATTGCGGGCTCGTCGTGAAGCCGATCTGGTTGTTGACGATGAAGTGGATGCAGCCGCCGGTATTGTAGCCCGACACGCCCGAAAAGCCGAGGCACTCCCAGACGATGCCCTGGCCGGCAAAGGCGGCGTCGCCGTGGATCAGCACGGGCAGGACCTGCTCATGCTTGCCCAGGTCGTCGCGGAAGGTCTGCTGCGCGCGGACCTTGCCCAGCACCACCGGGTCGACGGTTTCCAGGTGCGACGGGTTGGGAACCAGCGACATATGGACCTTGACGCCGTCGAACTCGCGGTCGGTCGAGGTGCCAAGATGATATTTGACGTCGCCCGAACCGCCGACATCCTCCGGATTGGCCGAGCCGCCGGAAAATTCGTGGAAGATGACGCGGAAGCCCTTGGCCATCACATTGGCGAGCACGTTCAGACGGCCGCGATGCGCCATGCCATAGACGATCTCGCGGACATTCTGCTGGCCGCCATATTTGATGATGGCTTCCAGCGCCGGGATCATCGATTCGCCGCCGTCCAGGCCGAAGCGCTTGGTGCCGACATATTTGCGGCCCAGGAACTTCTCATATTGTTCGGCGTGAATCACCTTGGCCAGGATCGCCTTCTTGCCTTCCGGCGTGAAGTGGATTTCCTTGTCCTTGCCCTCCAGCCGGTCCTGCAGGAACACGCGTTCCTCGACATCGGCGATGTGCATATATTCCAGGCCGACATTGCCGCAATAATTGGCGCGCAGGATGGCGACGATCTCGCGCACCGTCGCATATTGCAGCCCCAGCGTGCCGCCGAGATAGATTTTTTTATCGAGGTCGGTCAGGCCATGATATTCCGGCGTCAGGTCTGCCGGCAGGTCGCGATGGACCAGGCCCAGGGGATCGAGATTGGCGGCCAGGTGCCCGCGCACGCGATAGGTGCGGATCAGCAGCTGCGCGCGGATCGCGTCGTCGGCGGCGCTCACCGCATCGGCATCGCTCACCGCCTTGCCGCTGGCCTTGGCGGCTGCCTTGACGGCAACCTGCATCTGCGTGGGGTCCAGCGCGCCGGTCAGGTCATCGGTGTCCGTCGGCGGCCAGTTGGTGCGCGCCCAGCTCGGCCCGCGTTCGATCTCGCCAACCGCGTCAAATATTTCCTGGTTCTCGTAACCCATCGTCAAAGGTCCCATGTCACCGCGTGCAGTCGCGGAGCGGGGTCACAAGCGGCCGGGGTGCAGCCCGGCCGCCTTGTCTCGTCTAGAGGCTTAGCCCTTCAGCACTTCCAGCAGGGTCGTGCCGAGTTCGGACGGGCTGGCGGCGACCTTGATGCCGGCCGCTTCCATCGCCGCGATCTTGCTTTCCGCGTCGCCCTTGCCGCCCGACACGATCGCGCCGGCATGGCCCATGCGACGGCCCGGAGGCGCCGTGCGGCCCGCGATGAAGCCGGCCATCGGCTTCTTGCGGCCCTTCTTGGCTTCGTCGATCAGGAACTGGGCGGCCTGCTCTTCCGCGTCGCCGCCGATTTCACCGATCATGATGATCGATTCGGTGGCGTCGTCGGCCAGGAACAGTTCCAGCACGTCGATGAAGTTGGTGCCGTTGACCGGATCGCCGCCGATGCCGACCGCGGTGGTCTGGCCCAGGCCGGCATTGGTGGTCTGGAACACGGCTTCATAGGTCAGCGTGCCCGAGCGCGAGACGACGCCAACGCTGCCCTTGGAGAAGATGTTACCCGGCATGATGCCGATCTTGCACTCATTGGGGGTCAGCAGGCCGGGGCAGTTCGGGCCGATCAGGCGCGACTTCGAACCCGACAGGGCGCGCTTCACCTTGACCATGTCCAGCACCGGGATGCCTTCGGTGATGCAGACGATCAGCGGGATTTCGGCGTCGATCGCTTCCAGGATCGAATCGGCCGCGAACGGCGGCGGCACGTAGATGACCGACGCGTCGGCGCCGGTCTTCGACTTGGCTTCGGCCACCGTGTCGAACATGGGCAGGCCGATATGGGTCGTGCCGCCCTTGCCCGGCGTCACGCCGCCGACCATCTGCGTGCCATAGGCCAGCGCGGTCTCGGTGTGGAAGGTGCCCGTGGCGCCGGTCATACCCTGGGTGATGACCTTGGTGTTCTTGTTGACGAGAATGCTCATGCAGATCCTGCCTTCATATTCCGCCCCGGCGAAGGCCGGGGTCCAGTTTCAACCCGTTCAAGGTCGCGCGATCCGATCATAAAGGTCCGCCCATTCCGGGTTGGGCCCTTCGATCTCCCGGAGCTTCCAAGCCCGCTTCCATTCCTTCATCTGCCGCTCCCGAAGGCGGGCAGCTTCCCAGCTGTCGTGCACCTCGTACCAGACGAGCAGCCGGCAGCCATATTGCTTGGTGAACCCGGGAACCACGCCGTTGCGATGCTCCCATGCCCGCTTGGGAAGATCGACCGTGGAGCCGAGATAGATCGTCCCGTTCGGTCGATTGGCCATGATGTAGACGAACGCCAGTCCTTCCATCACAGCCCTTCCCGGCTGGACCCCGGCCTCCGCCGGGGTGGTTCACCTATTAAGCCAGCGAGCTATCAATCCCCTTGCAGGCTTCCAGCAGTTCCTTGACCGCGTCGACCGACACCTGGAGGTTCGCCTTGGCTTCGTCGTTCAGTTCGATCTCGACGACTTGCTCGACGCCGTCCTTGCCGATGATTACGGGCACGCCGACATAGAGATTGTCGACGCCATACTGGCCGGTCAGGTTCGCGGCGCAGGGCAGCAGGCGCTTCTGGTCGAACAGATAGGCTTCAGCCATCGCGATGCCGCTGGTGGCGGGCGCGTAGAAGGCCGACCCGGTCTTGAGCAGCGCGACGATCTCGCCGCCGCCCGAACGGGTGCGCTGCACGATGGCGTCGATGCGCTCCTTGGTGGAACGGCCCTGCTTGATGAGGTCGGGGATCGGGATGCCGGCGACGGTCGAATATTCGACGACCGGGACCATCGTGTCGCCATGGCCGCCGAGCACGAAGCTGTTCACTTCCTTCACCGACACCTGGAACTCTTCGGCCAGGAAGTGGCTGAAGCGCGCGGAGTCGAGAACGCCCGCCATGCCGACGACCTTGTTGTGCGGCAGGCCGGAAAATTCGCGCAGCGCCCACACCATCGCATCGAGCGGGTTGGTGATGCAGATGACGAAGGCATTGGGGGCATTGTTCTTGATGCCCTCGCCCACGGCCTTCATGACCTTGAGGTTGATGCCGAGCAGGTCGTCGCGGCTCATGCCCGGCTTGCGGGCGACGCCGGCGGTGACGATGATGACGTCCGCGTCCTTGATGTCGGCATAATCGTTGGTGCCGGTGATCTTGGCGTCGAAGCCTTCGACCGGGCCGCACTGTGACAGGTCGAGCGCCTTGCCCTGGGGCACGCCTTCGACGACGTCGAACAGGACGATGTCGCCCAGACCCTTCAGCGCAGCGAGGTGCGCGAGCGTGCCACCGATATTGCCAGCGCCGATGAGCGCGATCTTCTTACGGGCCATATGCAATCATCCTCCAAGCTCGAAAACAGGGAATTGCCCGCCCGCTTAGGCCGATATCGTTAAGGATTCAACCTGCGAAACAGCGCTCCGCCGATTTATCTTTGCAATTCGTTCGCAATTGCATTAATGGCCGGAAACGCGCTGTCGCCACACGCTCCTACCCTGGCGTCTGGCCTGTCCCGCAGCAGCCACCTGCCGGACGCTTCCCCTTCACAGGAAGCGTCCGGGCCATTTCGATGCCCCATAAAAATCTGAAGGCGGTTTGATCCGCCACCTCATTCGCTATTTCGGCCCGTGGCCGAGCGCCAGATACTCGTCCGACTGCATTTCCATGAGCCGCGACACGGTGCGCTCGAACTCGAACGCGCCGTCGCCTTCGGGATAGAGGCGCGCGGGCTCCGTATCGGCGGCGGCGAGCAGCTTCACCTTATATTCGTAGAGCGCGTCGATCAGCGTCACGAAGCGCGCCGCCTCGTTGCGCTTCTCCGGCCCCAGCAGCGGGATGCCGACCAGGATGACCGTATGAAAGCGCCGCGCGATCGCCAGATAGTCGGGCGCGCCCCGCGCCTCGGCACACAGGCGCTTGAACGAGAAGACGGCTACGCCCTTCAGGCTCTTGGGCACATGCAGCGTCCGGCCGCCCTGCACCGGGATATCCTCGGCCGGCACTTTCGCCCGGTCCTCGACCGGATAATCGGTCAGGCGGAAAAAAGCCTCCGACAGCGCGCGGCTGGCTTCCGGCCCGTTGGGCGCGTGCCACAGTTGCGCGTCGCCCAGGCGGTCGAGCCGATAGTCGGTCGGACCGTTCAGCGTCATCACGTCCAGCCGCGCCTTGATCAGGTCGATGAAGGGCAGAAAGAGCTGGCGGTTGAGGCCGTTCTTGTAGAGTTCGTCCGGCTCCCGATTGGAGGTGGTGACGATCGTCACCCGCTTGTCGAGCAGCCCGGTGAACAGGCGCGACATGATCGCCGCGTCGGCCATGTTGTTGACCACCATCTCATCGAAACAGAGCAGCCGCGCTTCTTCGGCGAGCGAGTCCACCACTGGCGGGATCGGGTCGCCCTTTTCCTCCTTGCGCGCTTCGGCCAAGCGGGCGTGGACGTCGAGCATGAATTCATGGAAATGCGCGCGCTTCTTGCGCTGGACCTTCACCGTGTCGAAGAAGAGGTCCATCAGCATCGACTTGCCGCGCCCGACCCCACCCCACATGTAGAGGCCGCGCGGCGGTTCGGGCGGCTTGCGCAGCAGCTTCCAAAGCGTGGACCCGCGCGGCGGCGCGGCTTCCAGCTCCTGCTGCAGCCGGTCGAGCCGCTCGGCCGCCGCCTGCTGATCCGGATCGGTGCGGAGTTCGCCGGCCGCAACGAGCGCGCGATATCGGTCCAGAACCGAGGTCATTTGGGTGCAGGCGCCTTTCGCACGGTCGCGCTCGCCGCCGCGATCAGGGTGTCCTCCTGCGAGATCGTCATACGCAGAAAAAGAAGCTTGCCGGTTTCCTTGAGCAGGTCGACGTCCGCGCGCAGAGGCGGACCCAGACGGCCCGCGCCGCAATATTGCATGTTGAGGTCCACCGTGACCGCCGCCGCCTGCTCCGGCCGGCCCATCGCCGCCAGGGCAGCGAACAGGGCATGATCGGCAAAGCCGGCGAGGAAACCGCCATGCAGCGCGCCGAGGCGATTGGCATGGGGCGGCCGGCTTTCCAGCATGACCACCGCCTTGCCGGCGCCATCGCCGCGCGAACAGCTGGTGCCGATCGCCGTTTCCAGAAAGGTGCCGGGCACCGGGTCGGACCAGGCGAGCCAGCCCGCCCAGGGGCCGTCCGGAACCAGGCTTACAGGTGGCGGCGCCTTGCTCACCGCATCAGAGCTGCCGTTCGACCATCATCTTCTTGGTTTCGGCGATCGCCTTGGCGGGGCTGAGGCCCTTGGGGCAGACGTTCGCGCAGTTCATGATGGTGTGGCAGCGGTAGAGGCGGAAGGGATCTTCCAGCTCGTCCAGGCGCTCGCCGGTATATTCGTCCCGGCTGTCGGCCAGCCAGCGATAGGCCTGGAGCAGGATCGCCGGACCCAGGAACTTGTCCGAATTCCACCAGTAGCTGGGGCAGCTGGTCGAGCAACAGGCGCACAGGATGCACTCGTAAAGGCCGTCCAGCTTCTCGCGGTCGGCGGGCGACTGCAGCCGCTCCTTGCCGCTCGGCGCCGGGCTGACGGTTTGCAGCCAGGGCTTGATGGAGTTGTACTGCGCGTAGAAGTGCGTGAAGTCGGGGACCAGGTCCTTGATCACGTCCATGTGCGGCAGCGGCGTGATGCGCACTTCCTTGCCCGAACATTCCTCGATCGAGGTGGTGCAGGCGAGTCCGTTCTTGCCGTTCATGTTCATCGAACAGGAACCGCAAATGCCTTCGCGGCAGGAACGGCGGAAGGTCAGCGTCGGATCATATTCATTCTTGATCTTCAGCAGCGCGTCGAGAACCATCGGCCCGCAATCGTCGAGGTCGACGTCGAACGTGTCGTAGCGCGGGTTCTGGCCCGAGTCGGGATCGTAGCGATAGACCTTGAAGCTCTTGACGTTCCGGGCACCCTCGGGCGCCTTGTGGTTCACGCCCTTGCCGGTGATCTTGCTGTTCTTGGGCAAAGAGAATTCGGCCATCGTCTTTCGCTACCTCGCGGATGAACATGATGCGCAGCTGGCTTGATATGGGTCGGCGCAATAGCAAAGATTGGGAAAAGGTCCAGCCCCAAGAAACCGGCGGCGGACGCGGACTTGCCAAAGCAAGGCGGCCGGGCCATGGCGGCGCAACCTCTTGGGCGAGCAGGAGCCTTTTTTTGCGGAAGATTGCCTATCTAGCCATTTCCGAAGCCCATCAGATCTTTCACTGGCTCCCCGGCGCGTTGCGGCTGGCGCAAACCCCTTCGATCGAAGTGTCGGTCCTTTCGCCCTCGCGCGCCATGCTCGACTTCATCGCCAGCTTCGACCCGGAGCGCAGCCTGGTCCTGCGCAAGCTGCGCAAACCGCCCTTCTCGCCCGACTCCCTGTTCGACCTGCCTTCGCGCCTTGCCGTGCTGCTGATGAACTACCGGCGCATCGCGTCCTATCGCTATATCGCGACGACGGAAGTCTCCTCGGCCCATCTGCGCCGCATCCCGGGTTTCGGGCCGAAGATGATCCACCTCAAACATGGCGCCGGCGATCGCGAGGGCGGCTATAACCCCCGCCACGCCGCCTATGACCTGACCCTGGTCATGGGGGAGAAGGACCGCGAACGGCTCATCGCGCGGGGCCTTGCCACCCCGGACAATTGCAAGGTCACGGGCTATTCGAAGTTCGAACTGATGGGCGCGCCGCGCCGCTTCTTCGACAATGACAATCCGGTCATTCTCTACAATCCGCATTTCGACCCGATCTTGTCGCCCTGGCATGATCATGCCGAAGCGATCCTGCGGCATCTGGAAAGCATCCGCACCTTCAATTTCATCATTGCGCCGCATGTGAAGAGCAAGGCGGGCCGGTCGCTGGCATCCGCGGCGCGCAACATCCGCTTTGATCCGGGCAGCCGCTATTCGATCGACATGACCTATGCGAACAGCGCGGACTTCTATCTCGGCGACATTTCCAGCCAGGTCTATGAGTTCATCCTGAAGCCCCGGCCGTGCCTGTTCACCAATTTCTCGCACATCGACTGGCAGGGGCGAGAGCAGTTTGCCCATTGGCGCATGGGCCAGGTGGTGGAGGGTCTGGCGGAGCTGGAGGGCGCGCTGGCAAAGGCGCCGCTGCTGCAGCGGCGTTTCGAGCCGGTGCAGCGCGAAAGGCTGGCGCTGTCCGCCAGCGTCGAACCCCGCCCCGCCTCGGAACGGCAGGCCGAGGCGATCATCGACTTCATGGATCGGAATGAACGGCGCTAGGCGGCGGCAAGCCTGTCATCATGCGCGCGGCTGATCTGCCGCACCACCTTCAGCCAATGATCGCCGACCACCGCGCTGCCATAGCTGGCGGCGATATGCTGCCGCGCCGCTTCGCAGCCCTGCTCGTCGCGCGGGTCCTGCATCCGATAGCGGTGCAGCCCCTCCTGCCAGTCGTCCAGCACGATGAAGGGCCGCAACTCCTCATAGGCCGGGATCGAGTCCGCGATCACTCCCAGCCCGGCGCGCAGCGCGGTGGCCGGGCGATTGATCGTCTTGCCGATGGTATAGTCGTTCCGTTCGACCGGCACGATGGCAACGTCGTGCCGCTTCATCGCCGGCCAGAAGGTGCCGAGCGACCAGGGCAGATAGAAATGGGGGATGCGCCACTTGCGCGAAGCTTCCCAATAGCGCGCGCGTTCATCGCCGATGATGGTCAGCGCGACCTTGTGCGTGCGGGAGAAGTTTTCCAGTTCGTGCACCGCGCCCTGGACATGCGCGAGCCCCGATTTCTTGCCCTGGCAGTTGCCGAACCAGACGCAGCGCAGCGC
>DATEJA010000081.1:0-2900 GCA_035278405.1 Sphingobium sp. | reverse complement strand
ATCTGCTGAATGAGCCGGCTGAGCGCGGGTTGCGACATGTTCGCGATGGTGGCGGCGCGTCCCAGGCTCCCACTCTCATAAACAGCGATGAATGCTCGAAGCTCGCGATGATCAAACGCCATACGACTTCTTTAATGGGGTTCATCACGCATGCAATATGAAACCCGCATGGATTCGCGTGGAACGGACCATTTCATGGCGCGGAAATCACGGAAAACAAAGGCAATGAGGGGCGGTCGCGCTTCAATCCAATCGGACAGGCTTCAGTCGAATATCTTTCCGGGGTTGAGGATCCCCTTGGGATCCAGCGCCTGCTTCAGCAATTTCATCGTCGCGATTTCGGCATTTGTCCGGCTCTTGCCCAAATAGGTTTTTTTAAGGATGCCGATGCCATGCTCGGCGGAAATCGATCCCTTGAAGTCCCCGACGCAACCATAGACGATCTCATCGAACTCCAGCTCCGGTTGCGGATCCGCGCCGGCGACCTGCACCGCGATATGCACATTGCCGTCAGCCGCATGGCCGAACCAGATCGTGCGGACATCGGACCAGCGCGCGGCCAGTCGCGCATCGCATTCGTCGATGAAGCGTCCGATCTCGCCGATCGGCAGGCTGACGTCATAGCCGACATTCGGCCAGAAGGTGCGCGGAAACTCCCCGGACGAGTCGCGGATAGCCCAGATCTGCCGGCGCTGCCGGTCGGATTGCGCAAGGACAGCATCCGCCACGACGCCCTGGTTGAACACGGCTTCCACAAATGCCTCGAAATGCGGCTCGTCATGCGCGCTGTCGGTTCCCATGGCTTCGACCAGGACATAGGCGCCATGACCCGGGGCGATGGGCGGGTTCTGGCCCATCCCCTCTGTGCCCAACGCATAGAAATGCGGCCACATCACCTCGAAAGCCGCAAGGTTATTGCCCAGATGCGACTTCGCCGCCGCCAGCAGGGCGAGGACCGCGCTATAATCCTTCAGCGCAAGGAGCGCCGTCTGGACGGTCGATGGTTTGGGGTGCAGGCGCAATACCGCCCGGGTCACGATGCCCAGCGTTCCTTCGCCGCCGATGAAGAGCTGTTTGAGATCGTAGCCGGCGTTATTCTTCTGCATGGAATTGAGCGCGGTGATGATCGTGCCGTCAGCCAGCACAGCTTCGAGTCCGACGACCAGTTCCCGCATCATGCCATATCGCAGCACCCGGTTTCCGCCCGCGTTGGTCGATATATTGCCGCCGATAGTGCAGGAGCCTCGTCCGCCAATGTCGAGCGCGAAAAGAAGGTCTGCCGCGTCGGCCGCCTGCTGGACCGCTTCAAGCACTGCTCCGCACTCAACCAGGACGGTTGCGGACGCGCTGTCCACTGGACCTATGTCCCGCATGCGTTCAAGCGACAGGAGGACACAGCCCGGCACGGGGGTCGCGCCCCCGGCGAGGCCGGTCCGGCCACCTTGCGCCACCACCGGCACGCCGTGTGCATTACATGTCCTCAATATGGTCGCGACGTCCTGCGTCGTGCGCGGCCGTGCGAGCGCGGCCGGGTGCGCGCTCTCATCCCGCACCATCCAGTCCCCGAAATAGCGCGGGTCGATTTCACCCGGTTCGGTAATGACGTCGGCGGACAAGGCTTCGAGGAGGGCCGAGAGAATGGTCATGCGCGACACGATCTTGTGTTCCTGAAGGATAGGGGCAGCATGGGCTGCGGCGCGGCGAACCGCGCGGCAGCCAATCAGTTAAAGCCGGGCGGCGGCATGAAACCGCCGAGTTCACGCTCGACCAATTGGGCGAAGCGCAGCGTGGTGCGATCCTCGAGAAACGGGCCCTGCGCCTGGATGCCGACGGGCAGGCCGCCGACCAGGCGTCTGGTCGGCATGACGGTAGACGGCAGCTCCGCAGCGTTTGCGATCGACGGCCATTGATAGCGAACCGCGTAATTGCAGGGCCGGTTATCGATTTGCGTCGTGCGCAGCAGGTGCCCGAGCATGCCCAGGTCAGTGTGCGAATGATCGTGTGGAAAGGCGGGGGAGTTGCTCACCGGGCTCAGGAAAATGTCGTAGCGTTCGTAAAATTGCGCCCATAGCGCCTTCAGGTGCAGACGGCGGCTGGACAGCATGACATGGTCGCGATGAGTCATGACAAGCGCCTTGGCGAATTTGCGGATGAGCTCGTCGCTGTCCGCAAGCCGCTGTGCCTCGGCCAGGATATGATCATAGGCGTCCTGTGGCAGTTGGCCGGCGTTCACGCCGCCGAGCGCATCGAAATAGATGTCGAATGCTTCGTTGAAATCGAAGTTCGGGCGCGCATGAATGTCGATGGTGACGCCCGCACTGCGCAGGTCGTCGACAAATTGCTCGATCGCGATACGATATTCGTTGTCGAGGACATAATCCGAATGGTCGCCAAGCCAGAGTGCGACACGAAAATCCTTCAGCGCCTCATGACGACTGGGCCGCAGCGTCGACGACCAGGCGCCCGCCCGCATGGGGCCGGGGCTGCTCATCAAATCCATCATCAGTTCCAGGTCCGTCGCGCTGCGCGCCATGGGGCCGCCGACGCCCATGTCGATGACCTCATGGCGCCCGGGCATGACCGGGATATGCCCCGCCAGCGATACGACGCCGAAGCTGGGCTTGTGCCCATAGACGCCGCAGAAATGCGCGGGCACGCGGATCGATCCGGCAAGATCGCTGCCGACTTCCACGGGCGTGAAACCGGCTGCGAGCGCCGCCGCCGATCCGCCCGAAGAGCCGCCGACACAGCGGCTCTCATCCCAGGGATTGTTCGACGTTCCGAACACGGGATTATAGGACTGGTAATCGGCCGCGCCTTCGGGAACATTGGTCTTCCCGAAGATGATGGCGCCGGCCTCCTTCAAGGCCCGGACCACTGCGGCGTCCTCGGTCGGCCGG
>DATEJA010000080.1:0-2467 GCA_035278405.1 Sphingobium sp. | reverse complement strand
CCGCGCAATCGCGGCGCCTATGTCGAACTGGCGCAGGTCGCCCGGGCGCAGGGGCTGCAGGGCAAGGCGATCCGCCTCTATCGCGAGGCGCTGCTGCTCGACCCCAATGATGTGAACGCACTGGTCGGGCAGGGCGAAGCGATGGTGGAAAAGGGCGCCATCGCCAAGGCCCGCGAAAATCTCGCCCAGGCGCGCAGCGTGTGCAAGGGCGAATGTGCCGGCGTCGGCAAGCTCGCCGCCGCGATCGAAAAGGGACCGCCCGCGACGGTGCTGAGCGCCAAGGAAGGCGTGACCGTGCCCAAGGTAGCGGCGACCGAGACGCCTTGAGGGCGATGAGATATTCCCCTCCCGCCAGCGGGAGGGGTAGCGAGACTTACTCGCGTAGCGAGTTAGTCGCAGCGGGGTGGGCTAGTAGTGCAACGTTTCGCCAGCCCACCCCCTAACCCCCCCGTTAACGGGAGGGGGAAAGTCATAACCCGCCCATCACCCGCGCTACCGCGACAAATTCCTCGACGCTCACCGTTTCCGCGCGTCGCTGCGGATCGATCCCCACCATCTCCAAGGCATCCAATGCGCCCGGCAGCCCTTTCAGGCTTTGGCGCAGCATCTTGCGGCGCTGGCCGAAGGCGGCGGCGGTGAGGCGTTCGAGATGTTTGAGCTGCACGCCTTCGGGCGCGGGTTTCGGCGTGATGTGGACGACCGCCGACATCACCTTGGGCGGCGGGGTGAAGGCGCTGCGGTGAACTTTCATCGCGATGCGCGCGTCGCTGCGCCATTGGGCCAGCACGGCGAGCCGGCCATAATGATCCCCGCCCGGCTTCGCCACGATCCGCTCGGCCACTTCCATCTGGAACATGAGCGTGAGGGACGACCACCAGGGCAGGGGGTCCCATTCCGCCGACAGCCAGCCGACCAGCAGTGCGGTGCCGACATTATAGGGCAGGTTCGCGATGATATGCGCGGCCTCGCCCGCCTCGGCGCGCGCGTCGACCTGCATCGCGTCGCCCGAAATGACGCGCAGCTGCCCAGGGAAAGCGTCGGCCAGTTCGGCAAGGGCGGGCAGGCAGCGCTGGTCGCGCTCGACCGCCACCAGCCTGGCGCCGGCGCGCAGGATGGCACGGGTGAGGCCGCCGGGACCCGGACCAACCTCGAAGGCGGGCTGGTCGCGCAAAGGGCCGGGGATGGCGGCGATCCGGTCCAGCAGCTGTTCGTCGAGCAGGAAATTCTGCCCGAGCGCCTTGCTCGCCTGCAGTCCATGCGCGGCGATCACCTCACGCAGCGGCGGCAATGTCGGACGGACTTCAGGCGGCATGCGTCAGGCGGGCGCGAGCGGCTTCGGCGGCCATTTTGAGCGCGGCCATCATCGCGCCGGGATTGGCGCTGTCGGTGCCGGCGATGCCGAAGGCGGTGCCATGGTCGGGCGAGGTGCGCACGATCGGCAGGCCCAGGGTGATGTTGACGCCCTCGTCGAAATGCAGCGTTTTGAGGGGGATGAGCGCCTGGTCATGATACATGCACAGCACCGCGTCGTAGGTTTCGCGGGCGCGGGCGTGGAACAGGCCGTCGGCCGAGAGTGGACCGACAATGTCCATGCCCTCTTCCCGCAGCGACTCTATGGCGGGGCGGATGATATCCACTTCCTCGCGGCCGAGCGCGCCGCCCTCGCCGGCATGGGGGTTGAGCCCGGCAACGACGATGCGCGGGCGCGGGATGCCGAAATTGCGCTGCAGCCCCTTGACCGTGGTGATCGCGCGGGCGCGGATGAGGTCGATCGTCAGCACCGAAGGCACGTCGGCGAGCGGAATATGGATGGTGACCGGCACGACCTTCAGCGAGGGTCCGGCCAGCATCATCACCGCATTATGGGGCGCGACGCCGCAGCGTTCGGCGACGAATTCGGTCTGGCCCGGATGGGTGAAGCCGACGCCGTAAAGCTGTTCCTTGCCGACCGGCGCGGTGACGATGGCGGCGGCCGATCCGGTGCGGGCGAGGCCGACCGCGACCTCCAGCGCCTCGAAAGCGGTGCGTGCGCCCTCGACACTGGGCGAGCCGGGCATGATCTCGCCGGCCTGCGCGACCTGGAGGCAGGGGAGGGCCGTGTCGAAGACGGCCGCTGCTTCCTGCGGCGCGCCGATCGGTTCGATCGGTCCTGCCCACACCGCGCGCAGCGAGGCGGCGTCGCCCACGGCGAAGAAGGCGGGGAGGCCGCGCGCTTCGCGCATCACCCAGCTTTTCGCGACGATTTCCGGACCGATCCCCGCCGGGTCGCCCAGCGTTACCGCGAAGGGCGGCAGGTCCGGCCGGGGCGCGGCCGGGTCAGTTATAATCGATGACGGCATCGCGGCGAAGATCGCGCAGATAGATGCGCGCGCGCTTGTTGACCCGTTCTTCCTCCAGCTGCGCCATGATCTGCTCCGGGTTGGGCGCGGCGGTGGACGCCGCGTCGTCGCGGCCGCAGACGACGAGC
>DATEJA010000079.1:0-3022 GCA_035278405.1 Sphingobium sp. | reverse complement strand
CGCCTCCGCCGCCTCCGCCGCCTCCGCCGCCGCCTCCGCCGGTCGCCGAGTGCAGCCCTGGGCCGTACATCGTCTTCTTCGAATGGGACAAGTCGGACATCACGCCTGACGCCGCCACCATTCTGGACAACGCGGTTTCGGCCTACAGCAACTGCGGCAGCGCCCAGGTCATGCTGGCGGGTTATGCGGACCGTTCGGGTTCGGCCTCGTACAACGTGGGCCTGTCCCAGCGTCGCGCTGACTCGGTCAAGGCCTATATGGCTTCGAAGGGCATCCCCGATGGCGTGATGACGACCCAGGCGTTCGGTGAATCGAACCCCCGCGTCGAAACCGCCGACGGCGTCCGCGAACTGCAGAACCGTCGCGTGGAAATCACCTACGGTCCGGGTTCGGGTCGTTAAGGAACATCCATCCGTCAGGATGGAAGATGGTCGGGGGCCGGTCGCAAGACCGGCCCCTTTCCTTTTTGGGGCGGCCGAGGTGGGCCCGTGCGAGGGTGGTCGCGGCGGTGAGGTGGGCGGGGCCGCGCGGCGCAGCCCCCATAAAGCAGATGACAATCTCGACTAGGTGCGCAACAAAGATGATCTTGCCGCGTTCGCCGGACATGCTTTGCTGGAGATCGGAAATATCATGAAGAAGACCGCCTTCGTCTTCGTCCTCCCCGTCCTTGCGCAAGTGTCGGCCTGCGCTGCCGACCAAGGCGGGGCGCGTCCGGCGCGATCGGCCACCACCGCTTCGGCGAGCGCCACGTTGCTGGCGAGCGACGGTTCCGTCCGGGGCAGCGCGAAGGTGACGGAAGCTGCGGACGGCCTGCATGTCATGGTCCGCGCCACCGGGCTGACGCCTGGCATGCACGCGGTCCATGTCCACATGACCGGCATCTGCACGCCCCCCGACTTCACGAGCGCGGGCGGTCATTGGAACCCGACCGGCCGCCACCATGGCAAGGACAATCCCGATGGCATGCATATGGGCGACATGCCCAACATGCTGGCCGGCGCCGACGGCCGGGGCGAGATGGACTATGTCATTCCCGGCGCCATGCTGCGCGGCGGCGCGACCCCGCTGCTGGATGCCGATGGCGCGGCTGTCGTGATCCACGCCCAGGCCGACGACAACAGGAGCGACCCGGCCGGCAATGCGGGCGGGCGCATAGCCTGCGGGGTGCTGACCGCTTCCTGATCAGAGGCCTTGTGGCGGGGACGGGCGGATCGCGCCCTCGTCGCCATGATAGACGACCACCATATGATAATGGGCGCCGCTGGGGCTCAGGCGGCTTTCGAACAGAGCGAAGCTGTCGACCAGGAAGGGCGCGCTCGCCAAGCCGGCGTGGCGCGCCATGAAGGCTTCGGTCGAACCCGCGCCGCGATTGAGGCGCGCCAGCGTGATATGCGGCAGATAGGCGCGCTCGTCGGCGGGCAGGCCGACGCTGACGCAGGCGCGGTCGACCTTGCGATGCAACTGGGCCAGGCGGTCGCGTGGCTGGACACTGGCCCAGAGCGTGTCGACATGCCCCTTGCGCTCGAACCGGCCCAGGCCAGCCAGCGCGATCGGGAAGGGATCGAAGCGGATCATGCTCAAGGCGTCCGCCAGATCGTCGGCGCGGTGGCTGTCGACCTCGCCCACGAAGCGTAGGGTGAGATGCAGTTGCGCGTCGTCCTGCCAGCGCGCGCCGGCCACGCCGCCCATCAGCGCGAGCAGCTGGTGTCTGATCTCTTCCGGCGGGCGAACGGCGATGAAGAGGCGGTGCATCGAGCTGATATAGGGATGCGCCGCGCCGGGGCCAGAGGGCGTCGCCAGCCGCTTGAATTGCGCGAGATTAGCGCCGATAATGGGGGCACCGACGCAACGGCGTCGGCGAAGGAGATTATCTCATGGCCAATTGGTCTGATCCCCGTTCCGGCGTCACGGGTTTTGGCGGCACCACGGTCGCTCGCGGCGAGGCGTTCGACGCGGGGCTGCGCAGCTACATGCTGTCGGTCTATAATTATATGGCGAGCGGCGTGTTGCTGACCGGCGTCGTCGCGATGCTCTTTTCCTGGGGTGGCATGTCCTCTCCGGCGGCGCAGATCCTGCTGCAGCCGGGCATCCTGAAATATGTCATCATGTTCGCGCCGCTGGCCTTCGTGATGGTGCTGAGCTTCGGCCTGGCGCGTCTGTCGACCGTGGCCACCCAGGCCATCTATTGGGCCTATGCGGCGGCGATGGGGCTTTCGCTGTCGGCGATCTTCCTCATGTACACGCAGACGTCGATCGCCCAGACCTTCTTCGCGACGGCGGCGGCCTTCGCGGGCCTCAGCCTCTGGGGGTACACGACGAAGCGCAACCTGTCGGCCTTCGGCACCTTCCTGATCATGGGCGTGGTGGGGCTGCTAGTGGCATCGCTCATCAACCTGTTCCTGCGGTCGAGCGCGATGGACATGGTGATCAGCTTCATCGGCGTGCTGCTGTTCGCGGGCCTGACCGCCTATGACACGCAGAAGATCAAGAGCATCTATGTTCATGTCGCAGGCACCGAAATGGTCGGCAAGTCGGTGGTGATGGGGGCGCTGAACCTCTATCTCGACTTCATCAACATGTTCATGTTCCTGCTGCGCTTCATGGGCGATCGCCGCTGACGGCGCAGTTCGGGCGGATATGAGAGGGCCCGGCGGAGCGATCCGCCGGGCCTTTTCGTTCATGCGGGCTTCTGCATCTGGGCGATGAGGGCGCCGTCCAGTTCCTTCTGCCGCTTATAGGCGGGGCGCTCGCGCAGGCGGGCAGCATAGGCTTCGAAGTTGGGGCGGGCGGGGATGGTGCCGAAGGAAAGGCCCCAGTCGATCTGCGAGCCGACATAGACGTCGGCGGCGGTGAACTGGTCGCCGCAGATCCAGGCGGGGCCGGAGACGGCGCTTTCCAGCGTGTCGAGCGTCTGGTCGAACGTGCCATAGCCCATCATGCGCTCGCGATCTTGCGGCACGACGAAGCCCATCGCCCTGTTGGTGACGGCCGCTTCCACGGGACCTGCCGCGAAGAAGAGCCA
>DATEJA010000078.1:0-6669 GCA_035278405.1 Sphingobium sp. | reverse complement strand
GGCAGCTTGTTGAGCGCGTCCGGAATACTGGAAGGCGTGGTCTTTGACAGTTCCTCGGTCGTCGCCACCGTCACCGGCGTCGGCGCGGTATAGCCGTCGCGCACGATGCGTGATCCGGTGACGACAATGTCGGCGGTGCTGGCCGGCGCGGCCTCCTGGGCGGGCGCTTCCTGCTGCGGCGCTGTGGCCGGCGCGGGCTGCTGGGCCATGGCTGGGGCCGCGATGGCGATCATGCTGGCGCCAAGGGCCAGCGTCGATGCGAACAACTGGTTCTTCATCTGTCTTTCCTCTCCCTGCACAATCTGGTCCGGCGAAGTCCTTGCCTCGTTCATTATTACCCCGGTGTGCACTTTTATAGTTACGCCACCGACGCCGGATGTCAACTAATTTTGCACCGATGGGAAATGTTCATTTCGATGTTTTCCAGCGAGCGTGCCTTGGGCGCAACAATCCCCTGCCCTACGGACAAAAGCCGCTTCAGCGAACATATATTGACCTGTGGTGCAAAAATGTGCGTTATAGAGAAGGCAGCCGGCGCCTGGCCGGCGCGCCCACCGATCATGCCCCCAAGGCGCATGGCGATCCTGTTGGAGAGTGCCCTTGCCGTTCCACCGTCTGTCAGCGCACGTCCCTTTCGCGGGACGAGAACAGCCATGACCGCCGCGACGATTCCAGCGCCGTCCGACGCCAGCAGCCCTGCAGACGATGCCCTTGCCGACATCACCCCTCCTCCCGGAGAACAGGCCGCCTACCCTTCGCCTCTGATGGGCTGGTTGACCGTTGCGATCCTGTTCCTGCTCTACATCCTATCATTAACCGACCGAAACATCATGGCGTTAATGGTCGGCCCCATGAAAAAGGATCTGGGCCTGTCGGACCTTCAGATCAGCCTGCTGCAGGGGCCCGCTTTCGCCATCCTCTTCTGCCTGTGCGCGGTGCCGCTCGGCATGGCGCTCGACCGCTTCAGCCGCCGAGTCGTGCTCTATCTGTCCGTCACCCTCTGGAGTGTAGCGGCCGCCAGTTGCGGCCTCGCGGGCAGCTTCGCGGCGCTGGCCATGGCGCGCGCGGGCGTGGGGGCCGGCGAGTCCGGCTTCGGCACCGGCAGCTATTCGGTGGTGGGCGACAGCTTCCCGCCGCATAAGGTTTCGCTTGCCATGTCCGTCTTCATCATGGGTGGGGTGATGGGGGCCGGCATCGTCTTCCTGTTCGGCGGGCCGATCGTCGCCGCCGCGATGAAGGCCGGCCCGGCGACCTGGCCGGTCCTTGGTTTGCTCCAGCCCTGGCAGCAGGTGTTCATCATGACGGGGGCGCCCGGCCTGCTACTCGCCTTCCTCGTCTTCGCCTTTCGCGAGCCGCCCCGGCGGAAGACCGTTGCGGCAGGCGCCGGCTATGGCGAGGCCTGGGCGTTCATGAAAGGCTATATTCCCCTCTATCTGGCCGCCTTCGTGGGCTTTGGCCTGGCTTATGCGGTCACCATCGGGTTCCAGCTGTGGACGCCGGTCTATCTGGCGCGGGTCCATGGCTGGCAGCCCGGCCGGATCGGGCCGGTGATCGGCATTGCACAGATGGCGGCGGCGGCCTGCATCCCGTTCCACGGCTGGATGGTCGATCGACTCTATCGCCGAGGGCGCCGCGACGCGCATCTCTTCTGGTGCCTGTGGACCGTGCTGGCGGCCGCGCCGTTCGGCATCGCCGCTTTTCTGGCAAGCAGCCCCTGGGCGACGGTGGTCTGTTACTGGTGTTTCATGGCGCTGATCCTGTCCACGTCCAGCATGGGCCCGGCCACGGTGCAGGTGGTGACGCCGCAATTTCTGCGAGGTCGGGTTTCGGCGCTGTATGTGCTGGCCTCCGGCTTGATTGCCATGGCGGGCGGCCCGGCCTTCATCGGCCTCGTCACCGACAAGGTGCTGGGTGACGAGATGAAGGTCGGCCTGTCGCTGGTGCTCAGTGTCTTTTGCGTGCTGCTGCCGGCGGCGCTTCTCTTCGCCTTCGGGCGCGCCTCCATGCGCCGCGTCCATGAAACCCATCAGGAAGGATGATCCGATGATCGAAACGCGACACCCCGCCTTTATCGATGGCAAGCCCAAGCGGTTGCTGATCGACGGCAAGCATGTCGAGGCGCTGTCGGGCGAGACTTTCCAGAGCTTCAGCCCATCGACCGACGAACTGGTCGCCGAACTGGCGCTCGCCGGGGCGGAGGATGTGGACCGCGCGGTTCGCGCCGCCCGCGCTGCCTTCGAAGGTCCTTGGAGTCGCTTCAAGCCCGCCGAGCGGCAAGCCGTGCTGCTGAAGCTCGCCGACCTGGTCGATGCCGAGTTCGAGGATCTGGCGCTGCTCGACACGATCGAGATGGGTCGGCCGATCACGGCGTCACGGGGGTTGCGCGGCATGCTGCAACGCTCGCTGCGTCACTTTGCGGGAGCGGCCACCGCGATCCATGGACAAACCCTGTCCAACAGCTTTCCCGTCGACCTCATGTCGTTCACCCTGCGCGAGCCGGTGGGGGTCGTGGGCGCCATCATTCCCTGGAACGGGCCGCTGTTCAGCGCCGCGTGGAAGGTCGGGCCGGTGCTGGCGACCGGCTGCACCGTGGTCCTGAAACCGGCCGAGGATGCATCGCTCAGTCCGCTGCGCTTTGCCGAGCTCTGCCTCGAAGCGGGAGTCCCGCCGGGCGTCGTCAATGTCGTGACGGGCGCGGGCGATACCGGGCGCGCGCTGTCGGCGCATCCGGACGTGGACAAGATCGCCTTCACCGGCTCGTGCGAGACCGGCCAGCGGATCATCGCGGCGTCGGCCGGCACGGTGAAGCGCGTGACCATGGAACTGGGCGGCAAGTCCCCCAACATCATCTTCGCCGACGCCGATCTTGATGCGGCGACGCCTGCGGCGGCGATGGGCGTCTTCAACAATAGCGGGCAGGTGTGCGCGGCCGGCACGCGTCTGTTCGTCGAACGGCCGGTCTATGAGGAAATGATCGAGCGGATCGCGGCCTTCACCAAAGGACTGAAGGTCGGCCCCAGCCTTGACCCCGACACGCAGATCGGGCCGCTGGTTTCCGCCAAGCAATTCGCCCGCGTCTCATCCTATCTGAAGCTGGGACCACAAGAGGGCGCGCGCCTCGTCGCCGGCGGGGATCGCGTGACAGGCGGCGATTTCGACAAGGGCCATTGGGTGGCGCCGACCATCTTCGCCGACGTGCACGACGAAATGCGGATCGCGCGGGAAGAGATTTTCGGGCCCGTGTCCTGCGTCATGCCCTTCGATGAGTTCGATGAGGTCGTCACCCGGGCCAATGCGACGCGCTTCGGGCTGGCCGGCGGCGTCTGGACCAAGGACATCAACAAGGCGATGACGGCGGTAAAACGCATCCGCGCGGGGTCGATCTGGGTCAACCATTATTTCGCGATGGACCCGTCGGTGCCCTTCGGCGGCTACAAGATGAGCGGCTTCGGTCGCGAGGGCGGCGCCGAGCATATCGAGGCTTATCTACAGACCAAGGGCGTGTGGATCAGGACCTGACCCTCACGCCCGCCCGGGCCTTTTACTTCTCGATCTCGAGGGCGCGTTCGGGACAGGATTTGGCGCCCTTCCACGCCAGCTTCTCGTCGGCTTCGGCAACCTCTATGTCGCCGGGCTTGATGTAGCCTTCGTCGTCCAACTGGAAGATCTGAGGCGCCATCGCCCAGCAGCGGGCATGGCCCTGGCATTTGTCGTTGTGAACGATGATCTTCATGACATTTCTCCTCACGACCAGTCGAGGATGAGATTTTCGATGCCGAACACGTGGCCGCCATAAGTCAGGGGTGCGGTGCCCGGCTTGATGCGAAAGGTCGGGATGCGGCCCAGCCATTCCTCTAGCCCGACCACGATCTCGCGCCGCGCGAGGTGCGATCCCAGACAGCGGTGCGGGCCATAGGCGAAGGCGGTGTGGCGATTATCCTCGCGCGACAGGTCGATCCGGTCGGGATGGGCAAATTCATGGGGATCGCGATTGGCAATCATGGTCGCACAGGACACATAATCACCCTTGCGGATCGGCGCGCCTTCAAAGTCGATGTCCTTCGTCGCCACCCGGATCATCTGCACCGTGGGATAGGCGCGCAGCAGTTCCTCCGCCGCGAGCACGATGCGCGAGGGATCGTCGCGCAGCCATTGCTGGTCGTCCTGATGCCGGGCGAGATAATAGAGGTCGAAGCCGATCGCGGCCGCGACCGTATCCAGCCCGGCGATGAAGAGGAGGACGCCGGTGCCGCGGATTTCCATGTCCGTGAGCGGGCGATCGTCCACCTTCGCCTGGACGAGGAAGGAGATGAAATCGTCGACCGGCCGCTTGCGCCGTTCGGCCGACAGATCGTCGATGAAGGCGATGATGGTGCGGGCGGCGGCGGCCCGCTCGACATTGCTGCCGTGAAGCAGATCATTTGCCCAGCGGACGAATTCGGCCAGCCGATCGTCGGAAAGGCCGAGGAAGCGCAGGAAGATGTTGACCGCGAAGGGGAAAGCGAAATCGGCCATGATGTCGCAACTGGTGCCCGCCGCCGCGATCCGGTCGATGAGCGAACTCGCCCTTTCCCGCACCGCGCTTTCGAGCGTCATGACCCGGCGCGGGGAAAGCAGCGGGTTGAGCAGCGAGCGGAACTTGCCATGGTCGGGCGGGTCGAGTTCCAGCGGGATCATCGGCCAGCTTTCGCCGAGCGCCGAGGCGAAGATGCTGCGGTGGCTGGAGAAGGTTTCCGGGTCCTGCAGGACGCGGCGCTGATCCTGGGCGCGGGTGATGACCCAGGTGCCGCGACCGTCGCGGGTGTTGACCGGGGAATAGAAGATGCGCGGTCCCTGGTGGACGACGGCGGCGGCGGCCTGCGGATCGCCATTGGGCGTGGGTTGCATGCCTGGCGAGGAAAAGAGGCTGAATTCGCCGATCATGTGCGGCGGGACATGGGCGGGAATCGGGTGGGCCGACAGCGTTTCCATGAATGAACTCTCCAATTAAACGCGATTCTGGGGATCGGTCGCGCCCCTGTCGCCTATTAATTCTGCATTGTGGTATAGTTTATGCCCTGCCCCGCGCGAGTCAACCGGCCATCTAATTTTACCCTCTGGTGCAATTTATAACTAGCCAGCGGTGCAGAATTGGCCTAAGGATTCGAAACAGGAACGCTGGTCGTGCAAGATGAGGATGGGAGCGGATGACCGAGCTGGAGGCAGGGGAAGCGCAGGCATTTCGGGCGGAAGCCCGGGCCTGGCTGAAGGCGAATTTCCCGCCTTCGCTGACCGGCGTGCCCGGCCTGCTGTTCCAGGGCGATCGCCACGCGGCGGAGGCCAATGCCGACTATCAGCTGTGGCGCCAGCGCATGGCCGACAAGGGCTGGGGCGTGCCGAGCTGGGCGCCGGCCTATGGCGGCGCGGGCCTGACCGATGCCCATGGCAAGATCATCGGCGAGGAACTGACCGCGATCGGCGGTTTCAACCCCATTCGCAGCTATGGCACGATGATGCTGGGCCCGACGCTGCTGGAATATGGCAATGAGGCGCAGAAGCTGACCCATCTGCCCTGGATCGCCACCCATGAGCGGCGCTGGTGCCAGGGCTTTTCCGAGCCCGGCGCCGGGTCCGATCTCGCCTCGCTGCAGACAAAATGCGTCGACATGGGCGACCATTGGCTGGTCAGCGGGCAGAAGATCTGGACGTCGGGCGCGGACCAGGCCGACTGGTGCTTCGCGCTGGTGCGCACCGACACGAGCAGGAAGCAGGGCGGCATAAGCTTCCTGCTGATCGACATGAAGTCGCAAGGCATCGAGGTGCGGCCGATCATCCTGATCAGCGGTTCCACCCATTTCTGCGAAGTCTTCTTCAACGATGTGAAGGTGCCCAAGGGCAATCTGGTCGGAGAGGTCAACCAGGGCTGGACCATCGCCAAGCGGCTGTTGCAGTTCGAGCGCAACAGCCTGTCGGAGGTGAAAGCGGAGATCACGCCGCTGGATGGCCTTGCCCACCGCTATTTCGGCACCGATGCGCTGGGACGGATCGACAGCCCCGACTTTCGCGCGCGGCTGGTGCGCAACGCGATGCGGCACGAAGCCTATATGGCGACGGTGCGCCGCTTCGCCGAGGAAGCCAAGGCGGGCGGCATCAGCAATGGCGTGTCGGCGCTCAAGAATCTCTGGTCCGACATCATTCAGGAACGGGCCGAACTGCTGGTCGAACTGATGGGGGCCCAGGGCCTGGGCTGGGCCGGCGACGCCTATGACGAAGGAGAGCGCGAGGCAGCCCGGGCGTGGCTGCATAGCAAGGCCTTTTCCATCTACGGCGGCAGCTACGAAGTGCAGAACAATATCACCGCGAAGCAGACGCTGGGCCTGCCGGCCTGAACGCGGGAAGAATGAATGGGATCGGGAGGATGCTGAACGAAGAGCAGCGGATGCTGAAGGACATGGCGTCGGAATGGGTGCGCGATCGCCTGCCCGTGACCGCGCTGCGTTCGCTCTACGATCATGGCGGCGGCGGGCGGAGCGGGTCGGCGGGGCATGACCCCGACGCCTGGGCCGAGATGGCGCAGATGGGCTGGTGCGGGATCATCGTGCCGCAGGAATTTGGCGGGTCGGATTTCGGCTATCGCAGCCTGGGGCTGGTGCTGGAGGAACTGGGCCGCACGCTGGCGGCATCGCCGCT
>DATEJA010000077.1:0-7666 GCA_035278405.1 Sphingobium sp. | reverse complement strand
GGCGGCGGCTTCCTCTATCACCAGGCCAATGGCCAGGTGGCGCTGGGCTTCGTGGTGGGCCTTGGCTATCGCAACCCCTATCTCTATCCGTTTGAGGAATTCCAGCGCTGGAAGCAGCATCCGGCCATCCGCCAATATCTGGAAGGCGGCCGGCGCGTTTCCTATGGCGCGCGCGCAATCAACGAGGGTGGCTGGCAGTCGGTCCCGACGCTCGCCTTCCCCGGCGGCGCGCTGATCGGCTGCTCGGCGGGCTTCGTCAACGTGCCGCGCATCAAGGGCACGCACACGGCGATGAAGTCGGGCATGCTGGCCGCCGAAGCGGCGTTCGCGGCTGTCCGCGCGGATCGGTCGAGCGATGTGCTGAGCGATTATGAAACCAATCTGCGATCCAGCTGGATCGCGACCGAGCTTCAGCTGGTCAAGAATGCGGAGCCGTTGCTCGCGAAGTTCGGCAACACGATCGGCACCATGCTGGCCGGCATCGACATGTGGATGCGGACGCTGAAGATCGGCCTGCCCTTCACGATGAAGCACAAGCCGGACTGCGAGAAGATCTGGCCCAAGGATATCGCGAAGAAGATCGATTATCCCAAGCCCGACGGCGTCATCAGCTTTGATCGGCTCTCGTCCGTCTTCCTCAGCAATACCAACCACGAGGAAGACCAGCCGGTCCATCTGCAGCTGAAGGATCCCTCCATCCCGATCAGCTACAACCTGCCCATGTATGACGAGCCGGCGCAGCGTTATTGCCCGGCCGGCGTCTATGAAGTGGTGGGGTTGGATGAAGGCGCCCCGCGCTTCCAGATCAACGCGCAGAATTGCGTCCACTGCAAGACCTGCGACATCAAGGACCCGACGCAGAATATCAACTGGGTCGTGCCCGAAGGGGGCGGGGGGCCGAACTATCCCAACATGTAGGCGTCCTATATGCAGGCGCATCATCGCCTTCGTGGCGTTGCTGCTCCTGCCGGTGGCCGCCGGCGCATCGGTCGACCGGGGCAGCGCGCTGCATGCCTATGCGCGGGGGCGGTTGGCCGACAGCGATGGAGCGCCGGCCTTGGCGCTCCGCCACTACCGCGATGCCCTGGCCGATGATCCGGACAGCCTGGCGATCGCGCGGCGGTCCTATTTTCAGGGGTTGATCAGCGGGGATATGCCGCTCGCGCTGCGGTCGGCGGTCCTGCTGGACCGGCAGGGCCTGCTGCCCCGCGACGGCACCTTGCTGTTTCTGTGCGATGCGCTCGACCGAAAAGATTGGCGGGTGGCGCACGCGCTGACGGACCGACTGGTCAAGGAAGTCAATTTCGGCTTCATCGCGCCGATCGTTCGCAGCTGGGTTTCGCTTGGCGAAGGCAGGCTCGTGCCGCCGGCCATGGACGCGACCGACCGCTTCGCGTCGCTCGGTCGACGCTATGTCGACGAGCATCTCGCGCTGCAGGCACTGGCGCGCGGCGATGTGGAGCAGGGCGTTGCCGCGATCAACCGTGCGCTGGCGCTGCGCGACGATCAGACAATCTTGCCGCGACTATTCTTCGCGGCACAGCTTGCCCGCCAGGGGGCGACGGCGCAGGCGCTCGCTCTGCTGCCGAGCGGCGAGGCGGATTATGACAAGGCGCGGAGCGATCTTGCGGCAGGGCGGGAACCCGGGGTTGCCGGAGCGTCGCTCTCGCCGGCGCAGGGCTTCGGTCGGCTCCTCGCGCGCCTTGCGATGGACATTTCGTCGGACAGCAGCACGCGCATATTAGGGATCAGGCTGGCGCGTATCGCTGCCTTCGCCGATCCGCAGGATGCCGAAATCCGCATCGATCTTGCCCGGCTGCTGACCCAGGCGGGCTTTTCCGATTATGGCGTCGCCGAGGCCCGGAGCGTGCCGGCCGCCGGCTGGTTCGGCACGCTGGGCCGGGCAGCGCTGGTCGATGCGCTGGCGGAATCAGGGAAGCGCGACGATGCGATTGCGCTTTCCCGAACCTTGGTGGCGGTGCCCGGCGCGGAAGTTGATCGCCTTGTCCAGCTCGGTCGATTGCTCGTCGATGCCAAGGATTTCAGCGGCGCGGCGGAGATGTTTCGCGCGGCGCAGGCTCGTTATGCAGCGGACGCCGTACCGTGGCCGCTGCTGCTGCTGGAGGGCAGCGCCCTTGAACAGGGCGGCCGTTGGGATGAGGCGCGAACAGTGCTGGAGCGCGCCGCCACCCTCGCACCGGGCGAAGCGGTCGTGCTCAATTATCTCGGCTACGCGCAGATCGAGCGGCGGCAGAATGTCGCGGCGGCGTTGGCCTTGCTGAAGAAGGCGAGCGCGCTCAAGCCGGACGATTCCTCGATTACGGATTCGCTC
This sequence comes from Sphingobium sp., assembly GCA_035278405.1. Taxonomy (GTDB): domain Bacteria; phylum Pseudomonadota; class Alphaproteobacteria; order Sphingomonadales; family Sphingomonadaceae; genus Sphingobium. The sequence continues at coordinate 5,334 of DATEJA010000077.1, read as the reverse complement.
GGCTGGGCGCAGTTCGTCACCGGCGACGTGGAAGCGGCGGTCCCGGTGCTGGAACGGGCGGCCGAAGGCGCGCCAGCGGACGCCACGATCAACGAGCATCTGGGTGATGCCTTGTGGGCGGTGGGCCGCCGGTACGAAGCGCGCTATGCTTGGCGCGCGGCGGCGACTTTCGCCGAGGGACCTGTCGCCATGCGTCTGCAAGGCAAGGCCAGAGAAGGGATGAAGCCTGAATATGCCGCGCCCTGAGGCGGAGATGGTGGTCGGCGAAGCGCTGGGCACCGACCTGGTGACCGAAACCGCCTATGCCAAGGTGAACCTTGCCCTTCATGTCCGGGAGCGACGGCCCGATGGCTATCATGCCGTAGAAAGCCTGTTCGTTTTCGCGCGCCATGGCGACGTCCTCACCGGGCGGGCGACGGGGGATGGCGGGATCAGCCTGACCCTCGAAGGACCGTTCGGCACGGCGCTGGATGCAGGGGCGGGCAATCTGGTGATGAAAGCCGCGATGGCACTTCAACAGCATCTCGGCGAAACGCGGGGCGCGGCGATCAACCTTGCCAAATATCTTCCGGTCGCGTCGGGGATTGGCGGCGGGTCGGCCGATGCGGCGGCGGCCCTGCGCCTGCTCCTTCGTCTGTGGCAGGTGCAGCTTCCCCCCGCGGAACTGGAAGGGATCGCGCTCGATATCGGATCGGATGTTCCCGCCTGCCTTTCCAGTGCGACCCAGCTGGTGCGCGGACGGGGAGAAGTGCTGGAACCGCGCGATGTGGACGGTCTGGCGGGCAGGCCGATGTTGCTGGTCAATCCTGGCCTTGCGCTGTCGACCGCCCGCATATTCGACGGATGGGACAAGATCGATCGCGGTCCGCTGATTGCCGATGGACTGGACGGGATCGTCAGGGACGGGCGCAATGACCTGCAGCGCCCCGCCATCGCCGCAGCGCCCGTCATTGCCGAGGTGCTGGAGCAGTTGGAAGGATGTCAGGGCGTGCGTCTCGCCCGCATGTCCGGATCGGGCGCCACCTGCTTCGCGCTGTTTGACGATCTCAGCGAACGGGCCGCCGCCGCGCGCGCGACCCGTGCGGTTCGTCCCGACTGGTGGGTCATGGAAACGGAGATCAGGATAGCGTGAGCGAGGCTTATACTGAGATCAATGGCGGCACGCTCGACCTGTTGATCATTGCGGATCACGCCTCCGCCCATGTGCCGCCGGATGTCGACCTTGGCATCGAGCCGGCGCTCCTGCGCGATCATATCGCCGTCGACATCGGGGTGGCGGAAGTCGGCGCGCTATTGGCGGAACAACTGGGATGCACGGCAATCCTGGGAGGCGTGTCGCGCCTCGTCATCGACCTCAACCGCGAGGATGATGCGCCTGGGCTGCTGCCGGTGATGAGCGACGGGCACCCCATTCCCGGTAACCGCCATGCCGATCTGGCGGATCGGATGATGCGCTTTCACCATCCCTATCATCATCAGGTCGGCCGCCTGTTGGACGAGATGGGATCGCCCTTCATCCTGTCGCTGCACAGCTTCACCCCGCGCCTGGCGAGCGACCCGCATGCACAGCGGCCCTGGGACATCGGCATCCTTTATAATGAGGATGATCGCGCGGCGCGCGTCGCCATCCCCCTGTTGGAGGAGGCGGGCCTTATCGTGGGCGACCAACTTCCTTATTCCGGCAAGCTGCTGAACGCGACCATGAACCGCCATGCCGAAGCCAACGGTATCCCCTATCTCGGGGTCGAAATGCGACAGGATCTGGTGAGCGAAGTGGGCGGGCAGCGTCGCTTTGCCGACATATTGGGCCCAGTGCTGTTAGAATGTCGGAACCGCCTGGCGTGACTCGCCGCTATTCTTGAGAATGAGGTCGGCACGGAAAGGATAAGGTCCATGCCTCACATCTTCGACAAGTCCAAATTACCGAGCCGCCATGTCTCGGTTGGTCCGGAGCGCGCGCCGCATCGCAGCTATTATTATGCGATGGGTTTGACCGAGGAGGAGATCGGCCGACCGTTCGTGGGCATAGCCTCGGCAGGCAATGACAGCGCCCCCTGCAACACGACGCTCGACATGCAGGCCGACTGGTGCCGCCAGGGCGTGAACGAGGCGGGCGGGATGCCGCGTCGGTTCAACACCATCACGGTGACCGACGGCATCGCCATGGGCCATCAGGGGATGAAGTCTTCGCTCGCCAGTCGCGAGGTGATCGCGGATTCGGTGGAATTGTCGGTGCGCGGCCATTGTTATGACGCGCTCGTCACCTTTGCCGGTTGCGACAAGTCGCTGCCCGGCATGATGATGGCGATGCTGCGGCTCAATGTGCCCTCGATTTTCGTCTATGGCGGGTCGATCCTGCCCGGCCGGTTCCAGGATCGCGATGTCACGGTGGTCGACGTGTTCGAGGTGGTCGGCAAATATGCCGCCGGCGCCTGCCCGCTTCAGGATGTCATCGCGCTGGAAAAGGTCGCCTGCCCCGGCCATGGCGCCTGCGGCGGACAATATACCGCCAACACCATGGCTTGCGTGGGGGAAGCGATTGGCCTTTCGCTGCCCAACAGCAACATGGCGCCAGCTCCTTATAAGAGCCGCGAGGAAGTGGCGGTCGCCGCAGGGCGGCAGGTGATGGATTTGCTGGCGAAGAACATCCGTCCGCGCCACATCTGCACCCGCGAGGCATTCGAAAATGCCGCGCGCATTGTCGCAGCCACGGGCGGTTCGACCAACGGCGCGCTGCATCTCCCGGCCATGGCCAACGAGTGCGGCATCGATTTCGACCTGTTCGACGTCGCCGAGATATTCAAGTCGACGCCCTATATCGCCGACCTGAAGCCGGGCGGCAAATATGTGGCCAAGGACATGTATGACGCGGGCGGCATCTACATGCTGATGAAGACGCTGTTCGACAACGGTCTGCTGCACGGCGACTGCATGACCGTGACCGGCAGGACGATCGCCGAGAATATCGAGCAGGTGACCTGGAACCCCGAACAGAAGGTCATCCATGATGTCCGGTCGCCGATCACACCGACCGGCGGCGTCGTGGGGTTGAAGGGGTCGCTGGCCCCCAATGGCGCCATCGTGAAGGTCGCCGGCATGCACCGCCTGCAGTTCGAAGGGGCCGCCCGGGTCTTCGATTGCGAGGAGGACGCCTTCGCCGCAGTCGAGGCGCGTGACATCGCCGAAGGATCGGTCATCGTCATCCGCTACGAAGGGCCCAAGGGCGGCCCCGGCATGCGTGAGATGCTGTCGACGACCGCCGCGCTCTACGGTCAGGGAATGGGCGAGAAGGTGGCGCTGGTCACGGATGGGCGTTTCTCTGGCGCGACGCGCGGCTTCTGTATCGGCCATGTGGGGCCCGAAGCAGCTGAAGGTGGCCCGATCGCGCTGGTGGAAAATGGCGATATCATCGCCATCGACGCGGACGCCGGGACGATCGATCTCAAGGTCGCCGAAAGCGTGCTCGCAGAGCGGCAGAAGAATTGGAGGCCGCGCCTGAACGACTATCAGTCTGGCGCGCTGTGGCGCTATGCACAGAATGTGGGTCCGGCCTACAAGGGGGCAGTCACGCATCCCGGAGCGAAGGCCGAAACCCATGTCTATGCGGATATCTGAACGGATGGCGCGGGCGGGGCTGCTGTGCCTTGCCCTTGCCGGATGCGATGCGGCTTCTGTCGGCGGGGCCAGACACCCTGCTGATTGCGCGATCGGCGCAAGGGGGCCTTGGCACCGGAACTGCTCGGTCGATCGGCAGGGTGACCTGCTGACCTTTCGCCATGCCGATGGCGGTTTTCGGCGCTTTCACATCATCAAGGACGGTCGCGGACTGATGACGGCGGATGGCGCGGAGCAGGCCGCGATATCGATCATCGGCAAGCGCGAGGTCGAGGTGAGCGTGGGTGAGGATCGTTATCGCATCCCGGCCACGATCGCAGCGGTGGAGCGGCCATGAACCCGATGCCCATCCTGACGGCAGCGCAAATGCGAGATGCCGAACAGGCGGTCTTCGCCACCGGCATCAGCGAATATGAGTTGATGGAGCAGGCGGGCGCGGCTGCGGCGGAATTCATCTGGCGAGCGGGCGCGAAACGCGATCTGCTCGTCTTGTGCGGCCCCGGCAATAATGGCGGGGATGGCTTCGTCATCGCCCGTCTGTTGCGGGCGCGCGGCGTTCCAGTGCGTGTTGCGGCGCTCGGCGAGAGCCGGACCGAGTCCAGCCGGACCGCGCGCGCGGCCTGGGGCGGGCCGGTGGAATCCTTGATGACGGCCGCGCCGGCGACGCAACTGGTCGACGCCCTGTTTGGCACCGGCCTGTCGCGGGGACTGGACGAGGAAGTGGCGGATCGGCTGGTTACCCTGACGCGCCAGGCCGCGCACAGCTATGCCATCGACCTGCCGAGCGGGGTCGACACCGACAGCGGCGCGACGCTTTCGCAGGTGCCACGGTTCAGCCTTTGCATTTCCCTGGGCGCGCTGAAACCCGCTCACCTCCTCTATCCGGCGGCGGGATGTTTCGACAGGCTGGTCTGCGCCGATATCGGAATTGCCGCATCCGACGTGATCCATCGTCTGGCGCCACCCCGCCTGGAGGCGCCGGCGCCCTCCGCGCACAAATATAGGCGCGGCCTTCTTGCTGTCATTGGGGGAGAGATGCAGGGCGCTAGCCTATTGGCCGCACGGGCGGCTGCTCATTCTGGAGCGGGGATGATCCGCCATCTGCTGGAGGGGGAAGACCGGCGCGGCGCCGACGCCATCGTCACCGTGCAGGCATCCGATGCCCAGGCCGTCGCGGCGGAACTGGAAGATGAGAGGCTCGCGGCGGTGCTCGTGGGGCCGGGGCTTGGCCGCAGCGTCGCTGCCAGGGAAAGGCTGGTTGCGGCGCTGCGCTGCGGTCGCCCGCTAGTGCTGGACGCCGATGCCCTCACGCTTCTGGCGGAAGGCGATGGGGCGCCCATCCCCCCCGGAGCCGTGCTGACGCCACACGAAGGGGAGTTTGTCCGCCTCTTTGGCGCGTTGCCGGGCAGCAAGATCGATCGGGCGATCGAGGCCGCCCGCCGGTCGGGAGCGGTCGTGATCGCCAAGGGAGCCGACAGCGTCATCGCCGCGCCGGACGGGCGTGCCGCTGTCGCTGCGGGCGCTTCTTCCTGGCTTTCGACTGCGGGCACGGGTGACGTGCTGGCGGGATTGGTTGCCGGACGGCTGGCTGTGACCGGCGATGCTTTTCGCGCGGCCTGCGAAGCGGTCTGGCTGCATGGCGAGGCCGCTCGTCGGGCAGGGGCCGCCTTCATCGCGGATGATTTGATTCGACAGCTGCCGGCCGCTATCGCCTGCCGG
>DATEJA010000076.1:0-10662 GCA_035278405.1 Sphingobium sp. | reverse complement strand
GGACGAAAGCAGCCGAGCCCCAACGCTTTTGCACATCCTCAACAATGGCCCTATACTGAAAGCCAGATGCCAGGACTCAGGACAGCGATGACTTCCAATTTCTTCCGGGGCGCCGTTGCCCTTGGCGCGCTTGCGCTCATTCCCGCCACCACCGCCGCGCTCGCCGACGGGGAAGCGAGCAGCTACAAGGCGCTCGACGAGTTCATGGACGTGTTCCAGAAGGTGCGCAGCGACTATGTCGAGAAGGTCGACGACGAAAAGCTGATCAAGGGCGCGATCGACGGCATGCTCGCCAGCCTCGACCCGCACAGCAGCTTCCTCGACGCGCGCGATTTCGCCAATCTGCGGACCCAGACAGAGGGCAGCTATGGCGGCCTTGGCCTGTCGGTCACGCAGGAGGATGGCGCGGTCAAGGTGATCGCGCCGACGCAGGATACCCCCGCCTGGCGCGCGGGGATCAAGGCGGGCGACTATATCACCCATATCGACGGCCAGCTCATCTATGGCGGTACGCTGGACGAAGCGGTCGACAAGATGCGCGGCGCGGCGGGCACCGTCATCAAGCTGACGGTCGTGCGCCCAGGCCGCGACAAGCCGATCGAACTCACCCTCACGCGCGAGATCATTCAATTGAAGCCCGTGAAGTGGGAAGTGAAGAACAATGTCGGCGTGATCACCATCGTCAGCTTCTCGGCCAATACCGGCGCCGACATGCGCCAGGCGATCCGCAGCATCGACAAGAGCCTGGGCCACAAGCCGACCGGCTATATTCTGGACCTGCGCTCCAATCCGGGCGGGCTGCTGGACGAGGCGGTGTCGGTCAGCGACAGCTTCCTGGAGCGGGGCGAGATCGTGTCGCAGCGCGGCCGCAACAAGGGCGATGTCGAACGCTATTATGCGAAGCCCGGCGATGATGCGAAGGGGCTGCCGGTGATCGTGCTGGTCGACGCGGGTTCGGCTTCGGCCTCGGAGATCGTCGCGGGGGCGTTGCAGGACCAGCATCGCGCGCTGGTGATGGGCGAGCGCAGCTTCGGCAAGGGCAGCGTGCAGACCATGCTGCCGCTGACCAACACGACCGCGCTCAAGCTGACGACGGCACGCTATTACACGCCGTCGGGCCGATCGGTGCAGGAAGGCGGCATCGAACCTGACGTCAAGGTGCCGCAGCTGTCGGACCCCGACTACAAGAACCGCCCGAAATTCCGCGAAAGCGACCTGCGCCGGCACCTGATCAACGAGATCAAGACCGACAATGCCGCGCTGGAAGAGGATATCAAGGACGATCCCCGCTTCGCCGTGACGGCCGAGGAGCTGAAGAAGAAGGGGATAGAGGATTTCCAGCTCGATTATGCGCTGAAGACCATCGGGCGGCTGGCGGGCAAGCCGGGCGCGGTGATGGCGCAGGTTGAGACGGGCGCGGGGAAGGCGGCCAAGCCCTGAGGGGATTAGGCCCGCTCCCTTAAGGTTGCCGTCATCTCAGCGGAAGCTGGGATCTCAGGCCCGCCGCGCCTCCTCCCTGAGATGGCGAAGCGAGTCCCGCGCCTCGCTTGGCCCTTCGCTGGCATGACGGAGCTTATCCAAGCCCTTGCATCCCTTCCCCATCTCCCCTACAGCCCCCTCGTCATCTGGGGAGTAGCCAGCCGTCCGCCGCAAACGGACGGGCCGCATGTCAACATATTTGGCCGAGAGGCCATGGCATGCGGGATCGGGACAGCAGCGTCAGCACGCGGCTTCCCATCGGGCGAGACCAATGGCATCGGCTTTTCGTTGTCCGGCCGGGCGCGAAGAGGCGGTGGCATTGTGTCTTCAAACCCTTCGCCCGGCCCCGGATCTTCGCATGGACGCTCTTCTCACCTCCGCCGCCCTGGTCGCGCTCGCCGAAATGGGCGACAAGACGCAATTGCTCGCGATGCTGCTCGCCACCCGTTTCCGCAAGCCGGTGCCGATCATCCTGGGCATATTGGTCGCGACCATGGCCAATCATTTCCTGGCCGCGCTGGTCGGCCATTCGGTCGCCGGCGTGCTGACCCAGCCCTGGTTCCGCTATGCGATCGCCGCGAGCTTCATCGCCATGGCCGCCTGGACGCTGATCCCCGACAAGTTCGACGAGGATGAACCGCTGAAAGCCCCGGGCAAGGCGGGCGTGTTCGTGACGACGCTGGTCGCCTTCTTCCTGGTCGAGATGGGCGACAAGACGCAGGTCGCGACGGTGGCGCTGGGCGCGCGGTTCGACAATGTCTTCGCGGTGACGGCCGGCACGACGCTGGGCATGATGATCGCCAATGTGCCGGCCGTGCTGTTCGGCGAAGCGCTGGCGAAGAAGGTGCCGATGCGCGCGCTGCAGATCGGCGCGGCGCTGCTGTTCCTGGGCCTGGGGCTGTGGATGATCGCGGGCCTGCAAGGCTGGATCGGCTAAAAAAGACCAACGCCGCCGCCCCGGGCGGTTGTCAGCGGGCGGCGGCTGTTGCAAGGGGAAGCCAAGGCACATTCCCCAAGCAGGACAGGCATGGATCGCGTGATGAAGAACAGTCTGGTAACGGTGTTCGGCGGCGGCGGCTTCCTGGGTCGCCAGGTGGCCCAGGCGCTGATGGAACGCGGCGCGCGCGTCCGCGTGGCGCAGCGCGACCTTGCTTCGGCGATACGGGTGAAACCGCTGGGCGCGCTGGGCCAGACCCAGTTCGTCGCGGCCGACATCCGCAAAGCCCAAAGCGTCGCGCGCGCGATCGCGGGCAGCGACATCGTCATCAACCTGGTCGGCGTGCTGAGCGGCGATTTCGAAGGCACCCATCAGGACGGCGCGGCCAATGTCGCCAAGGCGGCGGCCGAGGCGGGGGTGAAGGCGCTGGTCCATGTTTCGGCCATCGGCGCCGACGCGCAGAGCCCATCAGCCTATGGCCGGTCCAAGGCGGCGGGCGAGGCGGCGGTGAGGGCGGCCTTCCCTACCGCGACGATCATCCGGCCGTCGATCATCTTCGGGCAGGAAGATCGCTTCCTCAACCGTTTCGCGGAAATGATCGCGCGGCTGCCGGTGGTGCCGGTGATCGGCGCCGACACGAAATTCCAGCCGGTCTATGTCGCCGACGTGGCGCAGGCGATCGCGCAGGCGGCGGCCGATCCGGACCGCCATGGCGGCAAGACCTATGAACTGGGCGGCCCCAAGCAGTTCAGCATGCTGGAACTCAACGCCTGGATCGCGCGCGCGATCGGGCGCGAACGCAGCCTGGTGGCGCTGCCTGGCTCTATTGCCTCGTTCATCGCGAGCTTCGGCTGGCTGCCCGGCGCGCCGATCACGCGCGACCAATATGAGATGCTGCAGCGGGACAACGTCGTGGCGGCCGGCGCGCAGGGGCTCGCCGAGCTGGGCGTCGCCCCCACGCCGATGGAGGCGGTGGCCGAGAACTGGCTGGTCCGCTATCGCCGGCACGGCCGCTTCGCCGGCCGCGTGAAGGCCTGAACGGCGCCGCACGGCAGGGCGAGAAGGCGCTGCGGCTGGCTGCGCCTTTCCCCGCATTGCGCCGGCCTTGCGCTTCTGCTCAATAGGCCCGGCCTGCCATGCCCACCCTGTCCGGGGTGGGCTTTCCCTTGATGTGAGGACCGCCACCCCCATGGACCTGCATTATCTGACGGTCATCCTGCTCGGCATCGTCGAAGGACTGACCGAATTCCTGCCCGTGTCGTCGACCGGCCATCTGATCCTGGCGAGCGAATTGCTAGGCTATGATGCCGCGACCTGGGCGATGTTCAATGTCGTCATCCAGCTGGGCGCGATCCTGGCGGTGGTGGTGCTCTATTGGCGCACCTTCTGGGCCGTGGGCATGGGGCTGCTGCGCAACCAGCCGACGAGCTGGCATTTCGTCCGCAATCTGGTGGTCGCCTTCATCCCCGCCGCCGTCATCGGCCTGGCGCTGCACCATTATATCGAGGAATTGCTGGGCGCGCCGAAGGTCGTCGCCTGGGCGCTGATCGTGGGCGGCGTGGCGATCCTGGCGATCGAGCGGATGGTGAAGGAAAACCGCTTCCACGGCATTGCCGACATCCCCCTCGTCCGCGTGATCGGCATCGGGCTGATCCAGTGCCTGGCGATGATCCCCGGGGTCAGCCGGTCGGGCGCGACGATCATGGGCGCGCTGACGCTGGGGGTCGAGCGGCGCACGGCGGCCGAATTCAGCTTCTTCCTCGCCATCCCCACCATGTTGGGCGCGACGACGCTGGAGCTGCTGAAGAAGGGCGACCAGATCACCTCGGCCACGGTCGGGTGGAGCAGCATCGCGCTGGGCTTCGTCGTCGCCTTTCTGGTGGCGCTGCTGGTGATCCGCTGGTTCGTGGGGCTGGTTTCGCGCCACGGCTTCACGCCCTTCGCCTGGTATCGAATCATCGCAGGCGTCGGCGCGCTGCTGTGGCTGTCCTGGAGATAGGTCCGGATCGGTACGGAATTGTGCCGGATTATGACAGGCGCGGACGAGGCGTTCCGAATTTCGTCCGAATTTAGGTCATAATAGCTACCCTATTTGTCAGAATCCACGTGACTCCGTTGGTTTTTCTGCTATGTGCGCCCCTATGTGCAACTTAGGGGCTCATCATGGCTGACAACCCGATGCTGAAATTCGTGGGAACGGGCCAGGCCTATCCCGAGAAACGTTCGGCCGACGATCGCGCCGACGACTTCCTGGAAATCAGCCGCAGCTTCCTGCTGGAAAAGGCGGAGGAGCAGGCTTCGCGCTGCTCGCAATGCGGCGTGCCCTATTGCGCGACCCATTGCCCGCTGCACAACCATATCCCCGACTGGCTGCGTCTGACGGCCGAAGGGCGTCTGCGCGAAGCCTATGAACTGTCGAACCTGACCAGCACCATGCCCGAAATTTGCGGCCGCATCTGCCCGCAGGACCGGCTGTGCGAAGGCAATTGCGTCATCGAATTTTCCGGCCATGGCGCCGTCACCATCGGCAGCGTCGAAAAATTCATCACCGACACCGCCTGGAAGGAAGGCTGGGTCGAGCCGCTGGTGCCGGGCGCGGCGCGCGGCCAATCGGTCGGCGTCGTCGGATCGGGTCCCGCGGGCCTCACCACGGCGGAATATCTGCGCGTCGCGGGCTATGACGTCCATGTCTACGACCGACACGACCGCGCCGGTGGGCTGCTGACCTATGGCATCCCCGGCTTCAAGCTGGAAAAGGAAGTCGTCATGCGCCGCATCCAGCGGCTGAAGGACGGCGGCATCGTCTTCCACGACAATTTCGAGGTGGGCCGCGACGCCAGCCTGGAAGAATTGCGCGGCCGTCATGACGCCATCCTGATCGCGACCGGCGTCTACAAGCCGCGCGACATCAAGGCGCCCGGCGTCGGCGCGCAGGGCGTGGTCAAGGCGCTCGACTTCCTCACCGCGTCGAACAAGGCCGGGTTCGGCGATGTCGTGCCCGAACATGAGGACGGATCGCTGCACGCCAACGGCAAGAAGGTCGTCGTCATCGGCGGCGGCGACACCGCGATGGACTGCGTGCGCACCGCCATCCGCCAGGGCGCGACGTCGGTCAAGTGCCTCTATCGCCGCGACCGGGAGAATATGCCCGGATCGCAGCGCGAGGTCGCCAATGCCGAGGAGGAAGGCGTCGAGTTCGTCTGGCTTTCCGCGCCCATCGCCTTCGAGGGCACCGAGCAGGTGACCGGCGTCAAGGTGACCAAGATGCGTCTCGGCCAACCCGACGCCTCGGGCCGCCGCGCGCCGGAAGCGGATCCGGGCAGCGAGTTCACGCTGGAGGCGGACCTGGTCATCAAGGCGCTGGGCTATGACCCCGAGGAACTGCCCAAGCTGTTCGGCGCGGAGGATCTGTCGGTCACCCGCTGGGGCACTCTGCGCGTCGATCACAAGACGATGATGACGTCGCTGGATGGCGTGTTCGCCGCCGGCGACATTGTGCGCGGCGCCTCGCTCGTCGTCTGGGCGATCCGCGACGGCCGCGACGTGACCGAACATATGCACCGCTATCTGAAGGCGAAATCCAAGGCGGCGGGCGAGAAGGTCGCCGCTTAAAAATCCCATTCCAGCCCGTTCGGTTCGAGCTTGTCGAGAACGGGTCCGAATTTCTCGACAGGCTCGAACCGAACGGATTTGACGAGGAGGCATTCATGGCCAACACCCCCTATATGGCGAGCCCCGAAGAGCGCGCGCGCCTGGCCGCCGAGGGCATGTATCATCCGGAGATGGAGGGCGACGCCTGCGGCGTCGGCCTGGTCGCCGCCACCGACGGCCGGCCGAGCCGGCGCGTCGTCGCGAGCGCCATCGATGCGCTCAAGGCTGTGTGGCACCGGGGCGCGGTCGATGCCGATGGCAAGACCGGCGACGGCGCGGGGATCCATGTCGACCTGCCGGTGCGCTTCTTTGACGATGCCATCGCGGATTCCGGGCACAAGCCGCTGCCCAATCGCCTCGCGGTCGGCATGATCTTCCTGCCGCGCACGGACCTCAATGCGCAGGAAACCTGCCGCACCATCGTCGAGAGCGAGATCATCGACGCGGGCTACACCATCTATGGCTGGCGCCAGGTGCCGGTCGACGTGTCGGTGATCGGCGAGAAGGCGCAGCGCACGCGGCCCGAGATCGAGCAGATCATGATCGCCGGGCCCATGCCCGAAGAACGCGACATCGCCGAGTTCGAAAAGGACCTCTACCTCATCCGCCGGCGGATCGAGAAGAAGGTGATCGCCGCGCAGATCCAGGATTTCTATATCTGTAGCCTGTCCTGCCGCTCGATCATCTACAAGGGGCTGTTCCTCGCGGAATCGCTGTCGGTCTTCTATCCCGACTTGCAGGACGAGCGGTTCGAAAGCCGCGTCGCCATCTTCCACCAGCGCTATTCGACCAACACCTTCCCGCAATGGTGGCTGGCCCAGCCCTTCCGCACGCTGGCGCATAACGGCGAGATCAACACGATCCGCGGCAACAAGAACTGGATGAAGAGCCACGAGATCAAGATGGCCAGCCTCGCTTTCGGCGAGCAGTCGGAGGATATCAAGCCGGTGATCCCGGCGGGCGCGTCCGACACCGCTGCGCTCGACGCCGTGTTCGAGGCGATCTGCCGGTCGGGCCGCGACGCGCCCACGGCCAAGCTGATGTTGGTGCCCGAGGCCTGGGCGGCGGCGGCGACCGAAACGCCGCAGGCCCATGTCGACATGTATGAATATCTCGCCTCCGTGATGGAGCCGTGGGATGGGCCGGCGGCGCTGGCGATGACCGACGGCCGCTGGGTCGTGGCGGGCGTCGACCGCAACGCGCTGCGGCCGCTGCGCTATACGCTGACCGGCGACAATCTGCTGATCGTGGGTTCGGAAACCGGCATGGTCGTGGTGCCCGAAACCACCATCGTCAAGAAGGGCCGCATGGGGCCCGGCCAGATGATCGCCGTCGACCTCAACGAAGGCGAGATCTACGACGACCGCGCGATCAAGGACAAGATCGCGGGCGAGCGGCCCTATGCCGAGTTGATCAAGGACTTCATGACGGTGGGCGACCTGCCCCAGGCCGAGGGCGCGCTGCCCCAGTGGGACAAGGCGGAGCTGACCCGGCGCCAAGTCGCGGCCAACATGACGCTGGAGGATATGGAACTGATCCTCAGCCCCATGGTCGAGGATGCGAAGGAAGCGGTGGGATCGATGGGCGACGACACGCCGCTCGCCGTCATTTCCGACAAGCCGCGCACGGTCAGCCATTTCTTCCGCCAGAATTTCAGCCAGGTCACCAACCCGCCGATCGACAGCTTGCGCGAACGGCATGTGATGAGCCTGCGCACGCGCTTTTCCAACCTGCACAACATCCTGGAGCAGGACGCGCAGAACAGCCATGTGCTGGTGCTGGAATCGCCGGTGCTGACGAGCAGCGAATGGGCGCGGCTGAAGGCGCATTTCGGCCCGGCGGTGGCGGAGATCGACTGCACCTTCCCGGCGACGGGCGGGCAGGAGCAGCTGCGCGCCGCGATCGCCCGCATCCGCGAGGAAGCCGAGCAGGCGGTGCGCGAAGGCCGCACCGAAATCTTCCTGACCGACGAGCATGTCAATGCCGACCGCGTCGCCATTGCCGGCGTGCTGGCGGCGGCGGCGGTGCACACGCATCTCGTCCGCAAGGGCCTGCGCTCTTACGCGTCGATCAATGTGCGCTGCGCCGAGGCGCTCGACACCCATTATTTCGCGGTGCTGATCGGCGTCGGCGCGACCACGGTCAACGCCTATCTCGCCGAAGCGAGCATCGCCGACCGCCACGCGCGCGGGCTGTTCGGTGACTTGGGCCTCGACCAATGTTTCGAACGGTTCCGGGTGGCGATCAACGAGGGCCTGCTGAAGATCATGTCCAAGATGGGCATCGCGGTCATCAGCAGCTATCGCGGCGGCTATAATTTCGAGGCGGTGGGCCTGTCCCGTGCGCTCGTCAATGACCTGTTCCCCGGCATGCCGGCGAAGATTTCGGGCGAAGGCTATGCCTCGCTGCATTACAGCGCCAAGCTGCGCCACGATAATGCCTATGACGCGGCGGCGGTGCGGCTGCCGGTCGGCGGCTTCTACCGCCAGCGCAACGGCGGGGAGAGCCATGCCTATTCGGCGCAGCTCATGCACCTGCTCCAGACCTCGGTCGCGACCGACAGCTATTCCACCTATCTGCAATTCTCGCGCGGGGTGCGCGATTTGCCGCCGGTCTATCTGCGCGACCTGCTGGAATTCAACTTCGCCCGCGAGGCGGTGCCGATCGACGAGGTCGAGGCGACGACCGAGATCCGCAAGCGCTTCGTGACGCCCGGCATGTCGCTGGGCGCGCTGTCTCCGGAGGCGCATGAGACGCTGGCGATCGCGATGAACCGCATCGGCGCCAAGGCGGTGTCGGGCGAAGGCGGCGAGGACGAGACGCGCTTCAAGCCCTATGAGAATGGCGACAACGCCAATTCGGTGATCAAGCAGATCGCGTCGGGCCGCTTTGGCGTCCATGCACAATATCTGGGGTCGGCCGAGGAAATCGAGATCAAGGTCGCGCAGGGCGCCAAGCCCGGCGAGGGCGGCCAGCTGCCCGGCTTCAAGGTGACCGAGTTCATCGCGAAGCTGCGCCATTCGACGCCCGGCGTGACGCTGATCTCGCCGCCGCCGCACCATGACATCTATTCGATCGAGGATCTCGCGCAGCTCATCTACGACTGCAAGCAGATCAACCCGCGCGCGCGCGTCTGCGTGAAGCTGGTCAGCCAGGCCGGCATCGGCACGGTGGCGGCGGGCGTGGCGAAGGCGCATGCCGACGTCATCCTGGTCGCGGGCCATGTCGGCGGCACCGGCGCTTCGCCCCAGACGTCGATCAAATATGCCGGCACGCCCTGGGAGATGGGGCTTTCCGAAGCCAACCAGGTGCTGACGCTCAATGGCCTGCGCCATCGCGTCAAGCTGCGCACCGACGGCGGGCTCAAGACCGGCCGCGACATCGTGATCGCGGCGATCCTGGGCGCCGAGGAGTTCGGCATCGGCACGCTGTCGCTGGTGGCGATGGGCTGCATCATGGTGCGCCAGTGCCATTCGAACACCTGCCCGGTGGGCGTGTGCGTGCAGGACGAGCGCCTGCGCCAGAAGTTCACCGGCACGCCGGAGAAGGTCATCAACCTCATGACCTTCATCGCCGAGGAAGTGCGCGAGATATTGGCGCGTCTGGGCTATCGCAGCCTGGACGAGGTGATCGGTCGGACCGAACTGCTCAAGCAGGTCAATCGCGGCGCCGAGCATCTCGACGATCTCGACCTGAACCCCATCCTCGCCAAGGTGGATGCGCCCGACAATCAGCGCCGCTTCAGCCTGGAGGCATGGCGCAACGAAGTGCCCGACAGCCTGGACGCGCAGATGATGCGCGATGCCAAGGCGGTGTTCGAGCGGGGCGAGAAGATGCAGCTGACCTATACGGTCCGCAACACGCATCGCGCCGTGGGCACCCGCCTGTCGGCCGCCGTCACCGAGCGGTTCGGCATGTCCGCCTTGGCGGACGGCCATCTGACCGTGCGGCTGCGGGGGTCGGCCGGTCAGTCGCTGGGCGCTTTCTTGTGCAAGGGCATCACGCTGGAGGTGTTTGGCGACGCCAACGACTATGTCGGCAAGGGCCTGTCGGGCGGCACCATCGTCGTGCGCACGACCGTCTCCTCGCCGCTGTCGAGCAAGGACAACACCATCATCGGCAATACCGTCCTCTACGGCGCGACGGCGGGCAAGCTGTTCGCCGCGGGCCAGGCGGGTGAACGCTTCGCCGTCCGCAACTCGGGCGCGCAGGTGGTGGTCGAAGGCTGCGGCGCCAATGGCTGCGAATATATGACCGGCGGCACCGCGGTGATCCTGGGCAAGACCGGCGCGAACTTCGGCGCGGGCATGACCGGCGGCATGGCCTTCATCCTCGACGAGGACGGCAGCTTCGCGCAGCGTGCCAACCCGGAAAGCATCGTGTGGCAGCGGCTGGACAGCGCCCATTGGGAAGCGCAGCTCAAAGCGCTCATCGCCGAGCATGCGGTGGCGACCGACAGCAAATGGTCGAACACCATCCTTGACGATTGGGATCGCTGGCGCCGCTATTTCTGGCAGGTCTGTCCCAAGGAAATGGTGCACCGCCTGACGCACCCGCTAAGCGACGCTCAGGCAGAGGTCGTGGCAGCGGAGTAA
>DATEJA010000075.1:0-29161 GCA_035278405.1 Sphingobium sp. | reverse complement strand
CAGCAACTCGTTGCCGCCGGAAAGCCCGCCAAGATCGCCATCACAGCCGTCATGCGAAAGCTCGTCGTCACCGCAAACGCGCTGCTCAAGGCCGATCGATGCTGGTCGCAATCTCCCGCTTGATCATCACGGATACTCTAGACTCGATTTCCAAGCGATCGGAACCGGTCGCTGGTTAAAAAATCGCGGAAAAACAAAGGAATAGAACGGTCGATCTGATGCGCACGCGCGCAGATCCTGGGCAGGAAACGCCCTGCCCGCCCGCACCGAAATCAGCGGGATATGATGGCCGACGCCGCGCCCGCCCGTTCCAGATGACGGTGGAAGCTGTTTTCGATGATGTCGAGGTCGAGATCGTCGCCGATGATGACGATCCGGGACCTGCGCTCCGCGTCCGGCCAGGCCTCCAGTTGTTGCACCGGATGGACCACATGCTGGACGACCTGGACCAGCGTTGGACGATCCGGCATCTCGACCGTCCGGATCAGGGCCTTGAGCCGCAGCAGATTCTCGCCGCGCAGGGCAGCCAGCAGATCGATCCATTCAAGGACGACAGACTGCGGAACCGGAGCGTCCAGCCAAAGCGAGCGCGAACAAATTGTGGAAGAATGCGCATGATCATGGCCATGATGCGCATGATCCATCGCGAGCGGCACGGCCAGCGCCTGCCGCAGGTCCGACGACGTCAACAGCGAAGCCAGACCGTCCCAATCGACCCCCACCCGCTTGGCATAGGGGTTCAATCGAGCGACCGCAGCGTCAACGGCGGCCATCTGATCGGCCGTCGCTATGTCGCCCTTCGTCACGACGACGAGGTCCGCCAGCCCGACCTGGCGCGGGGCTTGCTCGTGCCGGGCCAGCGTCGCTACCCCATTCACCGCATCCACGGTCGTGACGACGGCGCAAAGTTCCCAATCCGCCGTCAGCGCGGAGTCGACCGCGAAGGAATGAAAGATCGGCGCGGGATCGACCAGCCCGGATGTCTCGATGAATATTCGGGAGAAGCCGATTTCTCCCCGCGCCCTGCGATCACGAAGGTCGACAAGCGTATCGATCAGATCCCCGCGCACCGTGCAGCAGACGCATCCAGTGTCGAGAAGCCGGATATTCTCATCCACATGGGTGATGAGCAGATGATCGAGCGGGATATCGCCAAATTCATTGACGATGACCAGGCTGTCCGACAATGCCGGATCGCAAAGCAGCCGGTTGAGCAGCGTCGTCTTGCCGCTGCCCAGAAATCCCGTGAGCAGAAGGACAGGGCTTCTGCCGTCCATCATCGTTCATAGACTTTCCTGCCGCCGAACCAGGTCGACAGAACCTTCGTATCGGCAATGTCGTCCATCGGGCAAGTTGCGGGGTCCTGATCGAGAATGACGAAGTCGGCCGCCTTGCCTACTTCGAGCGAACCGATGTCCTTTTCCAGGCCGATGGCGCAGGCGCCGTACAGGGTGAAGGCCCGCATGGCATCAAGGACCGGAATGGCCTGTTCCGGCCGCAGCGCGCCAGGGAAAATGCCTTCCGGATCGCGACGCGTCACCAGCGTTTCAATCCCGATCCAGGGGTCGGGCGACGGCGCGACCGGCCAGTCGGACCCGCCCGCGATCACCAGTCCGCCGGCAAGAAAATCCGCGATCGGGAAGGATTTCGCCAGAACGGCGTCTTCCAGCACTTCGCTCACGGCAGCACCCAATATGTTGGGATACCATATCATGGGCGACAGTTCCGCCGTGATGTTGAGCTGCGCCATGCGCTTGATTTCATCGCCGTCGATCAGGCTTGCATGGGCGATCTGGTGGCGCGCATCGGATGGGCCGTTGAAATCGCGGATAATCTCGATCGCGTCGATGGCGAGCTTGGTCGCGGCGTCGCCTGCGCAGTGCATCTTCGCCGCCAGGCCGGCTTTCTCGATGTCGGCCAGAA
Source organism: Sphingobium sp. (assembly GCA_035278405.1). Classification (GTDB taxonomy): domain Bacteria; phylum Pseudomonadota; class Alphaproteobacteria; order Sphingomonadales; family Sphingomonadaceae; genus Sphingobium. Next base: position 27,238 of record DATEJA010000075.1, on the reverse strand, counting down.
GGCGCGAGAGTTGAGGAAGCGTCATCGTGGTCCCGCCGCGATAACAGCATCCGAAACCGGCCGATGCCTTATAGGGATCGATCATCGCGGCGGTGCCGGTCATCGGAACCCCGTCGAGCAGGATCTTGGCGAAATAGGGACGAACATGCTCCGTCGCGAACTTGTCCTTGATCGCGAACAGTTCGCGCCCGATAGGGCCGGGTATGTAAAGCGGCGCCTCGTGCGCAATCAGGCTGGCGACGACCCAGGCGTTCAATTCCCCCTCCCGATCCAGCGCCGCAACGGCTTCCGCCATGGGCGAGGAGGTCAGCGCATCCTGGATCGCGGTGATGCCATATTGGTTGAGGATGGATACCGCATGCCGCGCCACCTTCCGGTTCGTCGACTGATCGAACGTCTGATGTTCCATCGCGGCGTCCGCGATGCCGCACGCCGATTCCATAAGGAAACCGGTCGCCTTCCCCGTCGCCGGATCGCGGGCGATGGTGCCGCTGACCGGATCCGGCGTTTCGTCGGCGATCCCGGCGGCCGCCATCGCGGCAGAGTTCGCCCAGCGATTATGATAGGACATGTCGCGCAGGACAACGGGCCGGCCATCGGAGGCGGCGTCCAGATCGGCCAGGGCAGCCGCGCTGTTCAGGCGATCGGCCAGGCCGATGTCGAACATGCCGCCGAAAATCCATTTCCCCGGCGGGGTCCTGCTCGCCGCCTGGCGGACATATCCCAGCAACTCATCATAAGTCGCGGTGGGCGGAACATGCGTTTCGAACAGCGCGGCGCGACCGCCCAGCGCGTGATGATTATGTGCGTCGACAAGCCCCGGCATCACGGCCTTGCCGTCAAGGTCGATCACCTCATGATCTTCGCCGATCGCAGCACGGGCACTGCCGGCGCTCCCGGCGGCGACGATCCGCCCATTTTCGATGGCCAGCGCCTCGACCATGCTCCCGGCGTCATCGCAAACTTGAATAGGACCGTTAACCACCAGGAGTGAGCGCATTAGGGATGCTCCAATTGCCGGACAGATTGAGGGCAGTGAGTCAAGAAACCCGAACCGTCGGGCGTCTCACCATTTCCAATCAATAACATGTTAAATAAATATGCGTCGCGGTTCGCCCGCTGTCAAGCAAGGTGCCGCAACAGCAGGAGGCCCCCGCTGCCCCAACACTGCTGCCCCGACACTGCGGCACGCATCGGGCGTTGATTACCGCCTGACCGTCTCCAGCAAGGCAGTTGCACCCTTCGACAGGATACCGATGTCGGTCCCGACCGACACAAATTTGAACCCTTCGTCGATCCTGCGCCGCGCGTCCTCGGCCGACAGCGCGAAAATGCCCGCTGGTTTGCCGGCCCTGTCGATCGCCGCCTTGGCCTTCGCTATGGCGGCCTGAACGTCCGGATGCTGCGCATGCCCAAGATGCCCAAGGGAGGCGGCAAGGTCACCTGGACCGATGAAAAGCGCGTCGATTCCCTCCACCGCGGCAATCTCCTCAATCTCTGCCAGTGCGGCGCGGCTTTCGATCTGGGCGATGACCGTCACCTTCAGATGCGCTTCCGCCAGATAGCGGGCATCGGCGCCGAAGCCCGAAGCCCGGCTGGTGGCGCTGGCCACGCCCCGGGTGCCGAGCGGGGGAAAGCGGGTGGCCGACACGACCGCCCTCGCCTGCTCCGCGCTGTCGACCATCGGCACCAGCAGCGTCCGATAGCCCAGGTCCAGATATTGCTTGATCGCCACCGGCTCGCCCAGCGGCACGCGCGCGATCGGCTCCACCGGAAAGGGCGTGACCGCCTGCAACTGCGCGAGCAACGTCGCTGCCGTATTGGGCGCATGCTCGCCATCGATCAGCAGCCAGTCGAAGCCGGCACGCGCGCAGATTTCGGCGGTATAAGAGTTTGCCAGCGCCTGCCACAGGCCGATCAGCGGGCGGTCCCCCGCCAGGGTATCGCGGAACACGGTCATACGAACCGCACCGATATCGCGCCCAGCGGACCATAGTCGACATGGAAGCTGTCACCCGGCCGGGCGAAGACGGGCGCGGTGAAGCTGCCGCCCAGCACGATCTGGCCGGGCTCCAGGGACTCGCCATGGGGGGCGAGCTTGTTCGCCAGCCAGGCGGGGCCGGTCGCGGGGTGGTTCAGCACGGCCGCCGCGACGCCCGATTCCTCGATCACGCCGTTGCGGTACAGCAGCGCACTGACCCAGCGCAGGTCGACCGCGTCAGGGCGCACCGGGCGCCCGCCGATGACGATGCCGGCATTGGCGGCATTGTCGGAAATCGTGTCGAACACCTTGCGCGTCACGCCGGTGGCCTTGTCGATCCGTTCGATGCGCGCGTCGATGATCTCGATCGCGGGCACGACATAGTCGGTCGCGTTCAGCACGTCGAACAGCGTGCACCCCGGACCTTTGAGGCGGTCCTTGAGGATGAAGGCCAGTTCCACCTCGACGCGCGGTTCGATGAAGCGATCGATCGGAATATCCTGCCCATCGGGAAAGAGCATGTCGTCGAGCAGCGTGCCGAAGTCGGGCTCGGTGACATTGGACGAACGCTGCATCGCCCGCGACGTCAGGCCGATCTTGTGTCCGATGACCGTGCGGCCTTCAGCCAGCTTCATCTTCGTCCAGGCCCGGCTGATGGCATAGCCGTCGTCCAGGTCCATTTCCGGATAGTCCAGGGAAAATTGGCCGACCTGCGTCCGTGCCTTTTCCGCTTCGTGCAACCGCGCCGCGAGTTGTTCGACAATCTTCTGATCGAGCGCCATGCTCTACTTCCCCAAACGCTTATGTATGCTGTTATGCTTCCATCCTTCGGCCTCTTCCACATAGAGGGACAGGGCGAAGGGGCGACGCTCGAACAGATCGCCAAATGAATCGCGCACCCGGACGAACAGCGCGTCGAAATAGCGCTGGCGGAACTCGGCGCTGCGGCCCGCGCCCATCTTCACGTCGATGTTGATGAAGGCGTCCTGTGCGGATGTCCCGTCCGCGATCACATAGTCCGTCACCTTGTAGGCGCGGACGCGGATGCCGCCGATCGGGAACACGCCGTCGGCCCGTTCGCGCATGTCCTGCGCGATCATTGCCATCAGCGCCTGAAGGTCGAATTCGCCCTCCAGATTGTCCGTCCATTCAATGGTCACATGCGCCATCAGGCGATCTCCATCGTCGCGACGGTGCAGCCGACCGCAAAGATCGGGATAGGCTGGAAATAATGGAGCGTGCCCTTGCCCCGCGCGGCGGCGGCGGCGGCGATGAAGGTGCGGATTTCGAACCCGCCCTGTCCGGCATCGCGATAGGTTTCCTCATCGGTGTAGGCCAGCAGCCGATCCCGATCGTTGCTGACCCAGCGATCGAGGAAATCACGATCCCATGCCTCGTTGATCTTGCCGCTGTCGGGCGTGGCCGGCCAGTGCGAGATGCCGCCGGTCGCCACCAGCGCAATCCGCTCCGGCACGCTGTCCGCCGCGCGGCGGATCGCTTCGCCGAACGCCCAGGCCCGCTTGAGCGGCGTCAGCGGCGGTCCCTGGCAGTTGATGTTGACCGGGATCACCGGCAGTTCGTTGTGCGGATCGAGGAAATGAAGCGGCACGATGATGCCGTGGTCGAACTGCCATTCCTCGCAATAGGCGACGTCGATGGTGTTCAGCATCTCGCTGACCAGGCGACGGCCGAGATCGGGATTGCCTTTGGCCTCCCGCACCGGGATGCGCAGCCAGTCCGGGTCCTCGATCGGCCCTTTGTAGCTTTCGCCCATGCCGACCGCATAGGCAGGCATGTTGTTCATGAAGAAATTGGCGAAATGCTCGGCGGCGACCACCATGATGGCGTCGGGCCTTGTGTCCGCGATGGCCTCCCGCATGCCGTCCATCGCGGCGTAGAGCGCGTCCTTCTGTTCGGCGGGGGCAAGATCGGCCCGGGCGGTCATGCCGGGCGCATGGCTGCAGATGCCGGTGAATACCAGGGTCATAGGCCTGCCACCTTTTCGTCGGTTGCGGTTGTCATGGCATAAAGGCCGGCGCGCACCGGTCCATGGCGGGTCACGCCGTCGCGCATCTGCTGGAGGTAATCGGCCCAGGCTATGCCGCAGAACGCCGCGAAATGCATCAATATCTGGCCGTTGACGCCCAGCACGTAGAGCAGGCCGATATCGTGATCGACCAGGGCCTTGCGCTCCTCGCCGGTGAGGACATAGTCGCGCGTCGCCGCTTCGGCGTCTTCGCGGAACCGCGCCTTCGCATGGTCGTCGCGGTTGAGCACATAGAGGAATTTGGAAAGCTGATAGAGGCTCATGCTGCCACCAGATGATTGACCAGGCGGCCGACGCCGTCAATCTCGCAGACGACCTCGTCCCCCGCATTGCAGAAATGCACCCCATGCGGCGTGCCGGTCAGGATCATATCACCGGGCATCAGCGTGGTCACGGTCGACAGGTAGGAAATCAGCGCCGCGACGCTCATGATCATATCCGCCGTCGATCCATGCTGCACCTCGACACCGTTCACAGTCGTGCGGAGCGACAGCGCCTGCGGATCCGCCACATCGGCCGCATCGACGATCCACGGACCGATCGGCGTGGTCGCGTCGCGGTTCTTCACCCGCGCATTGGGACGATAGTAATTTTCCAGATATTCGCGAATGGCATAGTCGTTGGCGACAGTATAGCCCGACACATAGGACAGGGCATCCGCCTCCGCGACGTTACGCGCAGGTCTGCCGATCACGGCCACCAGCTCGCATTCGGGATGCATCTGGTTCGCGTCGGCCGGGCGCGGGGTGTCGCCGTCATGACCCACGAAGCAATTGCCGCCCTTCATAAAGATCAGCGCCTTTTCCTGCTTGGCGGCAAAGCCGAGTTCGCGATTATGGTCTGCATAGTTGAGGCCCAGTGCGTAAACCGACGCCCCCTGCTGAACGGGCGGCAGCCATTGGGCGTCGGCGGCGGCAATCGTCGTGCCGCAGGGCAGGCGAAGCCGCGCGCCATCGGCCTCCGCAACGGCCCAGACGTCCCGGCCGCGATGATAAAGACGAGCGCGCTTCACAGCGAAACCTCCCTGATGCTGCCTTCTATGACCGAAAGCCCCGTGGCCTCGACGCGGATGGACTGTCCCGCTTCCACGCTGGGCGCATCGCCCGGCAGGCCGACCATCAGAATATCCCCCGCCCTCAGAGTCAGAAAGGCCGACAATTCGCTCACCAGTTCGTCCACCGGACGGACGAGGCGGTCGAGCGACCAGCCATGCGCTTCCTGGCCATCGATGAAGGTGGCGATGCGATCCGGCAGCTGCGGCGCCACGAAAGAGCCGAGCAGCAGCGTCTCATCCCCGCTCCGTTCCGACACGGAAGGACGGTAGTAATTCGCCTGTGGCAGGGAAAAGTCCACGGCCAGCGCCATGGCCGCGATGCAGCCGGGCACGTCGGCCGGGGCGACGCTGGTCGCGTCGCGGCCGAAAAGCAGCGCGACCGTCGGCGATGCGACCAGTTGCTTCCCCGCGCCGACGCTCACCCGATGGGTCGACAGCGCGCCGCGCGGCTTCATGAAGACGACGGGCGCCTTGGGCGGAGCCGCATAGGGCTTCTCCGCGAACTGCGGTTCCAGGCGGGCGCGTTCCTCCTTGTCGTTCAGAACGACGCCATAGATATGGCCAGCGAAGCTCATAGACTTACCGGTCCCCTGATAAAATTGTCGTTCATGCCGCGAGCATGATGGTCTTGAGTTCAAGATAGTCGTCAAGGCCGTAATGCGATCCTTCGCGGCCGAGGCCGGACTGCTTGATGCCCCCGAACGGCGCGACCGCCGTCGAAATCATGCCGGTGTTGACCCCGATCATCCCGCATTCCATCCGTTCCGCCACCCGCCAGAGACGCCGGGCGTCATTGGTATAGAGATAGCCCGCCAGACCATAGGGCGTGTCGTTGGCGAGGGCGATCGCCTCCTCTTCCGTCTCGAAGCGGATCACCGGCGCGAGCGGACCGAAATTCTCGCTGGCCCACAATTCCATGTCCCGCCGTACCTCCGACAGCACCGTGGGCGCATAATAGCGCGGTCCCCCACTCACCGCGAAGCCGCCGCTTGCGACCTTCGCTCCCTGTTCGACGGCGGCGGCGACACGGGCAGCAACCTTCGCCGCCGCTTCGTCGTCGATCAGCGGACCGATCTGCGAGGCCGCATCATCGCCCCGGCCGACCGTCAGCTTGCCCGCCGCTTCGGCCAGCGCCTGGACGAACCGGTCGTGAATGCCGCTCTGTACGATGAAACGGTCGGCGCAGACGCAAGTCTGCCCGGCATTGCGGAACTTGGACGCAATCGCGCCCGCGACCGCTTCCTCCAGCGAAGCGTCATCGAACACGACGAAGGGCGCGTTGCCGCCCAGTTCCAGGCTGAGTTTCTTGATGGTCGGCGCGGACTGCTGGTAAAGCAGCGCCCCCACTTCGGTCGAGCCGGTGAAGGTCAGCTTGCGGACCACGGGGCTCGCCGTCAGCACCGGGCCGATAACGCGCGCATTGCCCGTCACGACGTTGAGCACCCCCTTGGGCAGGCCCGCCGCTTCGCCCAGCGCCGCGAGCGCGAGCGCCGTCAGCGGTGTCTGTTCTGCGGGCTTGACGATGATCGTGCAGCCCGCCGCAAGGGCCGGGCCAACCTTGCGCGTCACCATGGCGGCGGGGAAGTTCCACGGCGTGATCGCCGCGACCACACCGACCGGCTGCTTGAGTACGACGATGCGCGTGCCCGGCTGCTGTGCGGGGATGACGTCGCCATAGACGCGCACCGCTTCTTCCGCGAACCAGCGGATGAAACTGGCGGCATAGCGGATTTCGCCCAGCGCCTCGGCCAGGGGCTTGCCCTGTTCGGCGGTCAGCAGCGCCGCCAGTTCGCCTTCATGGGCAAGGATCAAGTCGTTATAACGGTGAAGGATCGCCGCCCGCTCGCTGGCGGGGCGCGCCTGCCATGACGGCAGGGCGCGGCTGGCCGCCGCGATGGCGACCTCCACCTGCGAAGCGTCCAGCATCGGCACTTCCCCGACGATGCTGTCGTCGGCAGGGTTCAGGACAGGCATGGACGCCTGCCCCTTCACCCATTCCCCGTCGATAAGGCAGCTGTCCCGGCGTATGTCGACCATCTCGCCTTACACACCCATCCGCGTGATCTTGTGCGTGCCGCGCGCAAGAGCCACATTCTTGGTTTCCATGTAGAAGTCGAAGCTCCAGTCGCCGCCGTCGCGGCCGATGCCGCTGGCCTTGGTGCCACCGAAAGGCGTCGGCAGATGGCGGACATTCTCGCTGTTCACCCAGACCATGCCGACGTCCAGCGCATCCGACACGCGGAGTGCACGGCTGACATCGTTGGTCCAGAGATAGCCGGCAAGACCATAGTCCACGTCGTTTGCCTTGGCGATCGCATCCGCCTCGTCATCGAAGGGGATGGCGGTCAGGACAGGGCCGAAAATCTCTTCGCGGGCGATCCGCATCGTCTGCTCGGCGCCAGTGAACAGAGTCGGCTGGAAGAAGAAGCCGGAACTTCCCTCGACCGGCGCGCCGCCAGCCGCGATAGTGGCGCCTTCGTCCCGCGCGATGTCCATGTAGCTCGACACCTTGGCGAAATGACGCGGATGGATCAGCGGCCCCACTTCCGTTTCCGGATCGAACGGATCGCCGACCTTCAGCTTGCGCACACGCTCGGCCGCCCGGGCGACGAACTGGTCGTAGATGGAGCGCTGGACCAGCAGGCGCGAGGAGGAGGTGCAGCGCTGGCCGTTGAGCGAATAGATCATGAAGAGCGCCGCATCGAGCGCCCGGTCGATGTCTGCATCGTCGAACACGACCACCGCATTCTTGCCGCCAAGTTCGAAGTGCACGCGCTTCAGCGTCGCCGCGCCCTGCCGCATGATGGCCGAGCCGGTCGACGATTCACCGACAAATGCCACCGCCTTGATATCGGGATGTTCGGTCAGGCTCTTGCCCGTGGTTTCGCCAAGCCCGTTCACCGAGTTGAAGACGCCCGCGGGCAGACCGGCTTCATGCGCGATCTCGACAAGCAGCCGCGCCGAATAGGGCGACCATTCGGCCGGCTTGTGCACCACGGTGCAACCGGCCGCGAGCGCGGGCGCGATCTTCCAGGTCGACAGCATGAACGGCGTGTTCCAGGGCGTGATGACCGCCACCGGGCCGATCGCCTTGCGGCTGGTATAGTTCAGATGATCGGCGGTCGGCAGTGCGAGGCCATCGGCGGCGGCCGGCGCACGATCCGCAAAGAAGCGGAAATTCTCCGCGCCGCGAATCGCCGCCTTCGACATGAAGCGCCAGCATTGACCGGCATCCAGACATTCGACGGCCGCGATTTCATCGGCGCGCGCGACGATCAGGTCCGCAACCTTGTTGAGCACGCGGCGGCGCTCTTGCGGCGCGGTTGCCGACCAGGCCGGGAACGCATCGCGCGCGGCGGCAACGGCCGCGTTCAGTTCTTCAGGCGTGGCGTCGGTCGCCTGGCCGAGGATTTCGCCGGTGCCGGGCTCCGATATGTCGAAGACCTTGCCTTTGCCTTCCACAGCCTTCCCGGCCACGAAATGACCCATCGGCCGGTCGCGCAGGGACCGGGTCGCCGACAGGGCGCGGACGCGCATGTCACTCATCAAAATATCTCCAGATCATTTCGTGGCCACTACATGGCCTGAATTCAGTTGTGGATGACGTGCAGGGACACGAATTCGTCGAGGCCGTGCGAGCCGAATTCGACGCCGAAACCCGATGCCTTGACGCCCCCGAACGGTACGTCCGGCCGGAGCGAGCCATGCTTGTTGACCCAGGCGGTCCCGCTTTCCAGACGCATCGCAAGCGCCGTCGCCTTGGCCACGTCCTTCGACCAGACCGACCCGCCCAAGCCCACTTCGGCCGAATTTGCGCGTCGGATCACGTCATCGATATCACTATAACGGATGATCGGCAGCGCGGGTCCGAACTGCTCCTGATCCACGATGGCCATGCCGTCGACCGCGTCGGCGACAAGGGTGATGGGATAGAAATTTCCGTCCCCATCGGGCTCCACCCCGCCGCACAGGATCCGGGCGCCCGCGGCGCGCGCATCTTCGACCAGGCTTGCGACCTTCACATATTGCGCCCGGTTCTGGACGGGACCGAGCTGGCTGTTTTCCGAGCGTCCATTGCCCACGACCACCTTGCCGGCATAGGCGACCAGCGCATCGCACATGGCGTCGTAGATGTCGTCATGGACGTACAGCCGTTTCAACGCCGCGCAGGTCTGCCCGTTGTTGATAAAGGCACCCCAGAACACGCCTTCGGCGATCGCCTCCGGATCGCAATCGGGCAGGACGATGCCCGCGTCATTGCCGCCCAGTTCCAGCGTCAGGCGCTTCAGCGTCGGCGCGGCGCCTTCCATGACCTTCCGGCCGGTCGCGCAGGATCCGGTGAAACTCACCTTGGCGATATCGGGATGGGACGACAGCAGCGGACCGATCGCCTCGTCACCCACGACCACGTTGAGGACGCCGGCAGGCAGGACCTGCTGGAGCAATTCCGCCAGCCGCAGCGTAGAGAGCGGCGTGAACGGCGAAGGCTTGAGGACAACCGTATTCCCCGCCCGCATCGCCGGCATGATCTGCCAGATCGCGATCATGATCGGCCAGTTCCAGGGCGTGATGGCACCGACCACGCCCAGCGGAACCCGATGAATGGCAATGTTCGCCTGTTCGTCGGCCTGGATCGTTTCGACCGGCATGGGCAGCGACGCCGTGTGCCGGGTCCAGGCGATCGCGGCGCCCAGTTCGTAGCGCGAGCCGGTGCCGGCGAGCGGCTTGCCCTGCTCGGCCGTCAACAGCTGCGCCAGCTCTTCCGCATGGGCTTCGATGATATCGGCGCAGCGCGCGATCAGTTGCTGGCGCTCGGTATCGGGCGTCGCGGCCCACACCGGGAAGGCAGCCTTGGCAGCAGCGATCGCCTCAAGCGCTTCGGCAACGCCGACGCCGTCCACGGCCCCGGCGGGCGCCGTTTCGGCAGGATTGGCCACCTCGATCAGATAGTCGCCACGATGCGTCGCACCGCCGTAAACCGCTCCAAAACTGCGCATCACAATCGCCTCCAGTCACATCGGCCGATATAAGTTATCATGTTAATCAAATCAAGTCATTTAACGCGATAACTATTTAGGCAGTCCGACGTGCCGGTCAACCGCCTCCGCCATTATCCACATGATCGGCAGGCCCGCCTCAGGCGACAAAGCCGGCAGGAATGACCTGCCGGCTTTGCCTTTGGCCCCGGGGCCAGGTGACTGGTCCCCCGCCCCTTAATAGTTGAAGCCCACCGTAAAGCCGTAGGTGGCAGGCATGCCGGCATAGCGCACGACCGCGTCGGACCCGCGCACCGCCGACGTCCAGTAATAGGTATCGGTCACGTTGCGGCCCCAGATGCTGGCATTCCAGCGACCATCGGACGAGGCGATACCGGCGCGAAGGTCGAGCAGCGCATAGCCCTTGATGTCGTAGCCGACGGACGGCTGGAATGCGCCGGTGGTCTTCGACTGGAAGCTGAACGTCGATCCGACGAAAGCGTCCAGGTCACCGTTCAGATCCCAGCGATATTCGCCGTCGACCGCACCCGACCATTTCGGCGTGTTGGTGAAGGGCTGGCCCTTGAACTCCGCCAGCGTGCCGCTGCCGGCATAGTTGATGAAGGTCTTCGTAATCTTGGAGTCGGTGTAGGAAACCGAAGGCGAGAGCCGCAGGCCCTGGAGCGGCTGCCAGTTCGCGCTCAGTTCAAAGCCCACGACGCGCGACTTGGGGATGTTGAGCAGGGTTTCCAACGTCCCGATCGGCGGGATGTTGGTGGCGCCGCGCAGCTGTTTGTTGACATAGTCATAATAGAAGGCCGCGCCGTTCAGCTGCAGGGTACGGTCCAGCAGCGACAGTTTGAAGCCCGCTTCATAGGCCAGCAGGCTTTCCTGCGTCACCGGACGCGCCTGCTGCTCCAGGATGACGGTCAGCTGCGGGAAGCTGCCCGCCTTGTAGCCGCGGCTGACATTGGCATAGAGCAGCGTGCCGCTGGCGGGCTCGAAATCGATGCCGGCGCGCCAGGAGATATTGTCCTGGTTGAGTTCGCTCGACACCAGGCCCTGCGTGCCGTCAGTGCGGATGGTGATGCACTGTCCGGGCAGGCTGCCGAGCGATGCGGCAAAGGTGCCGTCGCCGCTGTCGAGCGTGCAGCCCAGATAGGAGCGGTCAGCCTTGGTATAACGGATACCACCGTTGAGCTTCACCGACGGGATGATCTCATAGTCCACATTGGCGAAGACCGCCTTGGTCTTCACTTTCTGCATGTTGCGGTTGCGGCTCGACAGCGCGATGAAACGCTGGCTCGATTGGCTGAGGCGGCTCAGCGTATCATCCAGGATCTTGTCATGCTGGTAATTGGCGCCGATCAGCCAGTGCCCGGCATCCCCCAGGTCGCCGCCCAGGCGCAGTTCCTGGAAGAAGGTCTTGATGCCGCCGGTGTTGAGCACGAAAAAGGCTTCGGCCGACGTGCCATCGACTTCGATCGGCTGGTAGCGCTTGTAATCCTGGTAAGAGGTGATCGACGTCAGCGTCACCGCATCGGTCAGGTCATATTCGATCTTGCCGGCGAGCTGGTAGGACCGATTATTGTTGCGATAGGATTTTGCCGGGTCCCAATCGGCGGCGCGGGCCTCTGCGGGTGCCAGCGGGGCAGCGACGAAGGCGGGGTCGAGCGCGGCGGCCACGCCGATCGCCGACTGCTTGGCGACCAGCTGCGGCGCCTGCGATTCCGAACGGTCGCGCCAGCCGTTGACGTTCAGCGACACGCGCAGTTCGTCGACCGGCTTCCAGTCCAGCAGCAGGCGGCCGAACAGCTGGTTGCGCTCGCCATTGGTGTCGTTGCGGGTGATGCTCTTCTGCCAGTCGTTGGAGCGGACGAAGCGCACCGCGGCGCGGGCGCTCAGCGTGCCTGACAGCGGGCCGCTGACATAGCCGCTCATGTCGGCGGTGTTGAAGCGGCCATAGCTCAGCGATCCGCCGGCCTTGAATTCATCGGTCGGCTTGGCGGCGATATAGTTGATCGCGCCGCCCGTGGAATTGCCGCCGAACAGCGTGCCCTGCGGGCCCTTCAGCACCTCGACGCGCTCCAGGTCCAGCGTCGCGCCGATCGTCTGGGCGGAATAGGGCAGCGGCACTTCGTCGACATAGACGCTGACCGCCGGGCCTGCGGCCAGGCTGCTCTCCTGATAGCCCACGCCTCGGATCGTGTAGACCGGCGCGCCATAGGCGGTCATGTTGAAACGGAAGCCGGGGATGATCTTCACCAGCTGCGCGGTGTCGGTGACGCCCAGCTTCACCAGATCCTCGCCGGTGGCGGCGGTGATGGACATGCCGACCTTGTTGATCGATTCCTGGCGCTTCTGCGCGGTGACGACGATCTCGCCGGGGGCGCTCTGCTCAGGGGCAGACTGGGCTGCGGCCTCCTCCGAGGGCGCGGTCTGCGCGAGCGCCGAATAGGGCAAAAGGGCGGAAACAGAGGCCAACAAAAGTGCGCGAACAACCATATTCAATCCCCTTTATGACGAAATCCCCGAAAAACGCTTATCGTGTGTATTACATTCTCATGACGTAAACGGTCTCCCTGCCGAGTCAAGCCTGTTTTCGACCATCGCCTGAACTTCGCGCCCAACCGCCGTCCGCCACACCGGCCCGTCACGCCGACACCTCCAAAACCCCGATATCATCGGGGTAAGCGTCGACCTCCCCCGGCCACGCCCACCCCATCCAGCCGGACCCAAACGTCCAGACCGCCCCCCTTTCGTGACGCATATGTCACAACCGGCCGATCACTTCGATTACATGTTAATCAATTGGCCCGCCCCAACCCTCTTCAAACCACCACCTCATTCATGATTTCCGAAACCAGCCCCGCAACCCCCACAGCGCCCCACCCACCGCGAAGAGGATGAGCGCAACCGTCCCGAAGCCCGCCACGAACCCGCCGGTCTGGTCTCTTATCCACCCCACGAACACGGGCGACAGCGCGCCTCCGATGCTGCCCATCATGGCGATCAGACCAATGGCGCCCGGCGCCGCCCTTTGCGAGAGGAAGGATTGCGGAATGGTCCAGAAGACCGCCTGCGCCGCGAAAACCCCGGCATTGACGATCGCAAAGCCGATCAGGACGAGCGGCAGCGACGCCATCCCCGCGGCCGCCAGCAGGAACCCCGCGCCTGTCAACAGGAAGGCGAAGCTGGCATGGCCGAACCGCTCGTTGGCGCGATCGGACCGACGGCTGAACCATATCATCCCCAGCACGCCCGCAACCGAGGGGCATGCCACGAGCAGGCCGACCGTGACGAAGTCCAGCCCGAAGCCGTGCACGATCTGCGGCAGCCAGGCGCTGCCCGTCACCAATCCGCAAAACAGGCCCGAATTGCACAGCCCGAGCAGGATCACCCTGGGATTGACTATGAGCGGCAGCAGCCTGCCCGTCGCCTGCGCCTCGCCGTCCGTCCGGTCAGCCCGATCGGCGGCAATGCTCGCTTGCAGCCACGCCTTTTCCTCCGCCGACAGCCACCGCGCCTGCGCCGGCGTGTCGCTGAGGAAGACATGGCACGCCAGGCCCAGGAAAACCGCCGGCACCCCCTCCAGCAGGTAGAGCCATTTCCAGCCCGCCAGCCCCAGCCAGCCGTCCATGCTGAGAATGACGCCCGAAATCAGCGAACCGAAGATCGAGGCAGCCGGCACCGCATAGTTGAAAAAGCCGTTATAGCGCGCCCGATAGCGCGCCGGGAACCAGAAGGTGAGGTAGAGCATCGCCCCGGGAAACAGCCCCGCCTCCGCCATTCCCAGTAGCGCGCGCAACAGGTAGAAGCTGCCAGGCGACCAGACCCATGCGCTGGCCATCGTGCAAAGCCCCCACAAGACCGCGATCCGGGTCAGCGTCAGCCGGGCACCGAAGCGGGCGAGCAGCAGATTGCTGGGGACTTCGAACAGCGAATAGCTGATATACATGACGCCAACCCCCATGCCGAACGTCACCGCCGTCAGGCCGATGTCCCGCGCCATCGGCACCGCCGCATAGGCGACGTTGCTGCGGTCGAGAATGGCGAAGAAATAGAGCGCCACCAGCCACCACATGACGCGACGGGCAACCTTCCGGATGATGTCGGGACGGTCCGCGGGAAGCTCGGTCGCCTCGCTCCGGTCGATGGATGCAGCTTCGTTCACCTGAACCCCCTTTCGGCGAAATGGCGTGGCTGCAGCAGAAACGATTCACATAGCCCGTTCCGCCAATCATCTGCCACTTGCAAATAGTAGATTCGACAACTATTGCTTTGTCAACCGCAGACGCAGCTATGCGCGCTTGTGGGCAGCGCGCCAGGAGCAGCTGCCAGGGCTTTCCGATAGAGGGAAAAGACGATGTCCAGCATGCAAAGGTGGATCACCGACAGTCCGGAACTGGCCGATTTCGGGGTGGACCGATCAATCTTTACCGACCCGGCCCTGTTCGAACAGGAAATCCGGCTGATCTTCGAAGGAACATGGATCTTTGTCGGGCTGGAAAGTCAGATTCCCAAACCAAACAGCTTCTTCACGACGACGATCGGGCGACAGCCGATACTTGTGACGCGCGACGACAAGGGCGCGGTCGGCTGCTTCTACAATAGTTGCCGTCATCGCGGCACTCTGCTTTGCCCCCTGAAACAAGGGCGACAACGTTACCATGTCTGCCGCTACCATGGCTGGTCCTATGATTCTGCGGGCAAGAATGTCCTGGTCACGGACGAAACGGACGGCCAATATCCCGCCAACTTTCATGATCAAAATCATGATCTCATCCCGGTCCCGCGATTCGCTTCCTATCGCGGCCTTCTGTTCGCCAGCCTCAATCCCGATGTTCCGTCGCTCGACGATCATCTGGGGGACAGCAGAATCTTTATCGACCTGGTCGTCGACCAGAGCCCTGTCGGCCAGATCGAATATGTGCCGGGCGAAATCAGCTACACATTCGATGCCAACTGGAAACTACAGTTCGAAAACGGGCTTGACTATTATCACTTTCTGTCAACGCACAGTTCCTATGTCGACATCCTGATGGGCCGCGAGCAGTCGCAGGATCATGTGGGGCACCTGCCGCGCGACGATGATGCCGAAGGACAGGGCAGTTTCAGCTTCGCGCATGGTCATGCCGTCAATTGGTCGATCCGTCATGCCCAGGCCTATGGTCGCGCGCTGACGGACATTCACCATCGGGTCGGCGAAGTCCGCGCCAAATGGATGGCGCGACAGAGGAACCTCACCATCTTCCCCAATCTTCAGATCATCGATCTGGATTCGGTGCAGATCCGCACCTGGCGGCCGCTGGCGCCCGACCGTACCGAAATGACATCCCATTGCGTCGGCATGGTGGGCGAAAGCGATGATGCGCGGCGGATCCGCATCCGCCATTATGAGGAATTCTTCAACCCGACGGGGCTCGCCAGTTCCGACGACAATGTCATGTATGAACTTTGCCAGGCCGGCTATCCGGCGGAGGCGGGCGCGACCCAAGGCTATAGCCGGGGCCTGGGCGGAAGCGCCGATGGCGCGGCACGTCACGCGGCGGAGCTTGGCATTGCTCCGGTCGAAAGCAGTTTCGGCAAGCTCTCCTTTGGCGGGGAGACCAATTTCCACGCCGGCTATCGCGAATGGCTGCGGCTGCTGCAACGGGGGCAAGCATGACCATGGGTACGCCTGAATATGCGATCGGGGCCGAGTTGCTCCATCGGGAAGCGCAACTGCTGGACGACAGGCAATGGACGGATTGGCTGTCTCTCTATGCCGACGACGCACAATTCTGGATCCCCGCCTGGATCGACGAGCATCGCCTGACGGACGATCCCGACCGGCAGGTTTCGATGATGTACATGAACTCGAAGCGCCAGCTGGCCGAGCGCGTGTCGCGCGCCACCTCTCGCAAGACGGTGACGGCGATGCCGCTGCCCCGAACCATGCACATGATCGCCAATATCCAGCTTGGCCGGGCCGGGCCCGATCGCATCGAACTGCGCGCCAACGGCACCATCACCAGCCACCATCCGCGCACCGCCACGACCCATGTCATAGCGGCGCGCTACAGCTATGCGCTGCGGCTGGTAGCGGGCGAATGGCTGATCGCGTCGAAGAAGACGATCATCCTCAATGACCGGCTTCCCGGCATGGTCGATTTCTACAGCATCTGACAGGTACGAACATCATGACAATATGGCATCGCGTCATCCCCATCTCCGCACTTTCCTACGGAGAGGTTCATGGCTGCCGGATAGAGGGGCGGGACATCGCCATCTATCATAGCGACGAAGGTTTCTTCGCCACCGCGGATCATTGCTCGCATGGTGCGGCGCTGCTGTCCGAGGGTCTGCTGGACGGGTGCAGGATCGAATGTCCGCTGCATGGCGCCCAGTTCGACATCCGGACGGGCGAGGCGCTCAGCAGTCCCGCCTATCTGCCGATCCAGGCCTTGCCCCTTCGGGTGCGCGACGGCCATGTGGAGGTCGATGTATCGCCGCTGGACGGCACGGACAGCTAGGGGCGCGCACCTATTCCCCCGACCTGCGGATGGGGAAGAGATCGAGGTCGAAGGGCTCGCTTTCGACCCCCATCAGCGGCACCCGCTGATAAAGATGCTCGACCACTTCGACGAAAGCTTCGATCTGCTCGGGCCTGAGCCCGGCGACAAGGCGGGCATGACGCCGCTCCACCTCCTCGAACGTCGCCATGTAGCGATCATGCCCCTCGACGGTCAGACTGATTTCGGTCGTGCGACGGGCCGCGCCCTTGACGGAACGGACGACGACCAAATCGCGCTCCTCAAGGCTGCGTAGCGCGCGGCTCAAGGCGGACTTTTCCAGCGACTGGCTCGTCCAGATATCATAGGCGCTGGAGGGCCCATGGCCCGCCAGATGCGACAGGATGCGCCAATCGAGCAGGCTAAGGCCGAAGCGCGCGCCGAAGAATTTGTTGGCCGACACCCGCAGCCGCGTCGCCAGGCGGGAGACGACCGTGGGGACATAGCGTTCGAAATCGATCGTTTCGGCCCGAGCGGAGTCGGACGCGGGCGGGGAATTGGTATGCGGACGGTCGCTCATCGCGCCCTCATGCCCCGCCTGACCAACAGCTTCAAGACAGCCCGCGCCCTTGCGGCTTAAAGACCTATCGAACGCCCCCTGCCCGTGCCATAGAGCAGCCCAAGCGCGTCAGGACAATCCGATCAAGGCCAATGACCCCCAGACCGAAAAGCAGATCAAGCAGCAAGAAGGCCTTCACCCAGGCAGGCATCACCGAAACGGTCGTGTCGCAATGGATCGAGCAGGCGCCCGAGATCGATCCGGTGACGCTGGCGATCACGACCAGCGTCACGCGGCTGTCCATCCTGAACGACAAGATATTCGAAACGGTCGCCAGGGAAGTCGGCGTCAGTTCGGGCGGACTGAAGCTGCTTTATGCCCTGCGCCGTGTCGGGCCGCCCTATGTGCAAAGGCCCACGGACCTGTATCAGTTGCTGGCGATCACATCGGGCGCGGTCACCTATACCATCAACCTGCTGGCCAAGGCCGGTCTGGTGGCGATGACGGATGATCCCGACGATGGCCGGGCGCGGCTGGTCGGGTTGACGCCCCAGGGCCTCGCCGTGACCAACGCCGCGACGAAGCACAGCACGCTCATCATGGCGCGGCTGGAAGAGGACATGTCGCCGCAGGAGCGGGCCGACACGATCGAAACATTGATGCGCCTCGCCCGCTGCTGGGAAAAGGTGGCCGACAACGCACCCAAGGGATAGCATCCCGCCGCCCGCCTCTGGGCGCTGGCGGCGGGATGCCCGTGTCAGATCAGGCGGTCACCGAAGCAAAGCCCGCGACACATTCGCGCGTCTCGGGGTCGAGCAGGGCGTTGCCCGCGCGGATTTCGATCCGGTAGGGCTCGTCGATGCTCACGCCGATCGGGTCTTCGCCCTGGGCGACCTTCGCGGCCTGCTGACGGAACAGGCGGCGCATCATGCCCATGCCAGCGTCGCCCACCAGCAGATGCTCCTCGCTATGCAGGTTGATATCGCCCTGCCCCTTCTGCGCGATATAGTCAGTCTGCCAGTCCTGATGATCCTCGGTCGACCATTCTACCAGCGGACGGCCATGCTTTGGGCCCCATTCCGGGCTCATCATGCCGACGTCGTCGAAATTGCCGTAGCGGTTGCCGCCCTTGCGGACGCGGGCCAAGTGGAACTGGGTAAAATTGGTGTCGTCCACCGGCACGGTCCAGCCGATATTGGCCGGGCCCAGGTCGTCGTCGGTAATGCCGGGCGTGAAATTGATGTTCGGCAGCATGACCTGGCTCAATCGCTGGTGGATCCGGCCGTCGGGCAGCTTGCGGTGCTGGATGCTGATGACGCCGTCACCGACCTGGCGGAACTTCACTTCGGGCAGGATGCCCAGACTTTCGACGAACTGCACGCCGTTTATGGTGTTGTGCAGGATGACGACATGGAACGGGTCCATATAATTGTCGAACATCTGCCACCAATTATAATCGGTCTTGCCCGCGACCTTGGGATGGGGACCGTTCGCGCCGAAGGTGACGCGGAAGGAAACCAGTTCCTCATCCTCCTCCAGATTTTCCTCGATCGAAAAGACCGGGAAAGCCGGCTGGCGTTCGGCCGGACCCATATAGGCGAAGATCAGGCCGAATTTCTCGACCAGCGGATACCAGGGCTGGCGCAGCGTGCGGCGGATCGGGTTGTTGGGCTCGCACGGCGTTTCCAGCAGCTGGCCTTCCGGCCCGAACAGCCAACCATGATAGCAGCAGCGGATGCCGTTCTCCTCGACCTTGCCATAGAGCAGATTCGTCCCGCGATGCATGCAGCGCGGGTAGAGCAGCCCCGCCTTGCCGCTGCCGTCGCGGAACAGGATCAGTTCTTCGCCCAGTAGCTTGATCGTCTGCGGCCGCGATGTCGCCTCGCTGGCCGTCGCGATCGGCTGCCAGTAACGGCGCAGCAATTCGCCCCCGACCGTGCCCGGCCCGACGCGGGCCAGTTCCTCGTCAGCCGTAGCCGGCGTCCGGCCATAAGCGCGCCCATCAGATGCCTTCGCCTCCACTACGCTCATTTTCTCTTCCTTTGTCTTAAATTTAAGATATCTTGTCATGCCACAGCCATATTTGCAAGCGGCCAAGCAACCGCCGATCAACGCTCACCTGCCTTTAACGAGCGCTCGGTCCCTTTCCGCCATCGCCCGCCCAGCTCCTTAGCGCGGGGATCGCCGCATGGATTGACACCGCCTTGCGACTATGAGCATCCTTGATACTTAACATGTTATCCATAGGGGTCGTCAAGCCGGATCTCGAACGATCGCCGCGCGCTTGAGCCGTCTCCGCCATCGGGGGAAAGAGATGACGGAAATCTACGATGCAGACGCGACCAGGCGCTTCCGGTTCGGCTCGGCCCTGCTGGTTGCGGCGCTCGGCTATTATGCCATGTCCTCGGCCACGCTGCTGCCCGCGCTGGTCGGCCAGTGGATGACGCGCGCCCATATATCCGAAGCGGATGCGGGGCTGATCGCGACCGGCAGCCTCATCTGCCAGACGCTGGGCCTGCTCGTCGGAATGGCGGGCATCGGGCGGCGGTCGCTGGCCACCATCGCGATGACGGGGCTGTTGCTCGCCATGCCGGCCGACCTGATGTCGATTTTCGCCGCGACTCATGACGCGCTGCTCGGCTGGCGCAGCGCGAGCGGCATGGGATGCGGGCTGATCCTCGCCGCGGTGGTCAACTGGTTCGCCCGGCAACCCGCGCCCGACAAATATTTCGCCGTCTTCGTCACGCTCCAGTTCCTGATGCCGGTGCCGATCCTGCTCGCCCTGCCGGCGATATCCGCTTTGCTGGGCGATGCGATAATCTATGCCTGCATGTTGGCGATCGGTCTTGCATCGCTGCCCGCGCTCCGATTGCTGCAGCATCGCCAGCCCGAAGCGGCGCGGTCGCGCGACGGAAGCGGCGCGCTGGGCGGCGGCAACTCGCCGATCAAGATCATGGCCGTCAGCGCGTCGGCGCTCTTCAATGGCTGCGTCGTGGGCGCCTGGGCCTTTCTGGTGCCCTATTCGCAGCGAGCCGGCATCGACCCCGCGACAGGCATGCAGGCCATCGCCCTGTCCAGCGCCTTCGGCGTCCCCGGCAGCTTCCTGGTCACGCGGCTGAGGCCATCTCTCGGCCGCTTCGTGCCGCTCGCCCTTTCCCTCTCGGGTCTGGCCGCGCTGTTCCTCTGGCTTGGTCACTCCACGCCGGGCGCCGCCAGCTTCTATATCCAGGTCATCCTGCTCAACCTCTTATGGGCTTTCACCGCCCCCATCATCCAGGGAACGCAGGCCGCCATCGACAGGACAGGGGCGCTGCCGGTCTGGGGCGCGATCGCCGCCAGCGTGGGATCGGGTCTCGGCCCCGGCCTGCTCGGCCAGGCGATCCATGGCGGCGGCTTCGCCCTGCCCTTCACCCTGATGGCTGGCGGCATCGCCCTGACGGCCCTGTTCATCCTCCCCGCAGCCTGGCGCGCGTCGGGCGCGTCGAGGCAGGTCATCCTGCGCGAAGCGAGCCTCTGACGCGCAAAAAGAAACCCCCGCAAAGCGGGGGTTCCACATTGTCTCCCGGCTAGGCTGACTTCACCATTTCAGGGTGACGGTCGCGCCATAAGTGGCCGGCGCGGCATAGTAGGAGGAGGTGCCGAGCACACCTAGATTGAGCGTGTAAGCGCGATAGGCCTTGTCGAACACATTCTTGCCCCACAGCGTCAGTTCGAACAGGTCCTCGGCGGTCTTCCAGCTGATCGACGCGTTGGTCACATTATAGGCGGGCTGGAGCGAGGAGCGGCCGTTGGTGACTTCCAGATACTGGTCGTCATACCAGGCGCCGTCCACCTGCACCGCACCGATCCCGCCGGCCACGTCGAAATTATAGCGCGCGAGATAATTGACGCTGAACTTCGGCGCATTGGGCAGCTTGGCGTTCCTGACATTGTCCTGCGGGAAGTCGCAGAAGAAAGCCCCGCCGATATTGGTGCAATATTGAGCGTCAGGCGCACCGGGGAAGAGTTCGGGCGCAACCTGCTGCCCAGCCCCGCGCACGCTCTTCACCTTGGACGTTTCCCATGTGCCGCCCAGCAGCAGGTTCAGCCGATCCATCGGCTGCCACGTCAGCTCGACTTCCGCGCCGGTTGCGGTCGCATCGCTATTGGCCACCTGCGGCGTGCCGCCGACCATGGCGAAGGACTGATAATTGTCATAGATATAGTGGAACAGGGTGCTGTTGACGCGCAGCCCATGATCGGGCGTCGCGACCTTGGCACCCAGTTCGAAACTGTGCAGCGTTTCGGGCTTGTGCTGGAAATTCTCGGGCGCGATCGATGAACTGATGGTCCAGTTCCCGCCCTTGATGCCCCTGTTGTAGGACGCGAAAATCAGCGTGTCCGGACTGGGCTTCCAGTTGATCGAGGCGCGCGCGGCGTAATCGCCATAGTGGATCCTGTTCACCCCCGGAACAATCGCCGCGAAACTCTCGTCCGTCTTGATAAGTGCGTCGGGAAAAGGCGGGTCGATCAGTTGCGACACATAGTCGAGCGACTTGCGATCCTTCGAATAGCGCAACCCACCAATCAGCGACAGCGTATCGGTGAAGGCATATTCGCCCTGGGCGAAGACCGAATAATTTTTCGACCGCAGCGTATAATCTTCCAGGCTGAACGGGTCGTTCGCCCCGCCGTTGATCTCGAACGCCGTGCCCAGCACCGGAGCGCCGCGCGTCATCTGGACGCCGCCGATCCGCATGTCCAGATAATAGGCGCCCAATTGCCATTTGAGCCGCTCGGTCTCGCCCGAAAGCCGGAGTTCCTGCGAGAATTGCCGATAATTCACGCTGGTGTCGAAAATGATAACGCTAATCGGCAGGGCATCGCCATCCTCACGATAGCTTTTCTTGAGGTGCGTATAATTGGTGATCGACGTCAGTTCGACACCGCCAAGGTCCCAGTTGATGTTCGCCTGGCCGATATGCACCCGGCGATTGAGAAAACCGGGCGTATTGGAGAAGTTCTGGAAGGGCGATGCCTTCGCGCCCGTGATGCCGTTGATGACGCCTCCCGTGCCGTCGCTCAGCCCTACCGGATCCACATGGCAGAAGCCGTTGGGCAGAAGATCGCAATTGTCGAACACATAGCCGCCCGTGGGCACATTATGGTCGCGCGAATATTTATACCATAGCTCGACCATCAGATCGGGCGTGACGTCGATCTGCGTCGTGGCGCGCAGGGCGAAGGCATTTTGCCCGCCAATAGCCTGGCCATTGCCCACCAGTCCGCTTGCCGCATCGGTGTCGGCCGACTTGATGTAATTTCCGCCCAACGCCCGGCGCATCGACAGACGGGCGCGCCAGCCCTCGACGATCTGGCCGCCGATCGCCCCTTCCACCGATCGTTCGTCGAAACGGCCATAGGTCCCCTGGATATAGCCGTTCAGCTCCTTTTCCTTCGCAGGACGGCTGAGATAATGGACCAGGCCGCCCGTCGCGTTGCGCCCGAACAGCGTGCCCTGCGGCCCGCGCAACACTTCGACGCGCTCGACATCGAACAGCTGCCCGGAAATGCCGTTCATGGAGCCCATATAGGCATTGTCCATATAGACGGCGACGGGCGCTTCCAGATTATCCTGGAAGTTGTTCTGCGAAATGCCGCGCAGGTTGAAGATGGTGATGTTGGGCGACCAGGCATTGAGATGCATGCCCGGCACCTGTTGCGTAATGGCCGTCGCGTTGCTCAGTCCCAATTGCTGCAACTGGCTGCCCGAAAAGGCGGAAACGGATACGGGCACGTCCTGCAGATTCTGGTCCCGCTTCTGTGCCGTGACCACGATGTCGCCGAGCAGCGGGGATGGCGCGCCTCCTGTTGCTTGGTCCGGCGCGGTTTGCGCGGCGGCGATGCCGGCCGACGCCAGAAGCGCGCAGATAGCGGTTCCCTGAAGCGCGGTTGTGGAGAGGCGTCTCGATAGTGCCATTATCTGTCCCCTTTTCTGGTCAGTTCACATCCCTGTGCGATGTTCTAAACTGATAACATGTTAATCAACTGACATGGTCGAGCAATATATTTTTTGCTCTAGATTACATGTTGGGGGATTTTTTCCGATCATTACATGATGAAACAGGACAAAATATTCCATGCCCGACGTAACCTATGGTCGCGCCGATTGATCCCATTTCGTCATTACTCTTCCTATAACCAGATTATTATGCCGAGATCTTCGCCACTATCGCGAAATCTGTGACCTTCGTCTGTCATGTGTAATGAGCATGTCCTTCCTTTCGGCTTTTCCCGGGCAAACGAACAAGCCGCATCAGTCCTCCGTCTGCCCGAGATATTGTTTGGCCAGATCGACCGCCATATCGATCATGAAGCCGGCCTGTTCCCTCGCCGCGTCCATCTCCGCGCGCGTATGGATCCAGCCCAGATAGGTGGTGCCGCGCAGGAACAGGAAGAGCGGCAGTTGGGAACGGTCGACCTTGCCCGGCCGCCGCTGTTCATAGCCCTCGAACAGAGCATCCGCGATCGCCGGGAACGCCTCATGCCCCTGAAGGAAGAAGAGCGCGGTCGCCAATTCGAACATGTGCCAGCCAAATCCGGCGTCGTCGAAATCGATCAGCGCCACCTCGTCCCCATGAACGAAGAGATTTTCCGGCACGAAATCGGCATGGATCAGGCCATAGACATCCGGGCCGGTGCCGATCCGGTCGAGGTCCGCCGCAGCGGTGGCGGCGGCTCGCTCCAGCAACGTCCGCTGCTCCGGCGAGAGCAGCGGCAGGTCCAGGAACCGCCCCCAGAAGGGCGATGGCCCGACCAGGCCGTCCCGGTCCCACGCATGGCGACGGAACCCGTCCGGCAGGGGCCAGGAGGCCGACAAGATATGCACCTGCGCCGCCGCTGCCCCCGCCCGGAAATAGATGTCGGTCAGCCGTGCGCCGTCCTGCGACGCGATATCCTCGACCGAACCGACCGGCTGGCCCGGCACCCAGCCCAGAATGTCGACCTGTCGCGCTTCGGGCACCAGGGCGTGCGACACATGCACGAAATGGCCGCCGTCGCGCGTCCTGATGACGGGCGGAACCTTGATGCCGCCCGCGTCCAGCGCGCCAATCCATTGCAGTTCGGACGCCAGCGCCGCATCGTCATGATAAGCGTGGCGGTGGATCCTCAGGACCGCTCGCGCGCCGCCTTCTCCTTCCAGGGCGAAAACGGCGTTTTCCCGGTGCTTGATGAGCCGAGGATTGCGCCATCCGCCATCCCAGTGTCGCAGCGCATCCTGCGCCAGCTTCAGCAAACGCTCGGCCTGCTCGCTGCCCGAAAGCCGGTAGAAGTCGCCCGCGCCCGTCATGCGCCTTCCGCCTCGCCCAGCACTTTCTCCAGCGTCGTCACAAGCAAGTCGCAATGCTCCTGCTGGAAAGTGATGGGCGGGCGCATCTTCAGGATATTGCCGTCTCGCCCGGCCCGGCTGATGAGTATGCCTTCATCCTTCGCCATGTTGACGATCCGGTGGGTGAAGGCCCCGTCCGGCTGGCGCGACACGCGGTCGGTCACGAACTCCAGCCCGAAGAAGAGGCCCCGTCCCCTCACCGCCGATATCCGCTCATGCCGGCTGGCAAGGTCGGTGAGCCGCCGCTGGAGATAATCCCCCTGGACCCGTGCATTGTCGACCAGCCCCTGCCGCTCGATGACGTCGAGAACCGCATTGCCGACCGCGGCCGACACGGGATTGCCGCCAAAAGTGTTGAAGTAGACGGCCGCGCTGGCGAAGCGGTCCACTATCTCTTCCGTCGTCACCAGCCCCGCGAGCGGATGACCGTTGCCCATCGGCTTGCCCATGGTGACGAAGTCGGGAACCAGCCCGTGCAGGCTGTAACCCCACATGCCCGCGCCGGTGCGGCCGAAGCCCGGCTGCACCTCATCGGCGATGAAATGGCCGCCTGCCTTGCGCACGATCGCGACAGCCTCCGCCAGACAGCCGGGCGGAACGGCGGCCAGGCCTTCGGTTGAAAAGATCGTGTCGAACAGCATCGACGCCACGCCAAAACCGGCGTCCTGCAGCGACTTCACCGCCTGCTCGACCTGCTGCACAAAGGCGCGGCCGACGGCTTCGGGCGCTTCGCCTTCATGATAGTGCATGTCGGGTATCCGCACCGCCCTGACATGCGGCGCCAGCGCCTCGGGCGCGGGCATGCCGGTGGTCGCCTCCGCCAGGGTGAGCGAATTGCCGTGATAGGAAAAATCGCTGATGATGATGCCCTTGTTCCCGGTCAGATGGCGGGTCATGCGCAGGGCAAGCTCGTTGGCCTCCGTGCCGGTGCAGGTGAACAGCGCCATCGTCAGCGGATCGTCGAACTTGGCGGTCAGGCGCTCGCCATAGCGAACCATTTCCTCATGCAAATAGCGCGTGTGGATATTGATTTGCCCTGCCTG
Organism: Sphingobium sp.; assembly: GCA_035278405.1. Lineage (GTDB taxonomy): Bacteria > Pseudomonadota > Alphaproteobacteria > Sphingomonadales > Sphingomonadaceae > Sphingobium. The sequence continues at coordinate 1,715 of DATEJA010000075.1, read as the reverse complement.
CCGGCACAGCGCATCGACGACATGCGGGTGACAATGGCCGACATGGGGGACATTATTGTAGACGTCGAGATAACGCCTGCCATCGGCGGAAAAGAGCCATACGTCCTCGCCTCGCTCGACTTGCAGCGGCTCATCGTAGAAGAGGAGAGTATTGCGGCCGCTGATCTTTCGACGGCGTTCGAGCAAAGTGGCAACCGTCATCTCGATACATCCCAACGATTGAATAGCATGTCAGCCTGCGCCCCAGGCGTTGAAGGCTTCATCACAAGCTATATGATTAACATGATAACGACGTCAAGCCGAACTGCGCCTATAGCAGATTCCCGTCTCCCCGCCTTCCGCCCGCCGGCCTTTCTGCTCTTGCGCGAAAGCGGCGACCCGCCCTGTTCCATCCCGAGAAGGCAGTTCCCGCCTGCCGAACCGGACCGGCCGTCCCGGGAAGCGATGAAATCGATCTTGTTTGATTAACACGAAAACATCTGCCATCGAAGCCGCATGCCCAATGCAAAACCGATCCTTGGCCCCTATCGCGAATCCCTCGCCGGAACCTTGCTGGCGGCGCGCGAAGCCGTCATGGCGCCGATCCGCCCCATGCTGCGCGACGCGAATGTCACCGAACAGCAATGGCGCGTGTTGCGGGTGCTGGTCGAACATGACTCGCTGGACGCACGCAGCATCGCCAGCGCCGCGCTGCTGCACGCCCCCAGCGTCACGCGCATCCTCAAGGAACTGCTGGACAGGGGCCTGATCGAGCGCAGGGTTGATCCCAACGATTCCCGCCGATCGATCGTTTCGATTTCCGACGCAGGGCACATGCTCGTGAAACTGACCGCACGGCATACGGTCCAGGTCATCAATTCCTATTCCAGGACCTTCGGCCCTGAACGTCTGACCGCCCTGCGCGAGGAACTGCGCGCCTTCATCGAGGCGATCGCCGAGCTGGGTCCCAGGGAATAGGCGGACTGCCCCTCAGCGCCGCAGGCCACGCGCCTCAGCCAGCTCGCCATTGGGCATTGACGTCCGCCTGCAACTATGATGGTAAGGCGCAATCTGCTTAACATGTGCAGTATTTTCCCGAGTCATCCGCTGGCCCCCCTTCCGGGCTGATGGCTGGAAGGCTGGGAAGATCATCGTCGGGGTAGACCGGCTGGCACCGCATGGATGCGGGGCCGGGTCGCAATTGGGGTCGGGGAGCGAAGTGGCAATGCACAAGATGTCGGCTGGATGGGGTTCTGTGAGCGTCCTGGCAGCCCTTTCTGCCATAAGCATGGCGCATGCCGCTCCGCCACCGGCGGCAAAGGATGCAGGGCACCAGGCTGAAACGTCCCTCGCCCCAGCCGCTCACCCGCTTGACGCCCTCACGGCAACGGAGATCGAACAGACGGTGCGGCTGCTGAAGGCCGCCAAGCGCATGCGCCCCGATGCCAAGACCGCATCGGTCTCGCTGCTGGAGCCCGCCAAGCAGGAGGTGCTCGCCTGGAAGGAGGGCGCGCCCTTTTCCCGCAGCGCGCTGGCGATCATCCTGCAGGACCGCAAGACCTACAAGGCCAGGGTCGACCTCCGCGCGAACAAGGTCCGTTCCTGGGAAGAGGTGAAGGACGGCCATGCCAGCTTCCTTCTGGGCGAAGTCATCGGATCGACCGACATCGTCGTTAAGGATCCCTTGTGGCAGGAAGCGATGCGCAAGCGTGGCATCACCGACTTTTCGCACATCA
>DATEJA010000074.1:0-34371 GCA_035278405.1 Sphingobium sp. | reverse complement strand
GCCTCGCTCCACCCGACGACCATCGGGGCGCTCGCCTTCAGCAACATCATGGTCTACGACCAGTTCGACAATGGTCATTGCCGCCTGGGCTTCCCGCGCGAAGAGTTCATGGAATATGCGGACAAAGATGAAGCCGAATGGCCGCATACCGATTATGGCGGCCTCTACATGCTGTTCCCCAATGTCTCGATCAATGTGAACAGCATGAAGGGCGGCGGGCAGTTCTACGGCATTTCCCGCGTTTTCCCCGGCGATCGGGTGGACCGCAGCTTCTCGTTGCTCAACACCTATCAGCCGGCGCACAGTTCCCATGCCGACGAGATCGAGCGCTGGGAGGAGACGCACAAGTTCATCGAACATGTCGTGTCGACCGAAGATTATAGCGTCTCGCGCGATGGGCAGGAAAATCTGCAATGGGCGCCGGAGGGGTTCCGCACGACGCTGGGCCGCAACGAGATCGCCCTTCAGCATTTCCATCGCCGGCTGGCGGGGATGATGGGTCCGCTGGGCTGAGGCACTCCCCTTTCCATGAGGGAAAGGGGAGCGCGCATTTCAGTTGAAATAGCGGACGGGATCGCTGCCGTCCCAATCTTGCGCGGCCGCCTTGATCCGGGCGAAGCGGCCGAGCATGCCTTCGTTGGGCTGGATGATCTCCAGCAAGGTGCCGGGGCCGCCGCCCGTGTCGACGTAGAGCACGCCCCAGCCGTCGCCGGGGATTTCCTGGACGACGGTCATGCCGGCTTCCTCGGCGACGCGGCGGGCCTCTGCGATGTCCGCAACGACGATGCAGCTGTGGTTGACGCCCTCCCGCCCGGCGTCGCGCCATTCCTTGTAGAGGGAGGGCGCGTCATTATGCTGCTCGATCAGCTCGATCTGGATATCGCCCCAATAGGCGATGGCGACGGTGAAGACCGCGTCCGTCGGCTCGCCCTTGTAGCGCAGGGTCGGGATCGCCAGGCGCGGCTGCACATAGAAGGGGCCGACGCCCATCACCTGCGTCCAGAAGCGCATCGCGCCTTCGAAATCCTCGGGCACGAAGGCGATCTGCATCACCTCGCCCAGCTTTGCCAATCGCTTCATTGCGCCCACTCCATGTCCTGGGGTTCGATGAAATCGCCGAGCAGCTGCTCGACGCGCAGTTCCGGAGGGATGCGATCCACGCCGATGCGGCGGTCGATCTCCTCATGCATCCAGTAGATGCGGCGTTCCTGGTAGCTCAGCATCATGCCGGTGAAGGCGCCGGAATTGAGCGACTCCTGGATGGAGCCGAGATTTTCCATGTCCTCCTCCAGCACCTTGCGGAAGGCGGGCGCGGCCCGGTCCCAATAAGCGGGGCGCGGCCCTTCGCCCCAGTCCGGACCGAGGCCGACCACTTCCAGCTCGCACTGGTGCGGGCCGCGCGGCCAGATGCGCAGCTGCTGCACGAAGATCGAGCGGAAGGGCATGATGAGGTTGGGAAACTGGAGATAGGCGGTGCTCGACCGCCGGTGCAGCGGGGTGGCGCCGGCGATGTCGGGCTGCCCATCCACATCCATGCCCAGCGTTTCGAGCGCCCAGGGATTATAGGCCGTCACCATCCGCGAATGGCCGTGCGGGAGAAGGCCGAGCGCGGTCGAACGCGAATCGAGCGCCTTGCCGAGGCTGTCGCGGTGGATGGTGTTGATGTGATAGACCTCCAGAAAGGCGTCCACCGCCGCTTTCCAGTTGCAGTCGATTACGGCGTTGTGCCGCATCACGATCCGCAGGCTCTCCATTTCCATGCAGGCCCATTCGTCGCGCATCGGCGCGAGCATGTCGGACAGCGGCGGCGCGTCATCGTCGAAATTCACGAAGACGGTGCCGCCATAGCTTTCGCAGCGCACGGGGATCAGCCCGCGCGCGCTCTTGTCCAGGCCGCAAAAGTCGCGCTCGTCGGGCACGGCGACGAGGCGGCCGGTCAGGTCGTAGGACCAGCTGTGATATTGGCAGCGCAGCAAGCTGCCATGCCCCTTGTCCGCCGGGGTCAGCGCGGCGCCGCGATGGCGGCAGCTGTTGTAGAAGGCGCGCACGACATCATCCTTGCCGCGCACGATCAGGATGGGCCGTCCCATTTTCCGCCAGACGACGAAGCTGCCCCGCCGCTCCAGTTCCTCGGTCCGCACCGTGGGCAGCCAGGATTTGAGGAACAGATGATCCAGCTCCAGCTGGTGAAACGCCTCGCTCGTATAGCGGCCGCCCGGCACTTCCGGGAGCGCAGGGAAATCCGCGGGCGGCGCGTCGCGCCCGGCCTCATAGGCGATCTGCGCATGGATGCGTTGTTGCAGCGCCTCGTCCATCGCTTATCCTCTCATTCTACAGCATGTTATACATTGTGGACGAGCGCGCTGCCGCTGGCCCATTCCACGCCGCGCCGCAGCAGCTCGTGGAAGATCGGCAGCTCCCAGGAGCAGCGCTCCACCGTCGGCCAATGGTCCATCAGCGGCCGCATATCGTGATGGCCGCGACAATGGCCGAGCGTCAGATAGAGAATGGCGCCCTCGCCCAGATGGCGCAGATAGAGCACCGGATGGCGCCCGGGCACCTGCGGCGTCTGGCGGAAGCTGCCGAGCGGTCCGCCATCATAATGGCAGTCGAGCAGGGTCTCGATCGGCGCGCAGGGACGGCTGAGATAAAGTTCGTCCACCGTCTCGAACGGCGCGATGTCGGCGACGAGCGGGTGGGAGGGATCGGCGACCTCGACCCGATAGGCGCCGATCGGGGGGTGACCGATAAATTGCGTGCCGAGCAGCGCCATGAAGTCAGGCTGCTCATCGGGCGTCGTGACTGTGCCGCCTTCGATGAAACGCAGCACCGAATTGGTCCCGTGCAGCGCGAACCATCGCCCGCCCCGCTCGATGAACCGCACGAGCGCGTCCCGCTGCTCAGCGGTGCCGGGCACGCGGTCGCACGTGTAGGTCAGGAGGAAGTCGGCCTCGGCAATCACCTCGGGCGCGGGATAATCCTCATAGACGCGCGTGCGGATGTCCGGATTGCGCGCGAGCAGCTTCAGCAACTCCAGCCGGGCGAAATCCATGTCATGATAGGAGCCGCCCACCACGAACAGGCAATCGATCGCGTTTCCGGTCATCGGCCCACTTCCCAACCTGCGTTGCACAATTGCGACTCTCCTGTTCTGCCTTGCCTCGCGACCATTGTTATTACGCGTTGCGCTTTTTGAAAAGGGCGTCTAGGGTCATGATCATGAAAACGGGGTTATCGCGGTGACCGATCAGAGCGCCCAAGAGGAATTGGAACAGTTTCGCGGCGAAGTTCGCGCCTTTCTGGCAGAGTCGCTGACGCCCGAACTGCAGCAGGCCGCCGCCGACCAGGCCGGGGTCTTTTCGGAAGGCGACGTCGTCCGGCAATGGCATGACATCCTTTATCGCCAGGGCTGGGTCGCCCCGGCCTGGCCGAAGGAATATGGCGGCCCGGGCTGGTCCCCGGTCAAGCGCATGATCTTCGAACATGAGTGCGCCAATGCGGGCGCCCCCACCCTGCCCGCCATGGGTTTGCAGATGTGCGGCCCGGTCCTGATAGGCCATGGCACGCAGGAGCAGAAGGATTATTTCCTGCCGCGCATCCTGTCGGGCGAGCATTTCTGGTGCCAGGGCTATTCCGAGCCACAGGCGGGCTCCGACCTGAGCGCGCTGAAATGCGCGGCGGTGCGCGACGGGGACGATTATGTCGTCAACGGCACCAAGATCTGGACCACCCACGCCCAATATGCCAACTGGATCTTCCTGCTGGTGCGGACCGATCCCCAATCGCATCGGGGCGCCGGCATCAGCTTCCTGCTGGCGCCCATGAACACCCCCGGCATCACCGTGCGGCCGATCCTGAGCATGTCTGGCGAGCATGAGGTGAACCAGCTCTTCTTCGACGATGTGCGGATACCCGCCACCCATCGCGTCGGGCCGGAGAATGAAGGCTGGCGGATCGCCAAATATCTGCTGGAGTTCGAACGCGGCGGCGGGGCTGCGGGCGGGCGTGTCGCGCGTGTCATGCGACGGCTCTACAAGGCGGAGGCGCAGGCGACCGGCGCGCAGGCGGCGGCCTTCCGCGATCCCGAATTCATCAAGCGCCGCGCCGAGGTCGAAATCGAGCTGATGGCGCTGGAAATGACGCAATATCGCATCATCGCCGCGAGCGAGGCAGGAGAGGCGGTGGGCGACGCGGCGGCATCGACGTTCAAGCTGGTCGCCGCCACGCTGTTCCAGAAGGCGACCGAGTTGGCGATGGATGTGCTGGGCCCGATGGCGGCAATCGACCAGCGCGCGGCGCTGGAAGGACATGGCCCGGTGATCGGCCCCTCCTACGCCGCCGCGCCGACCGCGCGCCATCTCAATTCCCGCGCCATGACCATTTTCGGCGGCACCAGCGAAATCCAGCGTGGCATCCTGGCCAAAGCGGCGCTGGGCATCTGACGGCAGGGGGATCAGCCATGAGCTTATTGGGTGAATCGCAGCAGATGCTGGGCGACATGGTCGGCCGCTATCTTGCCGACAATCATGATTTCGAGGCGCGCCAGGCGAGCCTGAGCGAGGAGGGCTGGCCTTCCACCCTTTGGAGCGCCTTTGCCGACGAGCTGGGCATCATAGGGCTGCCCTTCAGCGAAGCGCAGGGGGGGCTGGGCCTGGGCCCGCTGGACATCATGGTGGTGATGGAGGCGCTGGGGCGCGGGCTGGCGGCCGAGCCTTTTCTGTCTACCGTCGTGGGGTTCGGCGGACTGGTAAACGCGCTCGGCACCAGGCCGGCGCTGTCGCCGCTGGTGGCCGACGTGATAGGCGGCGAGGCGCGGGTCGCGCTGGTTTTGACGGACGCCCAGGGCGCAGCGGGGCCGGGCGACCGGACGCTGACGCGGGACGGCGGGGCATGGACGCTCAAGGGCGGCGCGGCGATCGTCCCCGCCGCCGCCGAGGCCACGCATGTCGCGATCAGCGCCCGCACCGACGCTGGCGCGGTGGCGCTGATCATCCTGGCCAAGAACGCCGGGGGATTGAGCTGGTCCGAGCTTCCGCTGATCGACGGATCGAAGGCGGCGCAGCTGGAGATCGACGCGCGGCTGGATGAGGCGGCGATCGTCACGATGGATGGCGCCGACGCGATCCAGGCGGCGCATGATGCCGTGCTGGCCGCGCTGTGTGCCGAAATCACCGGCATCATCGCTGCGCTGATCGACATCACCGTCGATTTCGCGACCCAGCGCGCCCAGTTCGGCAAGCCGATCGCGAAATTCCAGGTCATTCAGCACCGCATGGCCGACATGTATGTGGAAGGCGAACTGACCCGGTCCATGGCGCTGCTCGCCGCGCTGAAGCTCGATGCGGCGACTGCGGAAACACATGCCGCCGTCACGGCCTGCAAGGCCCGCGCGGGCAAGGCGGGTCGGATGGTGGGGCAAAATGCCATCCAGATCCATGGCGGCATCGGCACCACCGACGAACTGATCGTCGGCCATTATTACAAGCGGCTGCTGACGATCGAAGCGCTTTATGGCAGCGCCGACAGCCATATCAAAGATTATGCCGAGCAGCGCGCCGCGCTGGGCTATCCGATCGCGGTGGTCTGAGGTTTCAATCTGGAGGCGCCGCCCGGAGCGGCGCCCCTTCACCGGAACAGCGGCGTGTAGAGCGGCTCGCCCGACAGAAACGCCTCGACATTGAGCGCGCACATCCGCTTGGCTTCCGCGATGCCCCTTTCGGCCCAGGCGCCAATATGCGGCGTCAGGGCGACCTGCTCCAAGTCGCGCCAGCGCGCGCCATCGTCGGGTTCATCCTGGAACACGTCCAGCCCCGCCCCCGCGATCGCGCCAGAGCGTAGCGCCGCGATCAGCGCCTGCTGGTCGACCAGAGACCCGCGCGAGATGTTGACGAGATAGCCCTGCGGCCCCAGCGCATCCAGTATCTCGGCACTGATGAGGCCTTCGGTCTCTTCGGAAGCGGGCGCCGCGACGATCAATATGTCGCTGTCCTGCGCGAGCGAGAGCAGCGACTTCGCCTGGGGCCAGGGCGCGTCGGGCTTGGCGCGCGGGCCCCACCAGGCGATCGGCGAGCCAAAGCCGGTCAGCCGCCGCCCGATCGCGCTGCCGATCGCGCCCAGGCCGACGATGCCGCAGCGCATCAGCGAGACGGAACGCGACATGGCGAGTTCGGGCTGTTTCTTCCACCCGCCCGCGCGGATCAGTCGGTCCCCGCGTGGAATCTGCCGGACGGTGGCGAGCAGCAGGCCGATCGCCATGTCTGCGACATCCTCGTCATTGACGCCGCGCCCGGTCGTGACCTGGACGCCCTGCGCCCGCGCCCGATCGACATCGATGCCGTCATAGCCCGCCCCCAGGCAGGCGATGAGGCCGAGATTGGGGAGATCCCAGACCGCTTCCTCCATCGGCGCGCCGTCGGCGGTGATGACGACGCGGACGTCCCGCCCCGCCCCCTTCGCATAGGCGGAAAGGTCGCCGATGCTGCTGCGCATGATGGGTGTCGAAAATTGCGCGAAAGCGTTCTCGATCTTGAGATGCTCCAGATAGAGCAGCACCGGATCGGCCAGGGTTGCAACGGTCATCGGGGATCAGTCGCGATAGTCGGGCGCAGTGCGGTCCAGGTCGCGGCGCAGCGCCGTCCAGTCCATCGTGCCGTTGGGCTGGCCGCCATAATTGTAGGTCTGTTCATGCACCAGATCCTGCAGCCGGTCATCGAGCAGGCGGACCGGCGTACCGCCGCTCAGTGCGGCGATCTGGATCTCGCAGGCGCGCTGGGTCTGCATCATCAGCCAGAAAGCCTCGCCGACGGTGCGGCCGACGGTCAACAGGCCATGATTGCGCAGGATCAGCACATCCTTGTCGGCAAGGTCCCGGGCCAGCGTCTCCCGCTCCGCCTCGATCAGGGCCACGCCTTCATAATCATGATAGGCAAGACGGCGGCCGACGACCAGCGCCTGCTGGCTGATCGGCAGAAGCCCCTGTTCCTGCGCCGACACGGCAACACCGGCGGCGGTGTGCGTGTGCATCACGCATTGCACATCGGGGCGGGCCGCATGGATCGTGCTGTGGATGAGGTAGCCAGCCGGATTGATGATGCCGCCGGGCGTGCGCACCTCGCCTTCGACCGTCACTTCGACCAGGTTGCTGGCCGTCACCTCATGGAACAGCGAGCCGAAGGGATTGATGAGGAGCCGTTCACCCTCGCCCGGCAGGCGCGCGGAAATATGGGTCGCGATCAGGTCGGTCATGCGATGCTGATGGGCGAGGCGATAGCAGGCGGCCAGATCCTCCCGCACCGCGCGTTCCGCCGCCACCTGCCTGTCGCTCGCTCCAGTTTCAAACGCTGTCGCCATGTTCGCCTCCACTCCTCGACGGCGGTCCGAGCCGCCGAAAATAAAGTCCATGCGTCCTGTTATTATCCTGTTCGGCCGTCCGCGTCCACCTGCGGAAGCATGTTTTCGCTCCCTCACGAGAAAAAAATAGCACGTGTGCTTTTTTGCTTGCGCGCCTTGGCTTCTCTTGCAATCACACGGGGGAGGAAGCGGTCGGCCATGATGCCGATCGCGTCATGCTATCCGGCGAACAGGAGAGAGTGACGATGCAACTCAGCCGCGAGCTTATGTTGCGGGCCTACCGGCAGATGAAGGTGATCCGCGAGTTCGAGGAACGCCTGCACGCGGAGATCCAGACCGGCGAGATTGCGGGCTTCACCCATCTCTACAGCGGCCAGGAAGCCGTCGCCGTCGGCGTGTGCGAGCATCTGACCGATGACGACTATATCATCTCGACCCATCGCGGCCACGGCCATTGCATCGCCAAGGGCTGCGACGTGAAGGGCATGATGCAGGAGATTTACGGACGCGCGGGCGGCCTGTGCAAGGGCAAGGGCGGGTCGATGCATATCGCCGATGTCGACAAGGGCATGCTGGGCGCCAACGGCATCGTCGGCGCGGGCGCGCCGATCGCGGTGGGGGCGGGCATATCGGCCAAGCTGGATGGCAAGGGCGGCGTGTCGATCGCCTTTTCCGGCGACGGCGCCTGCAACCAGGGCACCACCTTCGAGGCGATGAACATGGCCGTGGTGCTGAAGGCGCCAGTCATCTTCCTGTTCGAGAACAATCATTATTCCGAACATACCGGCGTCGACTATGCGGTTGGCACCGCCGGCGACATCGCCAGCCGGGCCGAAGCCTTCGGCATGAAAGTATGGCGCGGCAATGGCTGCGACTTTTTCGACACGTTCGAAGTGATGCGCGAAGTCATCGACTATTGCCGCGCGGGCAACGGGCCGGCGGCAGTCGAACTGGATACCGAGCGTTTCTTCGGCCATTTCGAAGGCGATCCGCAGCGCTATCGCGGCAAGGGCGAACTGGACCGCATCCGGGTGGAGCGGGACTGCCTGACGAGCTTCCGCACCAAGGTGACGGAGGCGAAGCTGCTGGACGGCGCCGATCTCGACGCGCTGGACAAGGAAGTGCTGGCCCTGATCGACGAGGCCGTGGCGGAAGCGCGCGGCGCCCCCCGCCCCTCGCCCGAAGACGTGCTGACCGACGTCTATGTGAATTATTGAAAAGGGGAACGGCAAGATGGCAAAGATGCAGTTCCGCGAGGCGATCAACCTCACCCTCCATCAGGAAATGGAGCGCGACCCCAATGTGATCTGCCTGGGTGAGGATCTGGTCGGCGGCATGGGCACGGCCGGTGGGCCGGAGGCGATCGGCGGCATCTGGAAGACGACGGCGGGCCTTTACGCCAAGTTCGGCGCCGACCGCGTGATCGACACGCCCATTTCGGAAAGCGCGATCATCGGCGCCGCCGCAGGCGCCGCGCTGGCGGGCAAGCGGCCGGTCGCGGAGCTGATGTTCGCCGACTTTATCGGCGTGTGCCTCGACCAGATCTGGAACCAGATGGCGAAGTTCCGCTACATGTTCGGCGGCAAGACCACCTGCCCGGCGGTCATCCGCGTCGCCTATGGCGCCGGCCGCAATGCCGGGCCGCAGCACAGCCAGGCGGCCTACGCGATGATGACCGCCATTCCGGGGCTGAAGGTCGTCATCCCCTCCAGCCCGGCCGAGGCCAAGGGCCTGCTGGCCAGCGCCATCCGCGACGATGATCCCGTACTCTTCTTCGAGCCCAAGGCGCTCTACGCGGCGCGCGAGGAGGTGCCGGAGGAGGAATATCTGATCCCCTTTGGCCATGCGCGCAGCGTGCGCGAGGGCGAGCATGCCACCATCGTCACCTGCGGACAACTGGTGGGCGTCGCGGAGAAGGCCGCCGACGCGCTGGCGAAGGAAGGGATTGGCTGCGACCTGCTGGACCTGCGGACGACCAGTCCGATCGACGAGGAAGCGATATTGGATTCGGTGGAAGCGACCGGCCGGCTGATCGTCGTCGATGAAAATCCGCCGCGCTGCGGCCTTGCCGGAGATATTGCCGGCATGGTCGCCAGCAAGGCCTTTGCCGCGCTGCGCGCGCCCATTCAGATGGTGACGCCGCCGCACACCCCCGTCCCCTTCGCGCCGGAACTGGAGCAGGCTTATCTGCCGTCGGCCGCGAAGATCGAAGCGGCCGTCCGGGCCGCGCTCACCTACCGCTGAAGGACGCGCCCATGAGCAAGCTGCGCGCATTTACCATGCCGAAATGGGGCATCGAGATGACCGAAGGGGTCATTGCCGGCTGGGAAGTGGCGGAAGGCGCCACCTTCAGCAAGGGCGACCTGCTGACGCTGATCGAAACCGACAAGATCACGAATGAGGTCGAGGCGGAATATGACGCGGTCGTCTGCCGCCTGATCGCCACGCCGGGGGAAACCTATCCCGTGGGCGCGTTGCTCGCCGTGTTCGGGGAGAGCGCGGCCGATGCGGGCGCAGTCGACAGCTTCATCGCCAGCTTCGGCGGACCGGGCGCGCCTGCGCCTGCCCCGGCGGCCAGCGACACCCCTGCCCCTGCCTCCGCCATGCCGGCTGCGACGGGCGAGGTGCCGAGCGACAGCAGCATCATCAGCCCTTCCGCCGCCGAGAAGGCGCGCCGCGACGGCATCGACGTATCGGGCATCGCCGGGTCGGGCCGCAACGGCAGGATCACGCTTCAGGATGTCGACCAGGCGGGCAAGCCGCCGGTGGGGCTGCCGTCCGGTGCGCCCATCTCGATCGCGCCCGTTGCGGGGCTGGACCAGCATTTCGCCTCGCCGCTCGCCAAGCGGCTGGCGGCCACGAACGGCGTGGACCTCGGCCAGATCGCGGGCAGCGGTCCGCGCGGCCGCATCAGCAAGGCGGACGTGCTGCAGCGTGTGACGCCGCCCGCTCCGGTCCATGCGCCGGCCGCGCCGGAGGCCAGCGCTCCGCCGCCAGTCGCTGGCGAAGGCGTGCGCGTGGTGAAGATGTCGCCGATGCGCAAGGCAATCGCCCGGCAGCTCAGCCTGTCCAAATCGACCATTCCGCACTTCTATCTGCGCAATTCTGCCGCCATCGACGCGCTGATGGCGATGCGCGAGCAAGCCAAGCGCGCGACCGGGGCGGCGCCGTCGATCAACGACTATCTGGTGCGCGCCTGCGCTCTCGCACTGGTCCGGCATCCCGACATCAACGTGCAGGTGCATGGCGACGAGATCCACCAGTTCGCCCATGCCGACATCGCCGTCGCGGTTGCGACCGACAAAGGCCTGCTAACCCCGATCGTGAAAGCCGCCGACACGAAGAGCGTCGCCGCCATTTCCGCCGAGGTTAAGGGGCTTGCCGAGCGGGCCCGCGCCGGCAGGCTTGCGCCCGAGGAGTTCCAGGGCGGCAGCTTTTCCATCTCCAACCTCGGCATGTTCGGCATCGACACGTTCGACGCCATCATCAACCCGCCCCAAGGCGCGATCCTGGCCGTCGGCGCGGCGCGGCAGGCGACGGGCGCCGCCAATCATGCGCTTCAGTTCAGCACCCGCGTCCAGCTCTCGCTCTCCTGCGATCATCGCGCCATCGACGGCGCGGTGGGGGCGAAGTTCCTCGCCGAGCTGACCGCCTTGATCGAGGCGCCGGAAGAGCTGACGCGATAGGCCCGATATAGCGCCTATCGCCCCGGCGTGGCTTCATTGCGCTTGTCGAATCCGCGCGGACATTGAATATTGGTTGAAAAGGTGCAGCCCTCGTCAGGGCGCCAAGGAAGGCCATATTCGATGCATGAGGTAAAGCTGGTCGATCTGTCGGAACTGGAGCCGGCCGGCATGGCGTCTCCCGACGCGGGCCTGCAGCAGCGCAAAAGTTCGGAGACGCGGGTCACCATATTGGATGCGGCGATCGATTGCCTTGCGGAACTGGGCTATTCGCGCACGACCAACCGGCTGATCGCCAAGCGCGCCAAGGTGTCGCGCGGGGCGATGCTGCATCATTATGCGACGCGGCAGGACCTGATCGAATCCGTCATCGACTATGCCTTCTATTGCCACATGGAGGAGTTCGGCCGCGCGATCCGGGGCCTGTCCGATCAGGAGCGCAAGCGGGAGAATAGCGGGATCGCGCTGGATTGGGAGCTGTTCCTGTCGCGCCCTCACAAGGCCTATATGGAATTGACGATGGCCGCGCGCACCGACGAGGAACTGCGCGCCATCTTTGTGCCCAAGGCGCAGCGCCACGACCGCATCTGGTGCGACCAACTGCTGGCCGTGTTCCCCGAATGGAGCAATGATCTGGAACTGCTCAACCGCTCGCGGCGGCTGGTGACGGCGATGATGAGCGGCATGATCCTCAACCGCGACATCTGGAACGACCAGATGATGGAACAGACGCTGCTCCAGTTCCTGGCCGACATCCTGATCAAGCTGCGCGAGGGCGATTTGCAGTTCCGCTCCGCGCCGCCGCCCAAGAAGGGCACGAAAGCCAAAAGGGCGGCTTGAGGGACAAGGGGCGATAAAATCTATCGTCATTCCCGCGAAGGCGGGAATGACGATGATCTTGGATAGCGTCCCTTATTTCACCGGCGCGTAGCGATCGAGCCAGCGGTCGAGATTTTCATGGAAGAAGCGCACGCGCCGTTCCTGGCCGGCGAGACATTCGCGCTGGAAGCCCCGCGAATGGAGCGCCTTCTGCTGGCCGGACCAGATCGCCACATCCTGGTCGATCGTGGGCCCCATCGTATAGTCGCCGGCCTTGCCCACCTGATGCGGGGCGGGCACGTCCATGCTGACCCAGTCGCGCATCGTCGGCGAATAATAGCTGGTCTGCCCCTCCGGAAAGAGGTTCATGTACCACATGTCAAAATAGCATTTTTCCGGGTCGGTCGGATGCGGACGGGCGCGCAGCCAGATGTTGCCGTCGGGCTTCAGGCTGAACGACAGGTTCGGGAACAATGTATAGTGCCAATTGTCGGTCAGCATATTGTCGTCGTAGCTGGAGAAGTCATACCCCTTCTCCTTGCCCAGCAGCCGCTTCTGCTTCTGCAGGGCTTCGCGCAGATCATGCATGCGGCCACGGAAGTCTTCCGGGTCGAGGCCCCAGAAGCGGATATGCTCGCCCAGCTGGCGGATGATCTCCGGCTCGCCGCCGCGCACCGTCTGGCTCGGCGCGCCGCCGGGCATCAGCATGCGGCAATGGCCGCTCTCGTACAGGTCGAACTGGGAATAGAGGTAGGAAAATTCCGCCACGAACTTGAGTTGCGGATGGGCGTGGAAGACGTGGTAGGATTCGTTGAAATTGTCCTGAACCAGCTTCCAGTTGAACTCACCCTCGATGGTCACCCAATGGGTGCGGACCATCTGATCCATCGGATAGGCTTCCAGCTGGTCGGCAATGGGGCTCAAGAACTCGCGCAGCGGCGCGCAGTCATTGTCCATGTTGAACCAGACCATGCCGCCCCAGACGTCGGACTTTATCTCGACCAGGTTCTTTTCCATGCATTTGAGGTCAGGACTGAAGTCGGCGAGGTCGGGCACGGTCCTGATCTTGCCCTGCAGGTCGAAGGACCAGGCATGATAGGGGCAGGTCAGCCGCCGGGCATTGCCCGTTTCTTGCGTCACCAGCATCATGCCGCGATGCTGGCAGACATTGTAGAAGCAGCGGATCTTGTCGTCCTGGCCGCGCACCGCCAGGATGACTTCGGGGCCGAATTCCATCGTCACATAGTCGCCGACCTTCTGGAGCTGGCGTTCGAGCGCCACCACCTGCCAGGTGCGGGTCCACATGCCTTCCCATTCCCGCTTCCAGAAGTCGCGGTCGAAATAGCGCGACGGGTTGATGGGCGCGTCGCCGAGCGCGGGTTCGGGCGCCTTGGTCGCGTCGATGCCGATGCGGCGGGCGGGCGCTTCGGGGCTTTCGATATCGCTCATGTCGGTCCTGTGCCTCTTCAGACAAAGTCGCGTGCGACGGGCAGGCGGCGCAGATGCGCGCCCCCGCTGACGCGGATGGTGTCGCCGGTCGCGACACATTCGTCGCTCGCCAGCCAGAGCGCGGCGGCGGCGACATCGTCGGGGGTGGTCATGCGGCCGAGCGGGATTTCCCGACGGAAGGCGTTGACCACCTTTTCATCGGCGAAATAGCTCGCCGTCATCGGCGTGCTGGTGAGGCCCGGCGCGAGCGAGTTCACGCGGATGCCGCGATCGCCATATTCGACGGCGGCGACCTTCACCACCTTGTCGGCGGCCGCCTTGCTCCCGGCATAGGCTGCGAGACGCGGCGTGGTGAGTTCAGCGGTCACGCTGGACATGGTGATGATGGAGCCGCCCTGCCCCATATGTTCGGCCACTTCCTTGATGAAGAGCGTCGTGCCGATGAAATGGATGCGCGCCTGGAACAGCAGCGCTTCGGCGGTTTCCTCGGCGATCGGCGCGTTGCGGTTGACGCCGGCGGTATTGATCGCGACGTCGATGCCGCCGCCCAGCATTTCGGCGGCGGCGCGCGCACCGTCGCGGATGGAAACCTCATCCAATATGTCGGTCTTCACGATGCCGGCCGCGCCGCACATGTCGGCCACTTCGCGCGCCTTTTCCTCTTCGGGCGATCCCAGGACGATCGTCGCGCCCTGCGCCTTGAACAGCATCGCGATGGAGGCCGCGATCCCGCCCGGCGCACCGGCACCCAGGATGTAAACGCGCTTGCCGCCCAGACGCTTCGATTGATCAACGCTCATGCCATTACCCTTCTATTTTCAAGTGACGCCACATGGGCGTAAACCGCATCGCCTTCGCCGCGCTGGCCGAAGACGCGCGGGCTGCCGGGCGACCTGTCCCATGTGTCGGTGCGGTCGAAATTCGCGTTCCAGTCATAAACGGCGTGCCGGTGGGCGATCTTCCACACGCCCTCGCGCCGCTCGAACCTGTCGAGATAGCGGCCCGCCGCGATCATCCGCACCGGGCGGCCGTCCGCGCCGGCCATGTCGTGGTTCGCCATGAAGTAGGATTCGCCCACCGCATGATCGCCGGCCACATCGATCAGCACGTTGCCGATCAGATGCTGCGTCCGCTCCATCGTCGCGAGCACGCCGAACGCCCAGTCGACGAAGTCCGCCGCGCTGCCCTTGAAGCCGCCATGATCGTCGGTCGCATCCTCGTGGAACAGCGACAGCAGCAACGGCTTGTCGCAGCGGTCCAGCCCGCGCGCCAGATTATAGACCAGTTCGGCGCAAGCCTGCTTCGCCAGTAGCGTATCGAGATCGTTCGCACTCATGCGGTGACCGCTCCTTCATCGTCCGGACGCGCGAGATATTTGTCGAGCGTGTGCTGGAAGTGCCGCACGCGGCTTTCCTGATAATGGGCGAGCCGCACCTTGCGGGTCTTGGACGCCTTCATGCCGGTCTGGACATGGGGCAGATTGGCCATGTCCTGCTCCAGCACCGCGCCCAGCTGGCCCAGCTCGTCGGCGAAGCTGCCTTCGGGCGGGATCAGGATCATTTCCGGCTGCGGCGCGGTTTCGCCCGGCTTCAATCGGCCGAGCAGGCGGACCTCCATCAACGTGTGGTCCTGATCCGGCCAGGGTCGCCAGCGATAGACGACCGTCGGCTGGAAGCCGCCCCAGGGCGAGAAATTGGGGAAGACATTATAGGTGAAGGCGTCCTGCACCTCGGCATCGCTCGCCATGTCGAGGTCGCGGCCGAATACCTCGCCGAAGCGCTTGCGGTTATGCGCGCCCATCGATGCGCGGGCGGTCATCCCCTCCTCCACCGTCAGGGTCATGCCCGGCTCGACCACGCGACCATTATATTTGAGGAAGTTGTCGATGATATCCTGTTCGGTGGCCTCGGCCTCGATCTGCGGAGACAGCACGCCGAACGGCGTGATCGCCAGGTTCACATGGTCGCCCCACATCATATATTTGCTGTTGGCGTCGCCAGTGAACGGCATGATCTGCGGGTGGGTCGCGGAGACATGATAGGCCTCCATGAAGGCTTCGGCGACCGCCTTCCAATTGGCCGGGATCACCTTGGCCACCCAGGCGGTGGTATAGGCATCCTCATGCCGCCAGCGGGCGAACTGGCCCGGCAGGGGGGCGAGATATTCCTCCAGGGTGAGGCCGCCCTCATTCTCCTTGAGGAAGATATAGCCGCCCCACTCCCCGACCTGCGCTTCGGGCAGCTGCATGTCGGCGTCCTTCATGCCGGGGAAGTCCCAGCGGCAGGGCACATTCTTCAGGCTGCCGTTCGTGTTCCAGCTGAAGCCATGATAGGGGCAGCGGAAGTCGGTCGCCCAACCGCTTTCCGTGCGCAGCTTGCGGCCGCGATGCAGGCAGACATTGTGGAAGGCGCGGATCGACCCGTCATCCTGGCGGACGATCAGGAAGGAGCGGCCCGCATTTTCGTAGAGGACATAGTCGCCTGGCTGGGGCATTTCCTCCTGGCGCGCGACGAACTGCCAGACTTCCGGCCACATCTTCTCACATTCGCGCGCGAAGAAGTCGGGCGAGACATAGCGGTCGACCGACAGCTGCTCATCACCCAGATCCTGCCAGGCTTCGCCCTTCAGAAAGGCGGGGACCTCACGGCTGTCCCTTTCCGCCAGCTCATCCCATGAAGGACCAGGCGGGTGCGAGGGAATTTTCGAGCCCAGATCGGCCACGCTCACTCTCCTGCTATTCTTTTTCGAACTGGGCTGATCATGCCACCATCCCCGCAAAATTACAAGCCAAGTGGACTTTTTTATTCCGCCGTGCCGGGCGATGGACGAGGCCGTGTTTCGGCGACCGGCGTCCAGTCGGCTGGCGGGATCTCCTCGCCCGGCCAGAAGACCGGCCGCTCCTCGACGAGCATGCCGTCGACGGGCGCCCCGCGCGTCCGGCGCGCCCAGGCCGAGGCGAAATCTTCGAGCGAACGCCACCAGCTCGTCTCCACGCGATCATGGCCCGACAGCGGGACGGTCGCGCTTGCCGATGAGCGGCAATGGGTGCTGAAACGCACCGCGTCGGCCAGAGGCAGCGGCCCTTCCCCCTCGTCCGCGCGCAGGAACAGCATGAGCTTGAGCAGCCCTGCACATTGTTTGCGCGAGGGAGCAAGCGCGATGCTTTCGGGTTCCAGCAGCAAGGTGCGGTAGCGGCCGATGTCCATGAAACGCGGTTCGTCCTGGAAGGCGCCGGCGAGCAACGCTTCGGAGGTCCGCAGTCGGGCAAAGGCCTGCGGATCGTCGAACCAGAGTTCGGGCACGCCATCCGCGATCGGCATCAGCCCGTCGACGTCGATGTCCAGCCGATGGTTCTGCACATAGCCGCGCAGCAGCCCCGCATGGGCGAGCCTAAGCGCCAGGCCGCGGTGGATCGTCCGCCAGTGCAGCCGGAACGCGTCGAGCGGCATGTCGGGCTTGCGGACGATCTGGCCCATGACCTTCAGCATGGCGATGGCCCTTCACGAAAAAAGATGGCGCCTTCCCCATCGGGAAAGCGCCATCTCTGGGGGAAATCAGAACTGGAAGCGGAAACCGGCCCGATAGCTGCGGCCGATCGCGTCGTAGAGGACGAGATTGGTGCCCGCACCCTGGTTGTTGAGCGGATCCTGGGAGGTCACGACCGGCGGCGCCTTGTCGAACACATTGTCGACAGCGACGAAGAACTGCCCCTTGCCCGTTCCCAGCTTCATGTCCCAGGACGCGAAGGCGTCGAGGTAGAAGACGGACGGCACATGATTGCGGTTGATGTCGTTCGGACCGAAATCGCTCTCCATCTTCGCCGAGCCGATGAACCGACCCTTCAGCTGAACGGTGAAGGGATCCTTCGCATAGGTCGCCGTCACAAGGCCACGCCAATGGGGCGAACCCTGGAAGGAGCCCAGATTGTTGCCCGCTTCACCCGCTCGCGTGATGATGGCGGTGCTGCCGTCCGGATTGATGCTGACGATTTGCAGCTTGTCGACATAGTTGGCGAGCGCGCGCAGGTCGAGCGAGCCGCCGCCCACATCCTGCATGCGATAACCGACTTCGATATCCACGCCGCGCGCCTGTTCGGTCCGGGCGTTGAACGGCTGGACGCTGACGTCGGTGAGGATGCCGGCCGCGTTGCGGGTCAGCGCCGAACAGAAGGCGGTCTGCCCCGCCGCGCAGAAATTGATGATCTGCTGCGAGGAGGTCACCGAAATCGCGTCGGCAATCTTCACGTCATAATAGTCGACCGAGGCGTTGAAGCCGGGCAGGAAGCGCGGCCGGAAGACCACGCCGGCGGTCAGCGAAAGCGCCTTTTCCGGATCCAGCGCAGCATTGCCACGCGTCGTCTGGAGAACGGTGAAGCTCGCATTGTTGCGCGTCGGATCGGTCACGAACTGGACCAGCGACGTGCCGGCCAGGAACAGATCGCTGATATTGGGCGCACGAATGTCGCGCGACCGGGTGACGCGGAATTCGACATCCTCGACCGGGGCATAGGAACCGCCGATCTTCCAGGTCGTGACGCCGCCGCTGGTGCTGTAATCGGTGTAGCGGATGGCGCCGTTCAGATCGAGCGACTTGCCGAGCGCGCTGTCCTTCAGGATCGGGATGGCGATTTCGCCATAGCCTTCCTTCACCGTGATCTTGCCGGTGTAGGGCCGCAGGTTCGACACATAGGCGATCGGCACCGCCTGCGAAGCGATTGGGTCGGAATCGATCACGCCGCCGCTTTCGCGCCGATATTCGACGCCCGCCGCGAGCGTGACGGGTCCAGCGGGCAGCTGGAACAGATCACCCTGGATGTTCGCGTTGGCAACGAACTGCCGCATGCGCACATGCGCCAGCGAACGGAAGGTCATCCAATTGCGCTGGGCATCGGTGAGCGCGCGACTGCCGAACGGATTATAGGGCACGCAACCCGCCGCCTGCGCTGCGGGATCGGCGCAGACGATATTGCCGTTCGCGTCCCTGACCGAATTGATGGCCGCCAGAACACGGCTCGGGATGATATTGTTATTGACCGCGTTACGGATGCGGGATTCGCCATATTGAGCGGACACGTCCCACTTCCAGCCACCGCCCAGCGTGCCGTTGAAGCCGGCAAGGATGCGGCCCAGGCGACGGGTATTGTCCGCCTGCGGGATGCCGATATCCTGGTTCATATGCGACAGGTTGAAGCTGGTGATGCCAGCCGCCACCATGCGATCGCGCACCGACTGCGGCAGATAGGCGTTGTTGATCGAGATCGGTTCGGAATCGACCCGCCAGAAGGTGCCCGAATAGTTGGTCGAATGGGAATAGCCGTAGGACGCTTCGACGAAGCCCGACAGATTGTCGTTGAAGTCGTAACTCAGCCGGCCGTACAGCGACAGATTCTTGAGCGGCGCGGCGATCTGCAGATTGTTGAGGCTGAGGTCCGCATTTTGCGTGCCGCCCGCCTGCAACAGGCCGATTTCCACCGGGCCGAAGGGGAAGGCGGTGGTTCCAACGCCGCCGTTCAGGTCGAAGGCCGTGCCGCGCAGCGGGCCGGAGATGATGAGGCCCGCATTGGTCAGGTTGGCCGTCGCATTGGGCAGCACCAGGCGCGTGGGCGCGCCGGCCGGGTTGGGCGTCAGGATCTTGTAGCCCTTGTACCAGTCATGGTCGCGCAGCCAGGCGTCGCCCTGATAGGCGCCGTTGAAGCTGAGCACGACATGGCCGCGATCATCGTTGAAGCCGGCGCCCCAGCTGAGATCGCCGGAAATGCTCTGGGCATCGCCCGCTTCGCTGATGCCGCCCTGGATGCCGCCCTTCAGCCCCTTGAACTTCGTGTCGAGGATGAAGTTGACGACGCCGGAGACCGCGTCCGAACCCCAGGCGGCCGATGCGCCGCCGGTCACCACGTCGACGCGCGAAACAAGGCCCTGCGGCAGCGTGTTGACGTCCACTGCGTTGGTCACAGTCGAGGGCGTCACGCGGCGGCCGTTCAACAGCGTCAGCGTGCGCGCGAAACCCAGGTTGCGCAGGTTCATGAGGTTGGCGCCGCCCAGGCCCCCGCCCGTGGTAGCCAGGGCCGTGCGCGGCGAATTGGACGCCTGCAGCGCGGGAAGCTGGTTGACATAATCAGCCACCGTGACGGGCGCGCCGCGACGAATTTCCTGCTCCGTCACCACGCTGACCGGGGTGGGCGCATCATAGCCGTTGCGAACGATACGCGATCCGGTGACGACGATGTCGCTGACGCTCGCCTCCGGAGCAGTCGCTTCCTGCGGCGCTTGCGCGGTCGTGGTGGCGGGTGCCGTCGCGGTTTGGGCTTGACCTGTTGCCGCAACGCCCATTGCCGTCGTCGCGCACAGCAGGAAACGGAATCCTCGCATCCTAATCCTCCCTCAATAAAGTCGATCGCGGAGCAGCTGTCCTGTTTCTTTGCGATGACTGGGCCATCTTTTTAGCGCGCGTTATCTCTTTTGCCAAACGAAAAAAATCCGGCCGGCCTGTTTTTTAGCAAGCGTGTTTCTTTTTGGTCACCTATAAGAATGGCGGCCGTGCGGGGCTGCTCCGCTCACCATCAGGGAAAAAGGTGTGAAATCATGATCATGGGCTTCCACCACGCCGCGATCGCAACCGCCGATCTGGCGCGCATGCGGAATTTCTACGAGGACATTCTGGGCTTTGAACTGGTGGTGGAAAGCTCCTGGGACGCCGGCAGCGCGCGCCATGACGCCCTGACCGGGCTCGCCGGATCGTCGGCGCGCTACGCAGTGTTGCGTTTGGGCCACGCTTATCTGGAGCTGTTCCAGTATCTCTCGCCCCTCCCCCTGCCCAATGATCCGGACCGGCCGGTGTCTAACGCGGGCCTCACCCATATCGCCGTGGTGGTCGATGATATAGATGCGGAATATACGCGCATGCGCAAAGCGGGCGTGCGCTTTCACTGCCCGCCGGGGCCCGAGGGGCCGTTTCGCGCCACCTATGGCCGGGACCCGGAAGGCAATGTTTTCGAACTGATCGAGATTTGCGACCCGACCCATCCTTTCGCGCTGCGGCCCTGATCAGCCGGTGACCGCGGCGCGGGGCGGAATGACGCCCTTGGTCACCGACGCGCCATTGTCGACGAGGAAGGACTGGCCGTTGATCCAGCGCGATTCGTCCGACGCGAGGAAAAGGAGCAGGGACGCGATGTCCTCGGGCACGCCGCGCTCATTCCCGCCGCCCGGAACCTCGGCAAGCAGCAGCGAGACATCCTCAAGGCTCGCGCGCTTTCCCGGCATGGCGCGCACCATCGGCGTGTCGATGCCGTTGGGGAGCACCGAATTGCAGCGGATGGCAAGCCCGTTCTGCGCGCAATAGACGGCGACGCAGCGCGAATAGGCGTCCACCGCCCCCTTGGCCGCGCTGTAGGCGGCGACATTGGGCTCCCCCTGGGCGGCGGCGATCGACGACATGTTGATGATCGACCCGCCGCCGGCGCGGCGCATGGCGGGGATCGCATATTTGCAGCCCAGCACCATGCCATCGACACTGACCGCCATGATCCGGCGATAATCGGCCATGTCGATCCCTTCGGGCGAACCCAGTTCGACGATGCCGGCATTGTTGACGAGGATATGAAGGCCGCCGAACCCGCTCTCGATCTCTGCGATCAGCGCGGCCCACTGATCCTCCGCACAGACGTCATGGCGGACGAACAAGGCCTGCTCGCCGATCGACCGCGCGACTGCTTCCCCTGCCAGTTCATCCACGTCGGTCAATATCACCCGCGCGCCTTCGCTGGCAAAGAGACGGGCGTCCGCTTCGCCCAGCCCCTTGGCTGCGCCAGTGATCAGCGCGACCTTTCCTGCCAGACGACCACTCACGGCCGGCTCCCGCGTCGCGACGCAACGGGCTGTAACGAGCGGGTCGACGGATCGCCCGCCGCAATATATATAGCACGTGCTACAAATTGGCGATTGCCCATTGCCATCCTCTCCCTTGCGGCATATTCAAGCCAGATGGCTTGTTTTCTCACGAGCGGCGTGGATCGTCAATCGCGGGGGCAGCCGAAGAATGATGACAGGAGAGCATAAGTGACGGGCGAGGTGGACAGTCTGACCGGCGATCTCACATGCGACGTTCTGGTGATCGGCAGCGGCGGCGGCGCGCTGACGGCGGCCGTCACCGCGCGCAAGGCGGGCATGAAGGTGATCGTCGCGGAAAAGCAGGCCGTGTTCGGCGGCACCACCGCCACGTCGGGCGGCATGCTATGGATCCCAGGCAACCTCCATTCACCCGCGCTGCAGGCCGCCACCGGCGAACGCGACAGCATCGAGCGCGCGCGCACCTATATATTGGAGGAAGCGGGCAATCATGCCGATGTCGACCGGATCGATTCCTTCCTGAAATATGGTCCGGAAATGATCGACTTCCTGGAACGGGAAACCCATGCCCATTTCGATCCGGTCGAATATCCCGACTATAACATGCTCAATCCCAACGCCGCGAAGGTGCGATCACTGATCGCGTCGGAATATGATGCGGGCAAGCTTGGCCGCCATTTTCGCGAGTTGAAGGGCGAACTGCCGCAAATGCTGTTCATGGGCTTTGCGATCGGCTCCTCGGTGGAAATGAAGCAATTCTTCCGCGCAGGCCGGTCGCCCAAGGCGTTCCTGGCGGTCGCGGTGAAGATGGGCCGCCATTTCCTGAACAGCATCATCTATGGCGGGCCGCGCCGCGTGGTGCGCGGCCGCGCGCTGATCACGCGGCTGGCGCAGACCCTGTTCGAACTGGACGTGCCAATCCTGCTGTCGTCCCCGGCGGTGGAACTCATCAAGGAAGGCAGCGCGGTGCGGGGCGCCGTGATCGACAGCCCCCTTGGCCGCAGGCGGATCATGGCGACGCGCGGCGTCATCCTGGGCAGCGGCGGCTTTCCCCATGACGACAAGCGGCGGGCCGAAGCCTATCCGCCCAACGCCTATGACGGCGTGCGCCGGTCGGTCGCCAATCCGGGCAATACCGGCGATGGCGCGCGCATGGCCGAGCAGGTGGGCGGCGTCTTCGGCAAGGATGTGTCCAACGCGGCCGCCTGGATGCCGACATCGGTGCGACCCGATGTCGCGGGGCCGGCGGGCGTCTGGCCCCATCTGGTCGACCGGCTCAAGCCCGGCTTCATCGCCGTGTCGCGACACGGCAAGCGGTTCGGCAACGAATCCTCGGCCTATTCCAGCTTCGTGCCGGAGATGATCGAGGCGACGCGCGGCGATCCGCTCGCCTTCGCCTGGCTGATCGGGGACAAGCGGGCCGTGGACAAATGGGGCATCGGCCGCGTCCGGCCCAAGCCGATGCCGCGCCGCAGCTTCATCCGTTCAGGCTATCTGATCGAAGCGCCGACGCTGGCCGTGCTGGCCAAGATCATCGACGTCGATCCGGCGACCCTCGAGGCCACGGTCGCGCGCTTTAATGACAATGCGCGGCTGGGCGTCGACCCGGATTTCGGACGCGGCGGCAATGCCTATGACGATTATCAGGGCGATGAAGATCATGGTCCCAACCGCTGCCTTGGCCCGCTCGAAAAAGGTCCCTTCTACGCGATCAAGATGTTCGCCGGCGAAATCGGCACCTTTGCGGGGATCAAGACGGACCGCTATGCCCGCGCGGTCGATCGCGACGGTCAGCCCATCCCCGGCCTTTATGCCGTGGGCAACGACCAGATGAACGTCTTTGGCGGCGCTTATCCGGGCGCCGGGGCGACATTGGGGCCGGGGCTGACCTTCGGCTATGTCGCGGGCCGGCATGTGTCAGGCAAGATCGCCGAAGAAGCGCCCGTCAAGGAAGCCGCATTGTAATGAGGCAGGCGCGGCCCGATGGTCGCGCCTGCTGACGGCGCATGCCGCCGGGTTTGATCGACCTATTCGGAAGGTTCGGCCGCTGAGGCCGTGAGGGTCGACACGATTATCTTTCGCCCCAGGGAATAAAGCCGCCACGGGCGGCGTAGACCTGTCCATGACAGGATTGGCCCATATCGGTGAAGCAAGCCGGCCGCGCTTTTCGCAGCAGGTCGCGCAGATGGCAGACCGCCCGCTGCGGATCGCGCTGTTTTCGGGAAATTACGACTGTGTCAGGGATGGGGCCAATCAGGCGCTGAACCGGCTGGTCGCGCATCTGCTGAAACGGCACAAGGCGGAGGTCCGCATCTATTCGCCGCGCACGAGAAGTCCGGCGTTCGTTTCCGTGGGCGAAGTGCGCGCGGTGCGATCGCTCGCCTTGCCGGGGCGGCCGGAATATCGCCTGGCGCTGGGGCTGACACGGTCCGTGCGCGCGGATCTTGACGCGTTCCAACCGGATATCGTTCATCTTTCCGCCCCCGACATGCTGGGCCGGCAGGCGCAGAAATATGCGCGGGGCAAGGCCATTCCGGTCGTCGCCAGCCTGCACACGCGCTTTGAAACCTATGCCGATTATTACCGGATCGGTTTCCTGCGGCAGACCATCGAACGCTATCTCGACCGCTTCTACGATGATTGCGACCATATATTGGCGCCGACCATCCCCATCGCCAACGATCTGGCGGAAAAACATGGGGCAGGCCGCCTTTCGATCTGGGGGCGCGGTGTCGATCCCGCGCTGTTTCACCCGTCCCTGCGCTGTGATCGGTGGCGGGTTGAACAGGGCTATGGTCCGGACGAGGTGGTCCCCCTCTTCTTCGGTCGCCTGGTCATGGAAAAGGGGCTGGCGGTCTTTGCCGACAGCATCGCCATGTTGCGGGCGAGAGGTCATGCGGTGCGTCCTCTTGTGGTGGGCGATGGCCCGGCGCGGGACTGGCTCGCGGATCGCCTGCCCAATGCCAATTTCACCGGGCATCTGGAGGGGCTGGCGCTTGGCCGCGCCATTGCCAGCGCGGACGTGCTGATCAACCCCAGCGTCACGGAAGCGTTCGGCAACGTCAATCTGGAGGCGATGAGCAGCGGCCTCGCCATTGTCGCCGCCGCGGTCGACAGCGCCGCCGCGCTGATCAATGACGGGCTGAGCGGTTTGCTGGTGCCGGCCAAGGAGGCCGCCGCCTTCGCGACCGCCGTCGAAACGCTGATCCTCGATCCCTCGCGCCGCGAGAAGATGAGCGCCATGGCCAGGCAGGAAGCTTCGCGCTATCGCTGGGATGATGTGCTGGACTCCGTTTTCGACTGTTACCGGCATTGCGTGCGGAACGCATCCGGGCGCTCCTTGTCCTGACGGATCGGGGCCGCGATGCGCTGGCTGAAATCCCATCGGGACGATGCGATCCTGGAAGATCTTCAGGCCATGCAGCGCTATGCGCGATCCCTGACGCGCGACCGGGACGATGCCGAAGATGTGGTCCAGGACGCGCTGGTCCGCGCGATGGAACGGCATGAGACCTACCAGCCCGGGCGCGACCGACGGCGCTGGCTGCTGGCCATCGTCCGCAATGCCTTCATTTCCGGCAAGCGGCGCGTCTCGGCCGAGGCGCGCCGCAGAGACTCCTTCGCGGAGACGCTGATGCAACATGTGGAGCCCGACCAGGAACAGCTTGTCCGGCTGGCCCAGGTCGCACGCGGCTTTGCGGCCTTGCCGGATCATCATCGGTCCATTCTCCACCTGATCGCGGTGGAGGGGCTCAGCTACCAGGAGACGGCGCAAGTGCTGGACCTGCCGATCGGCACGGTCATGTCCCGCCTCGCCCGCGCGCGGGCTGCGCTGCGGCGGATGGAGGATCTGGCGTCGGCTGACAGTCAGCAGGCGGGAAACAAGCTGCGCCTGGTCGGAGAAGAGCATGAGTGAGGATTTTTCGGAACTCGACCTCCACGCCTATGTCGACGGCGAACTCGACGCCGAGCGCCGCTTCGCGGTGGAGTCCTACCTGTCCGACCATCCTCCGCTGGCGGCGAAAGTCATGGATGAATTGCGCAGAAGAACGGCGCTGCGGCTGCTGGCCTACGACCGATCCTCCCCGTCGGCGAGCGCCGTGCGGCAAGCCGCCGATCTGCCGACTCGGTCCGGCCGCCTGTTCAAGCGTGGGGGCGCATTGTTCGCGGGCCTGGCGATCGCCTCTGCTTGCGCCTTTCTGCTGATCCCGCGCAAACCGCCTTCCTATGTGGACATGGCGGTCGCATCGCATCGGGTGGCGATGATCCGGGCGAAGATGCCGTCCCAGATCGAGGCGCCCAGGCTGGATGCGCGCGAGATCCTGTCCAACACGCAGATCAAGCTGCCTGCGTTGCCACGGGCCTGGCATGTGACCGACGTGCAGGTCTTTCCGACCAAGGGCGGGCCGGCGCTACTGGTCGCCGTGAGGACCATGGAGGGCCAGAATCTGTCCATCTTCGCCCTGCATCAGCGAAGCAGCGCGCCCGAGACTCCCGACGCGGTGCGCGCGGGCCGGCAGTCCGTCGCCTATTGGCGGCAAGGCGACATGTCCTACGCGCTGACCGGCGACGATGAACCCTGGGCTCTCGATCGCGCGGCAGAGGGGCTGGATCGATCCTGATCCGGCACGCGCCGCCTCAGCGATCGTTCCGGAGCGCCCACCAGATAAGCCGCGCCATCAGAGGCCAGCCGGTGCAACTGCACAGGCGCTGGAAAGCCGGCTTGGCCGCAGCATCATGGGGCGCCGGCCGCTGCACCTCGGCGGCCAGGGGCTCGCGTTCCATCGGTGGCGGCAGGGTGGTCATCCTGGGCTAACGGCGCGCATCATCACAGGCGCCCTTCCCGCAGCAGGGCGCTCGCGCTGAGTGCCATGCCCACCAGCAGATGCGCCACCAGGATCAAGCTCGCCATCATCGCCATGGCGAGCGCGATGTCATTGGCCGTGCCGATCAGGAACGCCGTCATGCCCGCGAACACCACATCCTTGTTGGGGAGGAAGGGCAGGCGCGAAACCAGCTGGCGGAGCGTGGCGAGCAGCAGCCACCAGCTGAGCGCCACCGTCGGCAGCAGCATGTGCCACATGGCCGCCGCCAGCACCGTGGTCGCGACGATGCGGATCAGGTGGATGGCCGAAACCCTCCACAATTCGGGACGAGGCAGGGTGAACAGCCGCTTGCGCAGCAGCATTGCGGCGAGCGACGTCGCCAGCACGAACAGCAGCGAACCGATAATGTCCCAATGGCGCACGCCCAGGTCCAAACCGTGGAAGAGCGGGATCGCGAAGGCCACCATCAGCAAGGTGATGAGGTTGCCGACCAGCGCCGACAGGATCGTCACATCCTTCAGCGCGCCGAAGGGCGCCGTGGTGATCTTCGCATTGCGGCGGGCCCAGGCGTAGAAATAGACCTCGCCCAGATAGCCGAGCAGGATTTCGTTGCTGACCAATTTGCGCAGAAGCGCGCCGAAGCCTTCCAGCGGGATGTTCCAGAGCCGGCGGAATATCACCCATTCGGAAATGGGGCCGGCGGCATAATAGAGCAGGAACGCGGCCCAGAAGGCGATGCCCGTGGGCATCATCACCCAGAGTTTGCGCATGTTCAGGCTCTGGAATTCGTGCAGCGACACCATGAGGATGAGAAGCGAGACGGCCGGTCCGAACAGCCGCGTCCAGTTGCGGCCCGATTGCAGGAGCGGCGCGGGATCGATCACGCGCTCCGCGTCGAAAGTCTCGATGGGGACGGCAGGCGATGTCAGGAGAGCGCCGGGGGACGACGTGCCGGTCATGATCTGCTCTTCACATGGGTTCAGTCGAGGAGACGGCGCGTCGGCACGCGCGCCTCAGTCGCCGGCGACAATTTCCTGGCGTGGCGGCGACGGGACAGGCCATCGAACGCCAGAAGATAGGCGCCGGATGCCGTTTCGATGGTGAAACGGCGGGCGTGGATCAGGCTGGCGGTCGGGTCCGGCCGTTCCCCGCCGGCTTGCGCGATGGCGTGGGAAAGCGCGGCTTCGTCACGCGGCGGCACGATCCGCCCGAGCGCGCCCTGGGCCAGCATCGCCTCGATGCTGCGGCTGCACTGGGTCGCGATGATGGGCAGACCTGCGGCCAGGGCTTCCAGGAGCACCGCCGGCACGCCTTCATAATCGGATGACAGCAGGAACAGGTCATGGCCGACCAGATGGCTTGCAAGGTCGGGCACATGGCCCGCGAAGCGGATACGGTTACCGAGCCCCAGCTCGTCCGCCAGGGAGGCCAGCGCAGCGCGCTGCGGCCCGTCGCCATAGATGACCAGCCGGTCGCCCTCCCCCGCCCCCTTGGCGAAGGCACGGATCATCAAAGGGAAGTTCTTCTGCGAAACCAGCCGACCTGCGGCGACGAAATGACGGCCGTCACCGCATGGCAGGCGGCGTGGCAGGGCTCTGAGCCTGTCGATCTGCGCGAAGGACAAAGCGGGGTCGCGGATGATCGTGATCCGCCCCGGCGGCGGCTGGACCAGGGTCGCTATCTCCTGCTCCATCGCGTCCTCCATGCCGACGAAATGGTCGATGAAGCGGCCCTGGATGCGCAGCCAGAGGCGGTAGAGCGGTCGCGCCGGCCGGATCATGTCGTGCCGGTCGAGATCGTTGCTGATCTTGGCCAGCACCGGCGGGCAGTCGCGCCCCAGGATCAGCTTCATCGCCACGGCCACGATCGAATAGCTGTTGCCGGCGCAGAACAATAAGTCTGGGCGCAGCCGCCGGATCACGCCCGGCAGCGTGAGGATCATCCAGATCGTCTCGCACCAGTCGATGGCGAAGGGCGGCAGGCGCGGCGTGTGATAGGACAGGTCGCCGGCCAGTTCCTCGCGCATGGCGCCGCTCGACCGGCCCATGAACAGCGGAGCGCTGACACCGCCGTCACGCCATTCGCGCACCAGTCGCAGCGCGATGCGCTCGACGCCGCCGGGTTCAAAGCTGTGCAGGAAAGTGAGGATGCGCAAGGGCGGTCGCTCCATTGCCGGTGAGGGGGACGTGGCGTGCTGGCCGATGCACGCGGCACGGATGGCGGAACAGGTCGTCGGGATGGATGAGGACGGAAACAGAAGATGTTTGCATGGGCTATCGGTCGCGGACAGGCAGCCCGTGCGGGTGCCATGTCCAGCCGATAAGACGGCATGGCGGAGGCCAACCGCAGTTCCGGTCATCGGCAAAATTTTCATCCCGGCGGATCGGCGCCGACCGATCCCTGCTGCTGACGACCGGCAAGCCGCGTTCTCAGCTTTATGCTGCAACGCACAAAAATCGACATTTCGGTAAGTCATTGAAATAATAACATTACATGAAGGTTACAATTAATTTAGATTAGCGGATCGTCTTGCGGCAGCAAAGTTGGCTGGTAGAGGGGCGCTGTCCATTTCTAGGAAAAGTCAGCGTCGATGCCGTTCCGACCTATCGCAACTGCTCTGCGGCTCGCGAGCATGGCAGGCTGTGCCTGCGTCATGTTGCCCTACCCCGTCGGGGCGCAGCCGGTGCCTTCATCCGAAGCCACAGGAGCGAGCGCGCCGATCAGCCTGGACGCGGCCCTTGGGCTCGCGGAGGATGCGAATATCGACGTCATCCGCGCGCGCCTGGCACTGAAGACGGCGCAGGCGAATCTGCGCATCGCCGACACCGCGCCCAATCCGGTCTTCAGCGTCAATGCCGTGCAGATCCGCCCATCGCAGATCGGCTCCATCCCCTATGGCCAGCTCGCCGACACGGTGGCGCGCGTCGACCTTCCGCTGGAGCGCGGCGGCAAGCGCCGGGCCCGCACCGCCGCGGCCGGCGCGCTGATCAACGCCGCGCAGGACGATCTGGCCAGCGCGCGCCGCGACATGCGCGAGGCGGTCTACAACGCCTATTTCGATCTGAAGGCCGCTGAAAGCCGGATCGAAATCCTTCAAGCGATCGCCCGCAGCTATGCCGACAGCCTGACGCTGGCCGAAAAGCAGCAGCGCGCCGGTGCGCTGTCCAACGGCGACCTTGCCCGGCAGAATGTCGAGGCGGCGCGGGCGCGCACCGATGCCGCGCAAAGCATCAGCCAATGGCATGCCGCGCAGCTCGCGCTGGGGACACTCATCGGGCGGGAAATCCAGTCCGATACGCTGGCCACGACCGCGGACTGGCCCGCATCCGAGCCGGCCAGCGAGCAAGCCGCCGATCTGATCGCGATGCACCGGCCCGACGTGCGCGCGGCGCAGGCCCGCACCGAGGCGGCGCGGCGCAATCTGGATGGCGCCCATGCCCTGCGCCATCCCGACGTGACGGTCGGCGTCCAATATGAACGCGCCAGCGGCGATGTCGGCGTGGGCAGCAGCGTGGGGTTGGGCGTGTCGGTGCCCCTGCCCGTCCGCAACCTCTATCATGGCGAGCGCGACGCGGCCGCCACCGCGCTGGTCCAGGCCGAAGCCGAGGAGCGCAAGGCGATATCGGTGGCCACCGCCGACATCCTGATCGCGCGGCAGGCGCTGCGGGAATCCAGCGCGCGCCGGCGCGAATTCGACGAGGTTCAGCTTCCCGCCGCGCGCAAGGCCGCCGAGGTGGCGGAATTTGCCTACAAGCACGGCGCCACGTCCCTGATCGAACTGCTCGACGCGCGCCGTTCGCTGCGCGCCGTCGAACTGGGCGCGATCGACGCCCGGACGGACGAAGCCAATGCCATAGCGCGGCTGCATGCCGCCGAAACCACCGGAGATGAGCAGTAAGATGACCAGGAGCTTCGCTCTCCGCCCCGGCGCCGCCTCGCTGGCCGCGCTGATGCTGCTGTCGGCCTGCGGCGAGGCGGCGGCGCCTCCCGCGCAGGCGCCCAGGAAATCGCCCGACATGATCAGCTATGCGCCCGGTTCGCCCGAGCTGGATACGCTCCAGCTGGTGACCGCGACCAGCGGGCCGCTGCCGGTTTCGGCCGACCTCAATGCCCGCGTCGCGCTCGATGAATCGCGGACGAGCCGGGTCGGCGCGCCGGTCGCGGGCCGGGTGACGCGCGTGCTCGCGGATATCGGCCAGCCGGTCCGGGCGGGCCAGCCGCTCGCCTATCTGGACGCGCCGGACCTGGGACAGGCCCGGGCCGACCTGCTGACGGCGCAGGCGCAGCGGAACCAGAAGGCGCGCGAGATGGCGCGTTCGCGCATGCTCTTCGCCGGCGATGCCATCGCCCGGCGCGATGTCGAGGCGGCCGAGGCGGAAGCGGCCACCGCGTCGGCTGAACTGGAGCGCGCCGGCCTTCGCCTGCGCAATCTGGGCGGCGGCCGGGGCGACGCGCTGGCGCTGACCAGTTCGGTGGGCGGCTATGTCATCGACCGGCAGATCAATCCGGGGCAGCAGATCGCGGGCGGGCAGAGCCCGCTCTACACCGTGTCCGATCCCCGGCATCTGTGGGTCAATGTCGATGTGCCCGAGGATTCGGTCGGCCGCGCCCGCATCGGCGAGCGGATCGAATTCGATGTGCCCGCCTATCCCGACCGGCATTTCACCGGCACGATCACCCAGATCGGCCTGGCGGTCGATCCCGCCACCCGGCGCGTCCAGGTGCGCGCGCAGGCCGACAATCCCGACCTGGCGCTGAAGCCCGAAATGTATGCGCGCGCGCGCCTCACCACCGATGACGGCCGCCGCGCCATCAAGGTGCCCAATGCCGCGATCTTCGAATCCGGAACGCGCAGCTATGTCTTCCGGGTCGAGGGGCCGGGTCGCTTCCGCCGCGTGCCGGTCGAGGTCGGCCAGCATGGCGATGCCTGGTCCTATGTGACGTCCGGCATCCGCAACGGCGATCGCATCGTCGGTGAAGGCGCCCTGCTGCTCAACGCTCAGCTCTCCGGGGACTGATCCGATGCTGGAAAATCTGGCCCGCTTCGTCGTGGAGAAGCGGATCTTCGTGATCATGATGGTGGTCGCGCTGATCATCGTGGGCGCGCGCGCCGTCACGACGCTGCCGATCGAAGCCTTTCCGGACGTGCAGGACGTCCAGGTGGTCGTCATCAGCCAGCGACCGGGACAGGCGCCAGAAGAGATCGAACGGTCGATTTCCCTGCCGATCGAGCGCGCGCTCGCCGGCACGCCGGGGGTCAACGACATCCGGTCCGTCTCCATCACCGGCCTGTCCGTCGTCACGCTGATCTTCAACGACGGCACGGATGATTATTTCGCCCGGTCCCAGGTGCTGGAAAAGCTGCGCGACGCGGAACTGCCGGACGGCGTCGTTCCGAGCCTGGCGCCGCTGTCGACGGCGGTGGGCGAAGTCTATCGCTATGTCCTCGACAAGCCGGCGGACATGCCGCTCTATGAAGCGCGGGCGATCCAGGACTTCGTCGTGCGCCCCGCCCTGCGCATGGTGCCCGGCGTCGCCGACGTCACCAGCTTTGGCGGCAGCATCAAGCAATATCAGATCCAGATCCGCCCCGACCTGCTGAAACGCTATGGCGTCACCGTCGCCGACATCCAGGCGGCGGTCGGCAGCGCCAATTCCAATGTCGGCGGCGGCGTGATCCCGCGCGGCGACGAGGTGGTCGTGGTGCGCGGACTTGGCCTTTACCAGGGCATCGACGATGTCGGCAACACCGTGGTCAAGGCGCAGAACGGCAATACCGTGCGCGTGCGCGACATCGGCGACGTGAAGATCGGCACGCCCGAACGCAGCGGCATGGTCGCCTATGACCATAAGGACGATGTCAGCGAAGGCATCGTCACCATGGTCAAGCGCCAGAACGCGGCCGTGGTGGTGCAGGGCGTGCGCGATGCGGTCGACAAGCTCAACGCCCAGTTCCGCATCGATGCCCAGCGTAGCGGCCACCAGGCGATCCAGATCCGGGCGACCTACCAGCGCACCAAGCTGCTCGACCGGACGGTGGAGACGGTGGCCGAAAATCTGCTGGTCGGCGCGACGCTGGTGACGGTGCTGCTGCTCGTCTTCCTGCGCAACTGGCGCGCGGCGCTGGTCGTCGCGGCGATCATCCCGCTGGCGCTGATGGCGGCCTTTTCGGGGCTCAGCCTCTCCAGCGTGCCCGCCAACCTCATATCGATGGGGGCGGTCGACTTCGGCATCATCATCGATTCCGCGGTGGTGCTGGTGGAGGCACTGATGGTGGCGCTGGCGCTGGAGGCGGCGAAGCATCATGGGACGCAGCCCGACAAGATCCGGCGTAGGCAGGTGTTGCGCAACACCGTCACCAACCTGGCGCGGCCGATCCTGTTTTCCAAGGCCATCATCATCATGGCCTTCGTGCCGATCTTCACCTTCCAGCGGGTGGAAGGAAAGATGTTCTCGCCGGTGGCACTCACCCTTTCCTTTGCGCTGGGCGCCGCGCTGGTGCTGACCCTCTCCTTCCTGCCGGCGGTGCTGAGCTTCCTGGTCGAACGCCATGACATGGCGGAAAAGCATATCGGCTGGATGGAAAGGCTGAAGGACGGCTATCGCGATGTCATGACCAAGGCGCAGCCGCGCACGAAGATCCTCTTCGGCGTGTCGGCGCTGGTGCTGGTGATCACGGTCGCGTTGATCCCCCGGCTGGGATCGGAATTCCTGCCCAAGCTGGATGAAGGCAATATCTGGCTGACGGTGCAGCTGACCCCCTCCGCGTCAATGGACACGACGCGCAAGGTAGAGGCGCGCGTTCGCAAGATCATGCTGTCCTATCCCGAAGTCGCGCATGTGGGGTCAGAGACGGGCCGGCCGGACGACGGCACCGATCCCAAGGGCCCGTCGAGCCTGCAGATGCTGATCGACCTCAAGCCGCGCGACGAATGGCGGGCGCAATTCCCGACCAAGGCGGCGCTTGAGGACGACATGCGCAAGAAGCTGGACGCGATACCCGGCGTCCCCACCAATTTCAGCCAGGTGATCGAGGACAGCGTCGAGGAAAGCCTGTCCGGCGTGAAGGGCGAAATCTCGATCAAGATCATCGGCAACGATCTCAACATGCTGGAGACGTTGGGCGAGCAGACCGCGCGCGTGGTCGCGGCCGTCCCCGGCGCGTCGGACGTCGATGCGGTCAAGATCGGCGGCCAGACCGAGGTGCGGGCGATCCTGGATCGCGACGCCATGGCGCGTTACGGGCTCAATTCCGATGACGCCAACAAGGCGATCGCCACGGCCTTTGGCGGCGCGACGGTCGGTTCGGCCTATGAGGGCGATCGCAATTTCGATATCGTCGTGCGCTTCGCCGCCGACCAGCGCAATGCGGTGGACGACCTTGCCCAGTTGCAGATTCCGCTGCCCGCCGGTGGGACCATCTCGCTGGGTCAGGTCGCCCATATCAGCGTTCAGGTCGGCGCGTCGCGCATCAGCCGCGAAAATGGCAGCCGCAACGTGGCGGTGAAGGCCAATGTCGACGGCCGCGACCAGGGCAGCTTCGTCGCCGACGCGCAGAAGGCGGTCGCGCAAAAGGTGAAGTTGCCCGCCGGCTACCAGATGGTCTGGGGCGGCCAGTTCGAAAATCAGCAGCGCGCGATGAAGCGGCTGGAGATGATCGTGCCGATCGCGCTGTTCGGCATCTTCATCCTGCTGTTCGGTGCCTTCCGGTCAGTCCGGTCGGCCCTGCTGATCCTGGCCATGGTGCCCTTCACCGCGATCGGCGGCGTTGCCGCCCTCGCTCTAGCCGGCCTGCATATGTCGGTATCGGCGGCGGTGGGCTTCATCGCGGTCGCGGGCATCTCTGTCCAGAACGGCGTCGTGATGCTGGAGCATATCACCCACCGCTATGACAATGGGGATGGCTTCGCCACGGCGGTGGTCGAAGGGGCGATCGACCGTTTGCGCCCGATCCTGATGACGGCGCTGATGGCCGGGCTGGGCCTGCTGCCGGCGGCGCTGTCGACCGGCATCGGTTCGGAAACGCAGCGCCCCTTCGCCTGCGTCATCGTCGGCGGGATCGTGTCGGCGACGCTGTTCATGCTCTTGCTGCTACCCTTGTCGCTGCTGTGGATCGAGCGGGAGCAGGAATGATCGGGCGACCTGTCGTCAAGCCAACCCGTCGCCGTCCGCCGTGCTGCGGAACACCGTGCGTCCGATCTCGCGTATCAGGCTGGCATTGGCGCTGACGTCGACCTGGCGCTGGCTCAGGATGACGGGAGATGTCGGCGCTTCCAGGATGGGCGCATAGACGATGTCGCTGCGCTGGATATGCCGCATCGAGGTGGGCACGATGGCGCGGCCCGACTGCGCCGCGACCAGGCCCAGCGCCGCCTGCACTTCCCGCACGCCGACGAT
>DATEJA010000073.1:0-5083 GCA_035278405.1 Sphingobium sp. | reverse complement strand
CCCGACTTTTCGAACAGGGTGGGCATGGAGATGGCGAAGCCCGCCTCCCCTGCCCCGCCGGCATGTTTGCGCGCGACCTTGTAAAGCCAGCGTTCGCGCCCGCCGGTCAGGTCGAAATAGGCGCGGTCGATCGACAGCACCCCGCCCTGCATCAGCACGCCTTCATAGAACCAGTTGGAAAGTTCAATGGTCATGCCGCGCGAGCGTTCGGTGCGTTCGTCGACCAGCTGGGTCCAGCCGTCGAGCCAGCTGAAGGTTGCCTCGCGCCGATTTTCCGCGCGGATGTTGGTCTTGATCGTGGTGGAAACGAGCCGGTCGAGCGACTGGCCGAGCAGTTCATAGGCGCGCCCCGTGGTCGGGCGGTGGATCGCGCGCAGCAGATCATAGGGCATGAGGTGCAGCTTGCGCGGAATGTCGTTGAGGCCGCGCCGCGCCATGTCGGCCAGCACCGACGCGCAATAGATCAATATGTCCGCGTCCCAGATGGTCGCCATGCCATAATCGGGATTGGCCGAGACATGGACCCAGGCCTTGCCGTCGGGCGAGGTATAGTCGATCGGCTTCACCCGCTTCGACTTGGCGAGGCTGAAGAAGGGACGCTCCATCATCTCGCGCTGGTCGCGCAAGGGCAGGTCCGCAATATAGGGAAGGAACAGCTCGAACTGATCGTTGATATCGGTCTTGCCGGCGCGGGTCATGGGCGGCTCCTGAACAGCGGCGGATGATCGCCAGCCGGCGGAAAGGGCAGGGGGGAGCGGTCAGCGCGCGCGCCGTTTCCCCGGGGAAACAGATAAGGGGCTGCTCGGCGTTTCCCCGGGGAAACGGACCAGCGATCCGCTGTCATGCCGAGGAGAGCGGAGGGAAGGGCAGGGGAGGCGGGCAGCTGTTTCCCCGGGGAAACAGCACCGACCCGCGCCCGCGACAAGGACCCGCCGCGCGACGCGCGCCATGCCCGCCGCCTCGCTTCACCCTTTCTGTCCTGTCCCCCCCGATGCTCCATCAGCGCTGAAGGCCCATCCCCTGGCTCTCCAGATGCTCCAGCGCGTCGCGCAGCGCGGCGGCGAGCATGTCCATGTCCGCACCCGACCCCGCGTGAAAGCGGATGGTCACGCCCTGGCGGTTGGCCGACTGCACCGTCAGCGCCGGGCGGCCATAGCGGGTCACCCAGGTAAAGGGATCGGGCTTGGGCGCGGATTGCGCGACGCGCGGCGCGTCGAGCAGGCATTTCATGACCTCGGCGGCGGGCAGGGGGGGCTCCCCAGCGGCCCGCCGTTCCTGTTGTGTCGTCGCCAGCCGCTCCGCTTCGGCCTCGATCGCCGGCGCCGCCGCGACATCGTCCAGCGCCTGGGTCAGCGCATAAGCGGGCTTCAACTGGATGTCGGCAGGCGAGGCGAAGGCCGCGACGATATCGTCGGAGATGCCCGCCACCTTGATCATCTTGCTCAGCCACCCCTTGGACAGTTTCAGCCGATCGGCCATGCGGGTGAGATGGCTGCCATAATGGGTGTGGAGCGCCTGGGCATAGTTGCGCGCCCGTTCCAGGTCGGTGACATCCTTGCGCGCCCGGTTTTCCAGGTCCGCAAGGCGGAAGGCCGCTTCATCGTCGAGCTGGGCGACCTGCGCCACGAACATCATGTCGGGATAGCTGTGCGCTCGCAGCCAGCTGATCGAGAAATGGCGTCGGGTCCCCGCGATCACCTCATAATCATGGTCGGCATCGCCCTCCACCCGCCGGACGACGGCGGGCACCTTCTGCCCGCCCTCCGCCAGGATCGAATCGATCAGTTCGCGGCAATTTTCCTCGGTAAGGTTGCCGTAGAGCCGGGCATTGCCGCGCCAGATCCGCACCCGCGCCGGGTCCAGCAGCAATTGCGTCACCTGTCGCACCTCGCCCGAGGCAAGCCGCGCCAGCGCCGATTCGCGGCCGAGCAGCGTCGTCCCCCGCGCGCGATCGGCGCGGGGCAAAGCGGGAAGGGGGGATGGTTCAGTCGCGGGAAGCGGCGCCGTGCCGCCGTCATGCGAGGGCGCCTCGACCAGGGACGGGGCAGGGGCGGGGCCCTCCGCCTCGTCCGACAGCAAGGCCGCCAGATAATCCGATTGCTTACGCGCCATGATCATTCCCCCTGTCGCCCGACCGGCCCCCGCCGTCCGGCGCCGCGCCGCGATCGTCCGAGCCACCGCCCGCGCCCATGTAGAAGCGCCGGGCCGCCCTGCTCGAAAATCCCGCTTTGCGGCTCCAGCCGATCGGTGTATCGGTCATCCCGAATCGGGAACATAAGGGGAACATCCCCTTGTAGGACAGCGGATTATGCGGCATTGACGATATCCTCTTCCCGTGCCGGGGCGACGCGGCCCCAGCCTTGCCGCACCAGCGCCTCGATCTGCGCCAGCGCCTCGTCCAGATTGGCGCGGCACCTTTTGTGGGTGCGGGGCGTGCCGATCGGCTTTTCCAGCTCGTAGACGGTCATCATGCGCAGCGCCGCATGGCTGATTTCCGCGCTGTCGAGGATGGGGATGGGGAGGAGGGCGGGGCCGAAGCTCTGCTCCATGATCGCGCGCACCATCGAATGGCTGGGATCATTGCTGTCGAATTTCGAACAGAGCAGGCGGACGAACTGATAATCGACCGCGATGCCCGCCTGCTGCAGCTGGCCGATCACCTGGTCCATCATCGAGAGGAACTGGACGGTCGAACAGAAATCGGGCGTCGTCGCGGCGAGCGGCACCAGCAGCGCATTGGCCGCCTGCATGACCGCAAGGCTGATCGTGCCGAGCGCCGGCGGCGGATCGAGCAGCACCACGTCATAATGGCGTGCCAGGTCCATCAGGCCCTGTTTGAGCTTGCGGAAGCGGGCGGCGAGCACCGATCCGCCGTCGCTCCCCGCCGCCGCCAGCTCATATTCGACATCGAACAGTTCCAGGTTCGACGGGATCAGGTCGACATTGGGCCAGGCGGTATGCTTGACCGCATAGAGAAGGTCGACCTGGGTCGGGTCGATCGAGAGATAGGGGTAGAGCGTCTCTTCCCGCTGGATGTTGAAATGCGGGTTGAAGCCGAACAGCGTCGTCGTCGTCGCCTGGCTGTCGCAATCGACCACCAGCACGCGATAGCCCTGGACCGCGAAATAATGGGCAAGGTGGGTGGTGACGGTCGACTTGCCGACGCCGCCCTTGAAATTCTGCACCGCGATGATCGCGGGAATGTCGAGCGGCGCGCGTTCGGGGCTGGCGCCCAGCACCTGGCGCATGTTCAGCAGCTCTTCCACCGTATAGCCGGGGCGGCGACCATTTTCGGTCGGCGGGGCAGGGGGCAGGCGGCCGTCATCCTCAGCCATGCGGATCCGATTCGTCGAGCAGCCGAGCAGCTGCGCGGCCTCCGCGATGCCGAAGCGGACATTGAGTTCCTTGCGGCTGTCGGGCAGAAAAGCCTTGCGTCGCAGCCGTTCCACCATCTTTTCGCCGGCTTCGGCCAGATCCCCGATCTGGTTAACGACTGCGTTCATTTTCGCCCTCTCGCGGCAAGTTGAAGCTCATCTGTTGATGCTATCGCAGAAATCCTTCAAAATCGCAATCGCACCCCCTTAAACATGCGCCCGCGCTCCGGCAGGCCCGACAGGACGCAGCCGCCGCGCCGCTTGCCTCACGGTCCCCGCTGCGGAATAACCGGCCAACCCCGCCCAAAACGCTGCTTTTTGAGGATTTCCTTCATGACTTTGCCGCTCCCGACCCGAAAGATCGGCGCCCTCACCGTTTCCGCCATCGGCCTTGGCTGCATGAACCTCTCCCACGCCTATCTGCCGCGCCCGGAACCCGCGCAGGCGGAAAGGCTGCTGCTCCACGCGCTCGATTCGGGCGTGACGCTGTTCGACACAGCCGCGCTCTACGGCATGGGCGGCAATGAGGAGCTGCTGGGGCGCACGCTGATGCACCGGCGCGACGAATTCATCCTGTCGAGCAAATGCGTCCTCGCCGCGATCGACGGCAAGCGCACGCTCGACGGCTCGCCCCAGGCGATCGCGCGCGTGCTCGACGATTCGCTGCGCCGCCTGAGAGTCGATCATATCGACCTCTATTATCTCCACCGCCTCGATGCGCGCGTGTCGATCGAGGAGTCGGTGGGGGCGCTCGCCCGCGCGGTGGAGGCGGGCAAGATCGGTGCGATCGGCCTCTCCGAAATGTCCGCCGCGACGCTGCGCCGCGCCCATGCCGTGCATCCTGTCACCGCGATGCAGACCGAATATTCGCCTTGGACGCGCAATGCCGAGATCGCGGTGCTGGACGCCTGCGCCGATCTTGGCGTCGGATTCGTCGCCTTCTCGCCGCTCGCGCGCGGGCTGCTGGCGGGCAGCGTCGGGCCCGAGGGCCTGGCGCAAGGCGATATCCGCGCGCCCATGCCGCGCTTCCAGCCGCCGCACCTCGCCGCCAATCTGGCGCTCGCCCGTCAATTGGCGGACCTGGCGCGGGAGGCGGGCTGCACCCCGGCGCAGCTGTGTCTGGCCTGGACCATGGCGCGGCGGCCCTTCATCGTGCCGATTCCCGGGACGACCAGCATCGCCCATCTCGACGAGAATCTGGCGACGCTTTCCCTGAACCTGCCCGCCGATCTGTTCGCGGCGGTCGATCGGCTCTTCCCGTTCGAAGCGCCCTCGGGCCCGCGCTATGAACGGGCGATGCAGGCGCAGGTCGATACCGAAACATGGCCGGGCGAACCCATGGCCTGAGCGGGCAGGGGAGGGCCGCCAGCGCGCTTTTCGGCCATTTTCAGAAAAAAACGGGCCGCCTGTTTTTTCCTGTTGACCGACTCATCTGACGCGCCTAGATGCCACTCCACCGACGCGGTGAGCGCCACTGGTTCTCGCCTCGATCGGTCGCCAACATAGACGGACGGATGTCCCCCGGAACGAAAGGATCGGGGAACAATCACTGTCCGCTCCAATGTTTGGTCGGCTCTTTGACATTGTCGGAATGATGAAGGGACATGTGGGCGGCGGCCCCGGGTCTGGCGGCTTCTAGGCGTCGGATACTCGGTTAAACAAGCCATCCTCACAATGTCCTACACACCATGTAAGATTTGTGCAGGAAT
>DATEJA010000072.1:0-24512 GCA_035278405.1 Sphingobium sp. | reverse complement strand
GGAGGAGACCCGTTTGAGCTATTCCGCACCGCGCCCGCCGGCTCATTCCACGCCTGCCTATCATCTCTACGGACCGGACCGCCCGATCGCCCCGGTCGTGCTGTCGGTGCCCCATGCAGGGCGCGACTATGACGACGCCCTACTACGCGCCGCCCGCGTGGGTCCGGAGATGCTGCAGCGGCTGGAGGATCGCTGGGCCGACTTGCTCGCCGATCCGCTGATCGAGCGCGGCCATTGCGTGCTGGTCGCCCGCGCCCCTCGCGCGAAGATCGACCTCAACCGGCATGAGCGGGAAATCGATCCCACCATGGTGACCGCCTTGCCGCGCGACCTGCCGCTGCAAGCGTCCGCGAAGCTGCGCGGGGGCCTGGGTCTGCTCCCCCGCCGGCTGCCCGGCGCCTATGAGCTGTGGCAGCGGCCGATCGGCTGGGACGAGGTGCGCCGCCGCATCGAGATGATCCACCGGCCCTATCACGCGATGCTGGGCCAAATGATGCGCGCGGCGCGCGAAGTGCACGGCCATGCGGTGCTGATCGACCTTCATTCCATGCCGCCGCTGCCCCCGCCCGCCGCCGGGCAGGAAGCGCCGCAGGTGGTGCTGGGTGACCGTTTCGGCCGGGCCGCCTCGGCGCGGCTCATGACGCTGGCGGCAGACGTCCTCGCAGGCCATGGCATCAGGACGGCGCAGAACCACCCCTATGCCGGCGATCATATGGTGGAGCGTCACGGCCGCCCCGCCGACGACCTCTATGCGCTGCAGGTGGAGGTGGATCGCAGCCTCTATCTCGACGACGCGCTGGATCAGCCCGGCCCCGGTCTCGCCCGGCTGCAGACGGCGATCGCCGCGCTGGTCGAGGCGATCGCCTGCGAGTCGCCACGCGCGGCCTATCCGCTGGCGGCGGAATAGAGCGCTCTCGCTAAGTCTCGAACAGTTTGAATTCGACCAGCCGGGTGGTCCTGCCTCGCGGCTGGCGCAGAAGGACACGCACCCGGCTGGTCCGAACCGCCGGCCAACGCGCCTCCGTCACGCCACTGGCGATCGGCGCGCCGCGAGGCGTCATCCCTCGCCACGCAGGCAAAAGCATGGCGGCCGTTCCGGAGAGCTTGGAGGAGGGGGGGCTCCGGAACGACCGCCATGGGAAATGGGACGCGGCGAGGAGCACCGCATCCCATCGGGCACTTACTTGAACGTGTAACGGACGCCCAGCGCGAAGGTGCGCGCCAGCAAGGTGGTACCGAGGTTGAACTGCTCGGGCCCGCCGACATCCTCGAACCTGTAATAGGTCTGTTGCTTCGACCTGGTCAGGTTCACCGCGTCGAAGGTCAGGCCCAGCCGATCGTTGATGTTCCAGGTGAGCTGGAAGTCCAGGCTCTTTTCCGGGTTGCGCCACACGCCGATCGGGTTGGCGAACAGGCGGGCTTCGTTGTTCGCCAGGAACTCCTTGCGCCAGATATAGGACAGGCGCGCGCCGATCGGCCCGTTATCATAGGCGAGCGTGGCGTTGTAGCTGAGGTCCGACACGCCGAAGAAGGACGAGGTGGACTCGCCGGTCACCACGCCAGCCGAGTTGGTTTCGGGGATGTTCTGCTTGGAATCCAGCACGGTGACGCTGCCGACGAAGCCGAGCCCCTTGAGCGGACCGGGCAGATAGCTCGGGAAATAGGTCAGCCCCAGTTCCAGCCCCTTGAGCACGCCGTTCGATGCGTTGACCGGACGGGTGATCGCGAAATTGTTCGTCGCGCCGGCGACGATACCATTGTTCGGAATGAATTCCTGCACCGTCAGCGGCACCACCAGCCCGTCGATCTCGCGGCGGAAGCCGGTCAGCGTGATCGCGCTGTTGCGTTCGAAATACCATTCCAGCGCCACGTCGAAATTCTTCGAATGGGTAGGCCGCAACGTGGCCGTGCCTGCCGTGCCGCTGCCATAGCCGACATTGGTCAGGTCGCCGACCAGATTATAATTGGGGTTGATATCGCTGAAGTTCGGGCGGCGCAGCGTTTCGCCATAGTTGAAGCGCAGGCGCAGATTGTCGAAAATCTCATAGCGCGCCGTGAAGCTGGGCAGGAAGCGGTCGGACCCTGACGACACGCGGGTCTGCGCGCCGCCATTATAGCGGTCGAAGAAATTATAGTCGGTATCGACCGTCACATAACGGACGCCGGCCTGCAGCTTCAGCGGGCGGCCGAAGATCGACAGCTCGCCATCGGCCTGGACATAGGCGGTGATGGTATTTTCGCTGATGTCGAACACCTTCTGCAGCGACAGCTGATC
Organism: Sphingobium sp.; assembly: GCA_035278405.1. Classification (GTDB taxonomy): domain Bacteria; phylum Pseudomonadota; class Alphaproteobacteria; order Sphingomonadales; family Sphingomonadaceae; genus Sphingobium. The sequence goes on along the minus strand of DATEJA010000072.1, from coordinate 22,237 downwards.
GGAGGTGGGCAGGCCGTAGAGGCCGCGCACCAGGTCCGCATTGCTGTTCAGCCAATAGCCGTTCGCCAGCGTCCAGCTGGAGGGCACGTCGGCCCGGCCCTGGTAGAAGTCCGAATTGGTGAAGTCGGCGCCTTCGCCCAGCCCGGCGAGGGTCGTCGGCGTCCGAGGCCCGCCGGCGTCCTGGGTGCGCACCGCCGTCGACGCCTCGCGCTGGTCGATGCGGATGCCCGCCTTGACCTGGCGGAGGAAACCTTCGTCCCACGTGTAATAGCCGTCGAGCGTGCCGGTGATGGCGCTGCCCTTGTCGCGGTTCGCATTGTCATACAGCTGCGCGACGTTCCAGACGGACGGATCGGCCAGCAGGCTGTCGTCGTCGAAATGATAGGAGGGGATGCCGCCGCCGGCGTTGAAATCGACGTTGATGGAATTGGCGACGCGATCCGTGCGCATGGCGATGAACGACGTGTCCACCTTGCTGGTCTGATAGGCGATATCGCCGATGATCTTGCCGCGATCACCCAGGTCCCATTTGCCGTTCAGCGCATAGACGAAGCTGTCGGTCTTCGTCTTGGTGAAGTCGCCACTGTTGAAGCCGTAGACGCTGTTCGCCACGCGTGACTTGACGATGTTGGTGCCGTCATAGAGCGTCGGCGCCTGCGGGTTGCCCCAATAATCGACGAAGCTGAACTGCAGGCTGTTGAACGTCTGACCGCGAAAGCCCGCATAGAAGACTTCGGCCGTGTAGACCGAGCTGCTGTTGGGCGCCCATTGCAGCGCGACGTTGAAGGAGGGGCGTTCCCGCTTGCCGTACAGGTCGGAGCTGAAGGCGGCGTCGCGCGACAGATAATAGGGCGTCTGCACGCCGTTCACATCCATCGTGGCGCCCGCTGCCGTCGACAGGCCGGCGTTGAGGCCCGGATCCCACGCGCCGAGCGCAGGCGCCCGGCCGAATTCGCCGCTGATCGGGTCGCGGCCGACCGGGAAGATGCGCTGGAACGGGGTAAGGCCCGTGCCCGCCGGCGGCGTCATCGTCGCGAAGGGCACGAAGGCGCCGGCCGTAACCGTCTGGTCGCGGAACTTGGTGCGGCTGTAGCTGCCGTTCACCAGGATGCCGATGTCGCCGATGCCGGTTTCCCAGCGGTCGCTGACCAGCAGCGCGACATTGGGGTTATAGCTGTCGGCCTGTTCATTATAGATGCCGCGCGCCAGGCCCGAAATGGCGAAGCCGTCAAAGTCGAACGGGCGGCGCGTTTCGACATTGACCTGGCCGGCAAGGCCGGTCTCGATCTGGTCGGCGGCGCGGGTCTTGAACACGTCGACGCGCTTGACAAGGTTCGCCGACACATCCTGCAGCTGGAAGGACTGGCCGGCGGCGGTGAAGATGTTGCGGCCGTTGAGCGTGGTGAGCGCATCGGGCAGGCCACGGATGGAGATGGCCGCCGCTTCGCCGCCGGTGCGGTTGGTGACCTGGATGCCGGTCACGCGCTGGAGCGCTTCGACGACATTATTGTCGGGCAGCTTGCCCACGTCCTCGGCAACGATCGAATCGACGATCTGGGTCGATTCCTTGCGGACGTTGAGCGCGCCCACGATCGAGGCGCGCACGCCGGTGACGACGATCTCTTCCTCGGGCTGCTCCGGCGCAGCAGCGGCGGGTGTGCTGGTCTGGGCATGGGCGACGCCTGCCAGCATCAGGGCGAACAGGGACGCGGATGAATAGGCGATCGGCTTCAGAGCCATTGGAATGATCCTCCCCACAGGGTTGAGGCGCGCCGTGCCGCGCCGGAATTACTCGGACTAATTATTTCTATGAGTAATTCAGCGCAAGAGGAATTTTGCAGCCTTCAGCGCGATAAATTGAGGCGCTGTGGCAAAAGTAGCGCAGGCCGAGAAAATGGCACTATTCCTTCACTCTCCACTCCGGGCGGGCGGCAGAAAAAAGGGCCGCCGGCGACTACGCCCGCGACCCGCAGTCGTCTCAACTTGTCTGACTTTTCAGTCTGCAATCCACCGTGCCGTAGCGTCGCGGCTCGGCGCGAGGCGAATCCGGCCCCCTGACGCGGCGAGCGCCTGGCCCGGCACCCCGATCGGGGCGAAGCGCACCGACCTCGGGCCCGGCCCTGCGAGTCGCACGAACTGGCTGTGCATCGCGAAGGCCGCGCTGCGATCATCGCGGGCGAGCGTCACCGACCCGTCCTTCGCCGCGACCAGATAATGGTCCGGCAGCAGGATGGGGGAAAGCATCACGCTCTGCGCGCCCGCGCGCCCCGCGACCTGGCGGAACTGAGTCGCGGGCAGAGACGGGTTGCCCGCGACCAGACGCGTGCCCTCATGCGCCAGCATCGCCTTGCGATCGACCGCCGAACTGAATCGTTCGGGCAGCGGCCCATTGCCCACCGGCACGCCGAAATCGGGAGTGCCGTCGGCCTGGTAGTAAAGCCGCTGAACGCGGCTATGCCGGTCGGGATTGAACAGCGGATCGCCCTGGATCGCTTCATAGTCGCGACCGTGATAGACGAGGATGTCGCGGCCCTGCTCATCCACCGTGAAGCTGTTGTGCCCCGGCCCATAGACGCTGGTTTCGCGGCAGCTGGTGAAGACCGGCTGCTCGCTCTTCGCCCATGCGCGCGGGTCCATGATGTCGGCATCCTCGTCCGCCGTCAGCAGCCCCAGGCAGTAGCGCGCGTCGGTCGCGCTCGCCGAATAGGTCATGAACAGACGCCCGTTGCGGTGCAGGACCGCAGGCGCCTCATTGACCTTGTAGCCGCGTACTTCCCAGCCGAGCGTCGGCACGGAAAGGCGCGTCGCCTTGGCCGCCAGCGTCAGCGGCGTCGCGAGCGGCGCGATATAGAGGTTGGAGTTGGTTTCGATCCCGGGCTCGCGCTGCGCCCAGGCGAAATAGCGCTTGCCGCCATGGACGAAGCTGGTCGAATCGAGGTTGAAACTGTCCCACGGCGCCTGGAACTGGCCCAGCACCTTCCAGTTGCCGGTCATCGGATCGGCGCCGTCGCAGGCGACCGCATAGGTGCGGATGCGGAACACATCCTCGCCGCCGCCGCTCGGCCCGGCCGCGAAATACATGATCCAGCGGCCGTCGATCTGATGCAGTTCGGGCGCCCAAATGAAGCCGGACATCGGCCCCGTCTTCTCATGCCGCCACAGCACGCGCTCCTCGGCGGTCGACAGGCCCACCAGCGTCTTCGACCGGCGCAGCACCAGCCGGTCATATTCGGGCACCGACCCGGTCAGATAATAATAGCCATCCTCATGGCGAAAGACCTGCGCGTCGGCGCGCTGCTTCACCAGCGGATTGGTGGGGACGGGCGCAGAGACCGGCGAGGCGGTTCGCGCCAGAGCCGGCGCCGCCGCCAGCGTGGCCGTGGACGCGATGAAGCCGCGACGGGACAGGGTGAAGGTCATGGGCGTTCTACTCCAGGTGCGTTCATCAATAATCGGCCTGGGGCCAGCCGTCCGTGCCCCAGCGCACCGGCGCGATCCGCAGCGTGGGGGCGCCGTTCTCCTTTTTGTCATAGGCATGGTAGACGACATAATCCCGGCCATCGCGATCATGCAGCCATCCCGCATGGCCCGGCCCGCGCCAGCGCTGCTGCTCCTGCAGGTCGGCGCGCAGGAAGATGGTGCCACCACCCTGCATCATCGCGCTGCCGTCCTTGCCGAGATAGGGGCCGGTGACCGCCTTCGACCGGCCGATCACCGTGTAATAGCTGCTGTTCACGCCCTTGCAGCAATAGTCGTAGGACACCATCAGCCAATAATAGCCGCCATGCGACAGCAGGAAGGGTGCCTCGACCGGCGCGGGCCCGCCGGCAGGGGCAGGGCGGCGAGCAATGGACAAGGGCTTGGCCTTGGGATTCTTGGGCTTGCCGCTCTTCGGGTCCAGCTCGAACAGCTTGATGCCCGTCCAGAAGCTGCCCAGCGTCAGCCAGTGGCGGCCGTCCCGATCGATGAAGAAATTGGGATCGATGGCGTTGAAGTCATCCTCCCTGGTCGACATCACCACCATCCCCTCGTCGCGCCAGCCATAGTTCGGCGCCTTGGGGTTCAGCGTCGGACTGGTCGCAAGGCCGATCGCCGATCGGTTCGACCCGAAGGTGGAGACGGAATAATAAAGCCGGTAGCGCCCGCTTACTCGGGCAATGTCAGGCGCCCATATGCCATCGCTGCCGGGGATCGCCTTGGTCGCCCAGGCGGGCAGGGCGGTGAAGACGGGCGGGCCAGCGGTCCAGTGGACAAGGTCGGGCGACGTGCGCGTCTCGACCAGCCGCTGGCCATGGCCGGTGCTGAAGACATGATAGACGTCGCCCTCGCGGATGATCACCGGGTCATGGGTCGGCACCAGATCGCCGGTGAGGCGGCTGTTGAGGGTGGCGCTGCGCTGCGCCCCACCAACTTCCTCATCCCCGCGCAGGCGGGAATGACGGTCCGGCTGGCTTTGATCCAGCTCCGAAGCGGCCTCACATGGCCGAGCCCAAGTGGGCCCCGCACAGGCGAGCAGGACCATGCTCGCCAACTTCCCGACAGTTTGCCGCGCCATGCCGGCACCTCCATTGTTCGTCACCATCATGCTCCTGCCTTCGCAGGAGCACGGCACTGCTCAATCCAACTCCAGCACCACCACCGATTTCGCCGGCAGCGCCACCGTCAACACGCCGCCGCTCACCTGCGCGCCGGTGAAGGGCGCAGGCTTCACCACCGCCGGCGCGTCGAAGCTGTTATGCGAATTGATCGCCGGCGCGGTCAGGATGCGGCCGGACACGCTCGCTGCACTCAACCCATCCAGCTTCACCGTCACGCTGTTCGCCTGAGTCGGGTCCAGGTTCGACAGGCCGACATGGACCTTGCCGTCCTTGCCCCGCACCGCAGAGCCGCTGACCGCCGGCATCACGAACTTGTCCTTGTGATACCAGGGGGTGTCGATCTCGATCGGCAGCACCGTTGCGTCCTGCCAGGGCTTGTACATTTCGAAGACATGATAGGTGGGGGTCAGCACCATCTTCTTGCCTTCGGTCAGGATCATCGCCTGCAACACATTCACCATCTGCGCGATCGCCGTGATCCGGACCCGGTCGGCATGGCGCGCGAAGATGTCGAGGTGGATGGACGCGATCAGCGCATCCCGCAGCGTATTCTGCTGCCGCAGGAAGCCCGGATGCGTACCCGGATCCTGCGCATACCAGGCGCCCCATTCATCGACCGCCAGGAAGACGCGCTTTTGCGGATCATATTTGTCCATGATCGCGCTGTGCCTTGTGATCAGCTCGTCCATGCGCAGCGCGCCCGCCAGCGCATCGGCCCAGCCGGTTTCGTCGAAGTCGACCGCGGGCGCGCGCGGCGGCCAGCCGCCCGCCGGATGGACATAATAATGGAGCGACAGGCCGTCGAGTTGGCTGCCCGCCAGGCGCATCATCGTTTCGGTCCAGTTATAATCGTCGACATTGGCGCCCGACGCGATCTTCAGGATCCTGGTGCCCGCCGGCGCCTTCACGAAGGTCGCATAGCGGCGCGTTTCGTCGGCCGCGAACTCGGGCCGCATATTGCCGCCGCAGCCCCACAGCTCATTGCCGACGCCGAAATAGGGCACCGCCCAGGGCGCCTTATGCCCGTTCTTGGTGCGCAGGTCCGCCAGGCTGCCGGCCGGCGCGGTCATATATTCGACCCATTCGGCCATTTCCTGCGGCGTGCCATTGCCGACATTGCCGGCAATATAGGCTTCCGCGCCGACCTGCCGCAGCAGTTCGAAAAATTCATGCGTGCCGACGCTGTTCGGCTCGGTCACGCCACCCCAATGGGTGTTGACCTTGACCGGGCGGTTCTTCTTCGGGCCGATGCCCTCGCGCCAGTGATATTCGTCGGCAAAGCAGCCGCCCGGCCAGCGGATCACCGGCACCGACAGATTGCGCAGCGCCGCCACCACATCGTTGCGGAAGCCGTTGGTGTTGGGGATCGATCGGTCATTGCCGACCCAGAGGCCGCCATAGATGCCGTTGCCCAGATGCTCGGCAAACTGGGTGAAGATGCGCCGGTCATAGGTCGGGCCGGGCTTGTCGGCATGGATAATCGCGCTGGTCGGCTTGCCGTCGGTTTGGGCGTACGCGCCGGTCAGCCCGCCAGTCAGCGAAGTGGCGCAAAGCAGGAGCGCGGCCGCCGTGCGGCGCAGGGCTTGCAACATGTTTCTCTCCCTGTGGGGCTTAGTCGTGAAAGGCGTCGGTCGTCTGGCGCTTGCCGCGCAGGAAAGCGTCGGCGACCAGCCGCAGCGGATCGGTGTCGACGTCGCTGCGCCCGCCCCGGATCAATGTCGCGAAACGGCCGTAGAGCCCCGCATATTCGATATCCTCGCCATGCTCCGTCCCGCTGGGCAGCGACAGCACCGCGCCGCCTTGGGCCAGTTTCAGCGTGCCGGCGTCGGTCTCGACGATGATGTCCCAGCTTTGCGGCCCGGTCTGGCGCCAGTCGAGGTCCATATGGATGGGCGCGCCCGCCGTGTCGCGGAACAGCAGATCCGCCGCGATGGGCGCGGCGCGATTTTCCGGCAGGACCAGCGTCGCGTCCTTCAGGAAGAAGGGGCGCGGCAGGATATGGGTGACGATCGACAGGGCGTTGATGCCCGGATCGAACACGCCCAGACCGCCCGGTTCCCAGATCCACGCCTGGCCGGGATGCCAGACGCGCACATCCTCGCGCCAGATGATCGACACTTTCTCGATCCGCCGTTCGGCGAGCCAGGCGCGCGCCGGGCCGACGCCGGCGGCGAAGCGGCTGTGCCAGGCGGCGAACAGGCTGGCGCCGACCTTCTTCGCCTGGTCGCTGAGCGCGCTCACCTCGGCCAATGTCGCGCCGGGCGGCTTTTCCAGGAAGACATGGACGCCGCGCCTCAGTGCCTCTGCAGCAAGGTCATAGCGCACCTGCGGCGGCGTGCAGAGCGCGATTGCGTCGACGGCCGGCCCTTCGGCCAGCAGCGCGTCCAGGCTGGCGAGGTGGGGCACGCCCTCTATGCCCGGATCGGCGGGGCTGACCGTCGCGGCCAGGCTGAAGGCGCTGGTGCCCCGGATCGCCGGCACATGCTGGTCGCGCGCGATCTTGCCGATGCCGACAATGGCGATGCGGATCGGGTCCATGGCGTCAGAGCACCTGCACTTCGACGGCACGGGGCGCCGCGCGCTCCAGCCGATTGCGCACCGGCAGGGTGAAGGGCGCCGCTTCGATTTCGAAGATATCGCCTTCCTGCGTCGCCACGCCGTCGGTGAAGGACAGGGTCGCCGTGCCGAAGAAATGGACATGGACGTCGCCGGGGCGGCGGAACAGATCATATTTGAAATGATGATGTTCCAGATTTTGGAGGCTGTGCGACATATTGGCTTCCCCCGACAGGAACGGCTTTTCCCACAGCGTCTGGCCGTCGCGCAGGATGCGGCTGCTGCCCTCGATATGGTCGGGCGCGGGGCCGACCAGCAGTTCGGGCCCCAGCGCCGCCTGGCGCAGCTTGCTGTGCGCGAGCCAGAGATAATTGTGCCGCTCGGTCACATGGTCGCTGAACTCGTTGGCCAGCGCCAGGCCCAGGCGATAGGGGGTGCCGTCCGGCCCGATGATATAGATGCCGGCAATCTCCGGCTCCTCGCCGCCATCCTGGGCGAAGGCGGGCATGGTGAAGGCGTCGGTGGGGCTTACCAGCTGCGACCCGTCGCCCTTGTAGAACCATTCGGGCTGCTGGCCGATCGCGCCCTCGGCGGGCTTGCCGCCCTCCAGCCCTTCCAGGAACATGCGCATCGAATCGGTCTGCTTTTCGGCGGCCGCAGCCTCCCGGTGCATCTTGTCGCGTCCTTCGGCCGAGCCGAGATGGGTAAGCCCGGTGCCGGTCAGCAGCACATGGGCGTCATCCTCATGGTCGATCGGCGCGATCAGGCGCCCGGCCGCGAACTCGGCGGCGATATCGACGCTCTCGCCGCGCCCGGCGGCGGTGATCGCTTCGGCCAGGCTGGTGCCCTTGGCGATGGCCTCCAGGGCCAGGGCGCGGACGCTGCCGACGCCGGGCAGGATGAAGGCCTCCGCCCCCTGGGCGGCGATCACCGATCGGCGGCCATCATCGGCACGGTGCTGCAACAGTCGCAAGGTCATGAAAGCTCTCCTTCCAGGCGCCTGGGCGGCGCTGGCATCGGGCGCCCTCTTCATGACAGCGCCCGCGTGAATCTCCCTAATTACTCCGACATATTACAGGGCAATGGTAATGGCAATGATTGTATTCTACTGTCCGCTGCATCATGCCGGGGGCAATGGGAGGAATGTGGATGGCGAATGAGAGCCCGCCTTTTGATAGGGATGGGGCGGAGAATGGTCAGGCGGCTCGGGGCGCGCGGGGTCCCGGGCGGCGCCTGCACGGCGCAATCGCACACAAGCTGGGCACCGCCATCTTGTCCGGCCAATATGCGCCGGGTGAGACGCTGTCGGGCGAGGTCGCCTTCGCCGAGGAACTGGAAGTCTCCCGCAGCGCCTATCGCGAGGCGATCCAGGTGCTGACCGCCAAGGGGCTGGTGGAAAGCCGGCCCAAGGCAGGCACCCGCGTGCTGCCGCGCCACCGCTGGAACCTGCTCGACCCCGAAGTGCTCGGCTGGGCTTTTGCCGGAGAACCCGACATCCATCTGGTGCGCGACCTGTTCGAACTGCGTGCCATCGTCGAGCCGGCGGCGGCGCGGCTGGCGGCGCAACGGCGCGACAAGAATGACCTGAAGCTGATGAAGGACGCGCTCGCCGCGATGCGCCGCCACACGCTGGCGACCGAAGCCGGGCGCGCCGCCGACCGCGACTTCCACAATGCCATCCTCAACGCGACTCGCAACGACGCCCTGCAATCCCTGTCCGCCAGCATTGGCGCGGCGGTCAACTGGACGACCCAGTTCAAGCAGCGCGCACGCGCCCTGCCGCGCAATCCGATCCCCGACCATGTCCGCGTCTATGATGCGATCGCCGCCGGCGACTCCGCTGCGGCGGCCGAAGCGATGGGCGTGCTGGTCGACCTCGCCCTGGAGGATACGGCCAGCGCGATGAACAGATAGTCGTCATTCCAGCGAAAGCTGGAATCTCGGGCGATAGCGCACCACCAAGTCCGACGAGATCCCAGCTTTCGCTGGGATGACGATGAAAAAAAAGGCCGGAGCGGTATCTCCGTTCCGGCCCTCTCATTCGTCAGCCGATCTGCTGATCGGGCAGCGCATGGGTCGGCCGCGATCCCCACAGCGCGTAGAAAAGGATGTAAAGCTCGCACGCCGCAGTCAGGAGGAAGCTGTTCTGCAGCCCGAAATTATCGGCCAGCCAGCCCTGCACCACCACCAGCGCCCCGCCGGCGATCGCCATGATAAGCAGGCCCGATCCTTCTTCGGTCAGCGGCCCCAGCCCCTTGATGCCGAGCGTGAAGATGGTCGGGAACATGATCGAGTGGAACAGCCCGACCAGGATCAGCGACCACATCGCCACCGGCCCATGAGCGAACACCGTCGTGATCATCACCACGAACGCGCCGACCGAAAAGACCGCCAGCACCTTGCCCGCGTCGATCCGCTGCATGATTGCCGACCCCGCGAACCGGCCGACCATCATCCCGCCCCAGAGGAAGGTGAGATAGCGGCCTGCCTGCTCATGCGTCAGGTTGGCGATCTGCGGCTGGCTGACGAAGTTCACGAACAGGTTGGCGACGCCGATTTCCGCGATCAGGTAGATGAAGATGGCGGGGATCCCGAACACCAGGTTGCGGTGCGACCAGAGCGAGAGATGCTTGCGCTCCTCCTTGGCGAGGCGGGAGGCGGACGCACCCATCGCCGGCAGGGGGAAGCGCGCGATCACCACCGCCAGCACCACCAGCACCACCGCGACCAGCGCATAGGGCAGGATCACCGAATGGGCGTCGGCCAGCCGCTCGGCCGGGGTCAGCACGATATTGCCCTGCGCCGTTCCGCTCTTCGACCGGCCGAGGATGAGATAGGCACCGAACATCGGTGCCAGCATCGTGCCCGCCGAGTTCATCGCCTGGACGAGGTTGAGGCGGGAGGAGGCTGTTTCCGGCCTGCCGACCACCGCGACATAGGGATTGGCCGCGACCTGCAGCAACGTGATGCCGCTGGCGATGACGAACAGCATGGCGAGCGTCACGCCATAGGACGGGATGCTCGCCGCCAGCATCATGCCCAGCGCGCCTGCCGCCATGATGAGCAGGCCCGTCACCAGCGACTTCTGATAGCCGATCCGCTCGATCAGCTTGGCCGAAGGGATGGAAGCGACGAAATAGGCGATGAACCAGACCGACTCGATCAACGTTGTCTGCGTATAGCTCAGCTCGAACACGCTCCGCAGATGCGGGAGCAGCGTGTTGTTGATGACGGTGATGAACCCCCACATGAAGAAGAGGCTGGCCAGCAGCGTCAGCGCGGGCCCGTAGCGCGTGCCGGGGTTATGCTCCGCCGCGACAGCGGCGCTCGATGATAGGGGACCTGCCATTCATCCTTCTCCAGAGAGTCGAGCCCTGTGCATCGCAACGGGGTTGCACAGTCTTATTTTGTCGGAGTATATGCGTCCGAGCCGGCCGTCAATATGGCGCAGGCCGAGAGGATCCGCATGCAAGGGACTGAGATGGTCAGCATTTTCAAAACAGCATTGTCATTGGGAGCGGTGCTGATGGCCGCCGGCACGTCCGCCTGGGCCGCCCAGGCCAGCCGCGCCCCCGCCGGCCAGCTGAAGGACGGCACCGCCGTGGAGGCGATCACCCTCACCAACGGCCACGGCGTATCCGCGAAAATCCTGACCTATGGCGCGACGCTCCAGTCGCTGGTCGGGCCCGACCGGCAGGGCAAGCCGGCTGACGTGCTGCTCGGCTATGACGACCTGTCCGGCTATGTCGACCACCCCAATTATTTCGGGGTGACCGTCGGCCGCTACGCCAACCGCATCGCGGGCGGCAAGTTCACGCTCGACGGCAAGAGCTACCAGCTGCCGCTCAACGACAATAAGGTGAACATGCTGCACGGCGGCGGCAAGGGCTTCGACAAGCTCGTGTGGAAGGTCGTGTCGATCAAGAGCGGCCCGACCGCCAGCGTGATACTCAGCCACAGCAGTCCGGATGGCGATTCGGGCTTCCCCGGCAAGCTGGACGCCACCGTCACCTATGCGATGGATGAAAGCGGTGCGCTGACGATCAGCTTCGACGCGAAGACCGACAAGCCGACCGTCGTCAACATGACCAACCACGGCATCTTCAACCTGGCCGGCGAAGGGTCGGCCAACGGCGCGCTCGGCCATATGCTGACCATTCCGGCCAAGGCCTTCACGCCCGTCGACGCGAACCTCATCCCCACCGGCGATCTGAAGCCGGTCGCAGACGGCGTCTTCGATTTCCGCGCGCCCCGGCGAGTCGCCGACGGCATCCGGGAAGGGCGCGATGAGCAGATCGTCTTCGGACGCGGCTATGATCATAATTTCGCGCTCGACAAGGGCGCGACCCGGACGCCGGAACTCGCCGCCCGGCTGGAGGACCCCGCGTCGGGTCGCGTCCTGGAAGTGTTGAGCACGGAACCGGGGATCCAATTCTATGCGGGCAATTTCCTCGACGGGACGCTGGTCGGCAAGCAGGGCCATCTCTACCGCATGGGCGACGGCATCGCGCTGGAGCCGCAGAAATTTCCCGACGCGCCCAACAAGCCCAACTTCCTGTCGACACGGGTCGATCCCGGCAAGCCCTATCATCATGTCATGATCTACCGCCTGTCGGTGAAGCCCTGACGCCATGACCCGGTGGCGAGTGATAGAGCGCGATCTGCGCGACACGCTGGGCGAGGGCACCCTATGGTCCGCGCGGGACAAGGCGCTCTACTGGACCGACATTCTCGCTCCCGCGCTCAACCGCTTGTCTCTGGCGGACGGCAGGATCGAACGCTGGGTCATGCCCGAACCGCTGGGCTGGGTGGCCGAGCGCGCGGGCGGCGGTTTCATCGCCGGCTTCCAGAGCGGCTTTGCCCGGCTGTCGCTGGATCCGCTCGCCATCGATCCGATCGGCAACCCCGAACCGGACCTGCCCGGCAACCGGATGAACGACGGCAAGGCGGACGCTGCGGGCCACATCTGGTGCGGCACCATGGACATGGCCGAGGAAGCGGACAGCGGCGCCCTGTATCGGCTCGATCCCAACGGGCGCTGGGCGAAGATGGACGGCGGCTATGGCGTGCCCAATGGCCCGGCCTTCTCGCCCTGCGGCCGCTGGCTTTATCATAGCGATACCGCCAAACGCATCATGTATCGCTTCGCCCGAACGGAGGAGGGCGGCCTTGCCGATCGCGAGCCCTTCATCCATTTTTCGGAAGAGGATGGCTATCCGGACGGCATGACCGTCGATGCGGAAGGCCATCTTTGGGTCGCGCATTGGGGCGGCGGCCGCATCAGCCGCTTCACCCCGGAGGGGAAGCTGGACCGTGCGATCGCGTTGCCCGCCCGGCAGGTTACCAACATAAGCTTTGCCGGCCCTGATCTCGGCCGCATGTTCGTGACCTCGGCGGCGGTCGGCCTGCCGGCCTCCGAATATGACGGCGCGTTGTTTGAGGTCGACGCCGGCGTCAGAGGCCTGCCCACGCCTCTTTTCGCGGGCTGAGCGCCTGCCGCCGGGAAAGGTCAGCCCCGCCAGGCCGCGCTGCTCTCCCGCTCCACCAGTTCGAAGGAAAAGGCCGGCGCGTCCTTGGACGGATCGATCAGCGCGTCGATCACCGCCGCGCCCATCCGGTCGAGCGGCTGGCGCACCGTGGTGAGCGGGGGCCAGGCCGTCAGGCTGGCGGGCGTGTCGTCAAATCCCACGACGGACAGATCGGCGGGGATCTGCAGCCCGCTTTGATGGGCGGCCGCCAGCACGCCCAATGCCATGTCGTCGTTGGTGGCGAAGATGGCGCTCGGCCGCTCGGCGCGATCCAGCAGCTTTTTTCCCGCGGCGAGGCCGGATTCATAATCGAACTCGCCCTCGACGAAGAGATCGGGCTCGATCGCGAGGCCGGCGGCGGCCAGGCCCTCCCGGAACCCCTCGACCCGCTGCTGCGCGGCGCCGTGGCCGGCCGGCGGGGCAATGACGCCGATCCGCCGATGTCCGAGCGCGGCGAGATGGTCCGCCACCATCCGCCCGCCCATGCGCTCGGGCGTCGGGATGTTGAGGCTGTCCGCGCTGATCGATCCCGCGATCCGGGCGCAGGCGATCTTCCGGTCGGCGAGCCATTGCAGCACCGACGGATCGTCCGACAGCGGCGGCGCCAGAAAGACGCCGTCGGGCCGCAACGCCGCGACCAGCCCTTCCAGGATCGCGAACCGCTCGTCACCCGCCAGCGGCATCATCTCGACCACCAGATGATAGCCCAGGTCCCGGCAGCGATGGACCGCGCCGGCCTGGATGCCGCTGGTGTAGCTGGGCGCGGGATTGTTATAGAGAAAGGCGATCATGAAGGACCGCCCGCCCGCCAGGCGGCGCGCCGACTGGTTGGGACGATAATCGATCTGCCGGATTGCCGCCGTCACCCGCTCGCGCAATTCCGCGCTGACATTGGGCGCCTGGTTGACCACGCGCGACACGGTCTTGATCGAAACGCCGGCCAGCGCGGCGACATCATGGATGCTGGGCATATATGGGCTCTATTGGCGGCCGGGCGGGCGCGGGGCAGGGGGCAATCATGGCCCTGCTTGGCATGGATGGCCTATTGCGAACAAGCATTTCTCCTTGGGCGAAAGGCCATCGGGCGCGCGATCTTGGCCCGGGCGCGCTCCTTTGGCGAAAAGTCTCTTGATCGGGACCCATGAACCGTCTAGACGATTAGACAACGTTGTCATGCCGTGGCAGGCAACGACGTCACCCCGGGCGGCGCCTTGGCTAACTGCACAAGCCGGCGCGCTGCCCGGGGTGTCTTCTTCCCCCTTCTCCCGCTCCCGCCGCCCTCCGAAATTCGACGCCCGTCGAACCCTTCGTCTTGATGCGGCGACCAGCCGACCCGATATGGCAGCGCAGGCAGGGCAACTGCCATTCTCAAAGCTTTCGGGAGACATCATGACGCCGCCTTCCCGCGTGGTAACCCGCGCTGTCGATCCCCTGTTCACGCAGCGCTGGTCACCGCGCGCCTTCGACGGTTCCGCCTTGCCGCAGGAGGATCTCGACACGATCTTCGACGCGGCCCGATGGGCGCCTTCGGCCTTCAACTACCAGCCCTGGCGCTTTCTCTACGCCCATCGCGACAGCGCCGACTGGGCGCGCTTCCTCGATCTGCTGCTGCCCGCCAACCAGCTCTGGGTCCAGCATGCGTCGGTGCTCGTCTACATCCTGTCCGACCGGCTGATCGAGCGGCCCGGGTCGGACGAGGCCAAGCCGTCGCACAGCCACAGTTTCGACACCGGCGCGGCCTGGGCGCTGATGGCGCTACAGGCGACCCGGCTCGGCTATCACAGCCATGCCATGACCGGCGTCGATTTCGACCGCGCCCGGATCGAGCTTGCTGTCCCCGACCGCTTCCGACTGGAAGCCGCCGTCGCGATCGGAAGCCAGGGCGACAAGTCCCTGCTCCCCGAAGCGCTCCAGGCGCGCGAGGAACCCAGCGGTCGCCGCGACATCGGTGAATTCGCCCATGCCGGCAATTTCGCCGGCTAGTTTCGCTCTTATCCCTGCCAGCCATGCGCCCCGATCAGCGGCACGAAGCGCACCGCTTCCAGCCGCTGCTCGACGAATGTCTCGGCATCCTCGCGGACAAGGCGCACCAGCCGCTGCTCGGCGGCCGTGCCGATGGGCATGATCAGCCGTCCGCCGACCGCCAGCTGATCGCGCAGCGGTTGGGGCACGGCCGATCCCCCGGCGGCCACGGAAATCACATCGAACGGGGCCTGTTCCGGCCAGCCTTCGGTGCCGTCGCCGGCGCCGATCGTCACATTGTCATAGCCAAGCGCCGCCATCCGCGCGGCCGCTTCGTCCGCCAGTTCGGCGATTCGCTCGATCGCGAAGACCTGGGCGGCCAGCCGGCTCATGATCGCGGCGGCATAGCCTGACCCGAGGCCCACCTCCAGCACCCGGTCGTCAGGCTTGATCGCCGCCGCCTCGATCATGACCGCGACGATATAGGGCTGGGATATGGTCTGGCCGGCGCCCAGCGGCAGCGGCATGTCGTCATGCGCATGGGCGCGCAGCTCCTCGGGCACGAACTGATCGCGCGGCACGTCGCGCATAGCCGCCAGCAACCGGGCATCGCCCACGCCCCGGCGCGCGATCTGCTGGTCCACCATCATCCGGCGCAGGCGTTCCATGTCCGCCATGCCGTCACCTGCCTGTCTGCCCGGCGCGAGTCGCTCGCCTCATGAGCGCAGCCGCGCTACTCGCGGCAACGCGCGGTGGAACATCTGTATCCCTTGTTCGTCAGTGACTTGGCAGGCGATTCACCATCTTCTTCCGCAGGCAACGGTTGGCGGTGGAAAAACAACAGGTTATGGTGCCCCTTCCGGATCCGCGAGGTCGTACAGATTGGACATGATGCTGCCGACCCATGAGGCGTTCCGGACATGGACGCCGCTGTTTGCAGCCGCCGAACGGCTTGCGAACGCGCGGTCGCTCGACGATGTGGTAGAAGTCGTGCGCACCACCGCGCGCGTGATCGTCGGCGCGCAGGGCATAACCGTCGTCCGGGGTGCGGGCGATGAGTGCCATTATATCGCGGAAGACGCGATCGCGCCGCTCTGGGCGGGCCAGGCCTTCCCGCAGGACTGCTGCATTTCCGGCTGGGTGATGATCCATGGTGAGCCGGCCGTCATCCCCGACATCTTCGCCGACCCGCGCATCCCCCATGATCTCTATCGCGACACCTTCGTCCGATCGCTGGTGATGATGCCGGTCGACACCGGCGCCCAACCCATGGCGATCGGCGCCTATTGGGCGGAAGGGGAGCAGCCCGGCACGTTCGCCCTCGAACTGCTGGGCCAGCTCGCCCGGCTCGTCGGCGCGGCGGTGCGCAACGTGTCGCTCCAGACTTCGTTCGAGATCGTCAACCGCCTGGGCGCCGCTGTCGCCGCCGAGCAGAATCTCGACATCATCGTCCAGACCATCGTCGACGGCTCGGTCGAGCTGACCGGAGCGGAATTCGGCGCCTTCTTCTACAATCTGGTCGACCAGAGCGGTGAGAGCTACATGCTCTACAGCCTGTCCGGCGTCGCGCGGGAAGCCTTCGCCGACTTCCCCATGCCACGCAACACCGCCGTGTTCGCCCCGACCTTCGGCGGCGAAGCGATCGTGCGCTCCGATGACATCCGTCAGGACCCGCGCTACGGCCGCAGCGCGCCGCACCACGGCATGCCGCCCGGCCATCTGCCCGTCACCAGCTATCTCGCCGTCCCGGTCGTATCGCACAGCGGCGAAGTGCATGGCGGTCTCTTCTTCGGCCATCACCTGCCCGGCCGCTTCACCGTCGAGCATGAGAAGATGATGGCGGGCGTCGCCGGCCATGCTGCCATCGCCATCGACAATGCCCGCCTCCACCACAAGGCGCAGCGCGAGATTGCCGCCCGCACCGTGGCCGAAGGCGAACTGCGCCAGCTCAACGCCACGCTGGAACAGCGGATCGAGCAGCGCACCGAACAGATTCGCAGCGCCTTTCGCGAACTGGAACAGAGCGAGCGCCGCTTCGGCCTGCTGGTCCAGGGCGTCACCGACTATGCCATGTGCATGCTCGACGCCAAGGGCACCGTTACCAACTGGAACGCCGGGGCCGAACGGATCAAGGGCTATGCCGCGCAAGAGATTGTCGGTCGCCATTTCTCCTGCTTCTATACCGAGCCCGACCAGCAGGCCGGCATGCCTGCCCGCACGATCCAGGTCGCCGCCACCGCCGGCCGATTCGAGGCGGAAGGCTGGCGCGTGCGCAAGGACGGCTCCCAATTCTGGGCCAGCATCATCGTCGACGCCATCCATGACGACCAGGGCCGCCTCATCGGCTTCGCGAAGGTGACCCGCGACCTCACCGAAAAGCGCGCGGTCGAGGAGCAACTGCGCCAGGCGCAGAAGATGGAGGCGGTGGGTCAGCTGACCGGCGGCATCGCGCACGACTTCAACAATCTGCTGACCGTCATCAACGGCAATATCGAGCTGGCCGAACGCAGCCTCGGCAGCGATTCGGCCAAGGTCGGGCGCGCCATCGCCAATGCCCGGCAGGGGGCGGAGCGCGCCGCCGCGCTCACCCAGCGCCTGCTCGCTTTCTCCCGCCGCCAGCCGCTCGTTCCCAAGCCGCTGCATCTCGACCGGGTGGTGGAGGGGCTGTCCGACCTTCTGAAACGGGCGCTCGGCGAACTCATCCAGCTCGAAACCGTCAGCGGCCCGCATCTCTGGCCTGTCGAGGCCGATCCCAACCAGATCGAAAGCGCGCTCCTCAATCTCGCGGTCAACGCGCGCGACGCGATGGCGGAAGGCGGCACGTTGCGGATCGAGACCGCGAACGCGCATCTCGACAGCGGCTACGCCGCCACCCAGGGCGATGTCACCCCCGGCAATTATGTCATGGTCGCGATCAGCGACACCGGCACCGGCATGGCCCCGCCGGTGCTCGCCCGCATCTTCGAACCCTTCTTCACCACCAAGGAGATCGGCCGGGGAACGGGCCTTGGCCTCAGCCAGGTCTATGGCTTCGTCAAACAGTCGGGCGGCCATGTCGAGGTCGTCTCGCAGCCGGGGCAGGGCACCACGGTCAAGCTCTACCTGCCGCGTTTCACCGGCGATTGCGATGCCGCGCCTGCGGAGGACGCCGCGCGCGCGGACGAAAAGAGCGCCGCCGGCGAAACCATCCTGGTGGTCGAGGATGACGAGGGCGTGCGGGCCTATTCGGTCGAGATATTGCGCGACCTTGGCTATCACGCGATCGAGGCGGCGGACGGCCAGGCGGCGCTGCACCTGCTGGAAATGAGCGACGCGCCCATCGACCTGCTGTTCACCGATGTGGTCATGCCCGGCCTGTCGGGCCGCGAACTCAGCGACCGCGCCCGCGCGCTGCGGCCCGATATCAAGACCCTCTACACGAGCGGCTACACGCGCGAGACCTTCCTGCGCGACGGCAAGCTAGACCCGGACATCAGCCTGCTCGCCAAGCCCTTTACCTTGCAGGAACTGGCCAAAAGGTTGCGCGACCTCCTCGACCGATAAATCCTGCCCATGCTGGCGGAGGGGGATTGAGAGGGGATTTCCCATGACTTGGAACGCGCCGTTCCTTGGTGAAGGCCGGGGTCCAGTGCCGACCTTCCAACTGGGTCCCGGCCGTCGCCGGGGAACGGAGCAACCGAGATGAACCGTTTCAGACGGCCGGCTCCGTCAGCGCGATATCCATGTCCGCCAGCGCCAGCCGCAGCAATTCCATCATCGCCGCCCGCGCCGCCGCCGTGTCGCGCGCGGCGATCGCCTGGAACACGGCATGATGGTCGGGCAGCGGGTCGCGCGGTGCCCTGTTCCTGCGCTGCTTGAAGGTCGTGGTCCAGCTCACCGCCGCGCCCACGGAACTGGCGAGCGCCGCCAGCGCGTCATTATGCGTCGCCGCCAATATGCCGTGGTGGAACAGCTGGTCGGCCGCGCGTCCGGCCTCGCTCGCCAGGCCATGGCGGTTCATCTCGGCCAGTGCCTTTTCCATCGCCGCCAGCTGCTCGTCGGTCCGCCGCCGCGCCGCGAACTCCGCCGCCGCCGGCTCGATGACGCCGCGCAGTTCGAACAGATCGCGGATAAAGGCCGGGTCCGGCTCGCCGGCGAACATCCAGGCGAGCATTTCGGGGTCCAGCACATTCCAGCGGCTGCGCGGCAGCACGCGGGTGCCCGCCTTGGGCCGGCTTTCCAGCATGCCCTTGGCGATCAGGATGCGAACCGCCTCGCGATAGGCGGTGCGCGACACATGCAGCCGCTCGGACGCTTCGATCTCGCCTTCGAACAGCTCACCGGGCTTCAGCTTCCCCATCAGGATCGCGGTGCCGATGTCGCGGGCGATCGCCTGATGGATGCGCAGCGAGCCCTCATCGCTCCCGAACTTGCGTTCCGTCACGTCCTTGCGTTCGGTTGCCAATGTCCGTCCCCGCTCCAGTCACCCAATCCGACGTTCGCCACATTGAACTCGTCGCCCCGGGGTTGAACCGGGGGTCCCGCTTCCTCTCGCAACGCACTGAAGAAAAGCGGGATGCCGGGTCAAGCCGGGGCTGACGGTCGATCAGCCTGATCGTCAAAGCGCGTGGTAGGACAATGTCGCCCGCAAAGAAAGGCGTCGGCCACCAACCGCAGCGGGGCGATATCCGCCGCCCCGCCCTGCTCGAACCGCAGCAGCGACCGGATGCTCACCGCGCGATCTCCAGCCTGCCTTCGACCCGGCGGTTGAGCTTCCAGGGATTGGCGGCCTGCAACGCGGGCGGCAGCAGCGTGTCGGGCACGTCCTGATAACAGACCGGCCGGACGAAGCGCATCATCGCCAGCGTGCCGACCGAGGTCGTCCGTCCGTCGGAGGTCGAGGGGAAGGGCCCGCCATGCACCATCGCATGGGTCACCTCGACGCCGGTCGGCCAGCCATTGGTCAGGATGCGGCCGACTTTGCGGGAGAGTATGGGCAGCAGCCGCGCCGCGCCTGCCTCATCGCCCTCGCCGATCTGCAGCGTCGCGGTGAGCTGGCCTTCCAGCCCCGCGATCGTGTCGATCACCTCTTCGATGCTGCGGCACTTGAGCAGGATCGAGGAGGAGCCGAACACCTCATGCGCCAGCGCGGGATCGCTGCGGAACCGCGCGGCCTGGGTCGCGAAGAAAGCATGCTGACCCCGGGTCGCGCCCTCGGCCTGCGACCCGCGCGCCACCGTGGTGACGCCCTCGGCCGCCGCCAGCGCCGCCACGCCCTTTTCATAGGCGGCATGGATGCCCGGCGTCAGCATGACCTGCGGCGCATTGCCGGTCAGCGCCTCGGCCGCCGCCGCGACGAAGCGGTCGAGGTCCGGTCCCTCGATCGCGATCACGAGGCCGGGGTTGGTGCAGAATTGCCCCGAGCCCATGGTCAGCGATCCGACGAAGGCGGTGCCCAGCGCCTCGGCCTGCGCGGCGAGCGCGCCGGGCAGCAGGACGACAGGGTTGATGCTGCTCATTTCCGCATAGACCGGGATGGGCTCGGCGCGATTGGCGGCGATCTTCATGAGCGCCAGGCCACCGCCGCGCGATCCGGTGAAGCCCACCGCCTTGATGCGCGGATCGGCGACCAGCGCGCCGCCCAGCTCGTTGCTGGTGCCCGGCAGATAGGAAAAGACGCCTTCATGCAGGCCGCACGCCTTGACCGCCGCCTGGATCGCCCGGGCGACCAACTCGCCGGTGCCGGGATGGGCGGGATGGCCCTTGACCACGACCGGGCAGCCCGCCGCGAAGGCCGATGCCGTGTCGCCGCCCGCGACCGAGAAGGCGAGGGGGAAGTTGGACGCGCCGAAGACGGCGACCGGCCCCACCGCCTGGTTGACGCGGCGCAGGTCGCTGCGCGGCGCGGGCTGGCGGGCGGGCAGGGCGGGATCGATCGTCGCGTCCAGCCAGTCGCCCTGGCGCACATAGCTGGCGAAGAGCTTCAGCTGGCCGACGGTGCGGCCGCGCTCACCCTCCAGGCGCGGACGGGGCAGGCCCGATTCAGCCATCGCCGTCTCGATCAGCAGGTCGCCTATGCCGACGATCTGGTCGGCGATCGTCTCCAGGAAGGTCGCGCGGGCCTCGGGGGAGAGGGTCGAAAAGCTTTCGAACGCGGCTTCCGCCAATTTCGCGGCATCGATGACGTCGGCGGGCGAGGCATTGGCGAAGGCAAGCTCGCCCCGCCCTCCGGTAGACGGGTTGATCGCAAAGAAAGGCTCGCCGCCCCGGCGCTCGCTCGCGCCGATCAGAATGGCTCCGGTGAACATGGACATCTCCTGAAAAATAATCTCGCTACCGCATCAGGGCAGGGCGCATTGATGCGCTTTCCGGCATGAACGATCCTGCTTAGTGATTGTCGCGCGGCAGGCCCCTGGTCTGGGCGATCCGCTGATATTTCTCCGCGCCTTCCAATATGGCGCCCGTATCCATCTGCCCCACGACCGCGCGCTGGATTTCCTGCCACGGCGTCTGCGAGGCAGGGTAGCGATACCCCCCCTCCGCCTCCAGCTTCGCCCGCCGTGCCGCCAGTTCCTCGTCGGGGATCAGGACATTCACCTGCCCCTTGGCGAGGTCCATGCGCACCCGGTCGCCGGTCTTGAGCAGCGCCAGGCCCCCCATCGCCGCCGCTTCGGGCGAGGCGTTGAGGATCGAAGGGCTGCCGCTCGTTCCCGACTGGCGCCCGTCGCCGATGCAGGGCAGGGCGGTGACGCCCTCGGTAATCAGGTAAGCAGGTGGCCGCATGTTCACCACTTCCGCCGCGCCCGGATAGCCGATCGGCCCCGCGCCGCGCATGAACATCAGCGTGTCCGCCGTGATGCCGAGCGTCGGGTCGTCGATCCGCGCATGATAATCCTCCGGCCCATCGAACACGATCGCCGGCCCTTCGAACGCCTCGGGATCGTGCGGGTTGGACAGGTAACGCTGGCGGAACTCCGCGCTGATGACGCTGGTCTTCATGATCGCCGCGTCGAACAGGTTGCCCGACAGCACCAGGAACCCCGCTTCCTCCTTCAGCGGCTGGGCGAAGGGACGGATGACCTTCTCATCCTCGATGTCCGCGCCCCGGCAATTCTCGCCGATGGTCTTGCCGTTGACGGTCATCGCGCCCTCGCGGATCAGCCCCTGGCCGATCAGCTGCCCCACCACCGCCGGCACGCCGCCGGCGCGATAATAATCCTCGCCCAGATATTCGCCCGCCGGCTGCAGGTTCACCAGCAGCGGCACCTTATGCCCGACCGTCTCCCAATCCTTGAGCGGGAGTTCGACGCCGATATGCCGGGCGATGGCGGCGAGGTGGATCGGCGCGTTGGTCGACCCGCCGATCGCGCTATTCACCACGATCGCATTGTGAAAAGCGTCCAGCGTCAGGATGTCGGAGGGCTTCAGATCCTCCGCCACCATCTCGACGATCCGCTTGCCGGTGCGCCAGGCGGCTTCCTGCCGGTCGCGATAGGGGGCGGGGATCGCCGCCGACCCGGGCAGCATCATGCCCAGCGCCTCGGCCAGGCTGTTCATTGTCGACGCCGTGCCCATCGTGTTGCAATAGCCGGTCGACGGCGCCGACGAGGCCAC
>DATEJA010000071.1:0-2208 GCA_035278405.1 Sphingobium sp. | reverse complement strand
TCCGGATGGCGGATTTTTCTATGTCGCACAGCCTCTTGTTCGATCTGCCAGTCTGTTCTTGATGGACGTGCATGTATGCGCTTGCCATCCCACAGATCAGTGATTACGGTGATGCTTGCATAGTCCGACCGGACGGTCAATATATTTCGACGGTCGAGTGGATGATCCGCAGGGCGGCAGCATCTTGGATACGATGCAGCGAGCGGCTTTGAGTTCAACTTAAAATATCAGGACCTGAAACATGAACGGACATGGATTGGATGCCGGAACTTCGGTGCATCGCTCTGCGACAGACTGGCTTTCCTCTCTCAGATCCCGCGATATCGGCGCGGTTGAACTGCTGGATCTGCATGTCGCCCAGTTGAACCGGCATAACGACAAGATCAACGCCATCGTCGTGCGCGATCTGGAGGCCGCCTATGCTGCGGCGCGCGCCGCCGACAATGTCGCTCCGACGGACGACAGGCCGCTGCTCGGCCTGCCGATGACGATCAAGGAATGTTTCGGTGTCGAAGGGCTGCCCACGACCTGCGGCCTGCCGGTTTTCGCCGACAACAAGGCGACGCGCGATGCGGAGGCGGCGGCCAGGCTGAAGCGGGCCGGGGCGATCATCTACGGCAAGTCCAACCTTCCCCCCGGCGCCTTCGACTGGCAGTCGGACAATCCGATCTATGGCCGTACCGTCAATCCGTGGGACGTGACGCGCACGCCCGGCGGATCGTCGGGCGGATCGGCCGCGGCCGTCGCCGCCGGCTTCACCCCGCTTGAGCTTGGCAGCGATATCGGCGGATCGATCCGTGTTCCGGCGCATTGCTGCGGCGTTTACGGCCATAAGCCCAGCTGGGGCGCCGTGTCCCTTCAGGGCCATGTCCCACCGGCGCCCGGTCAGGACGTGCCCGTCGATCTGGGTGTCGGGGGGCCGCTCGCACGCAGCGCGGCCGACCTGGAACTGGCGATGGATATTCTGGTCGGCCCCGAAGATCGCTTCGCGCCTTTCTGGTCCGCCGCCATGCCGGCCGCTCGACGCGAATCGCTGAGCGATTTTCGCGCCGCCGTGTGGCTTGATGAAGATGCCTATGCCACGGACCATCGGTGCCTGGCCGCGATGGAAGAATGGGTCGAAGATCTCCGTCGGCTGGGTGTCAAGGTGGAGCGCGTGCGCCCGCCGATCAACTGGGCGGATTCCTATGATATCTACCTGCTGACCCTGTTCCAGTTGACCGCGTTAGGCCAGCCGCCCGAAGCGGCAGAGGCGGCTCTTCGCAAGGCGGACGCCCTTTCGCCCGACGACAGCTCCTACCCGGCCTATGTGCTGCGGGCCATGCGGATGCGGCACTTTGAATATCTCCATCTGACCGAACGACGTCGGGCCCTGATGCGGTCCTGGGCGGAATTCTTCACCAGCTATGACGTGCTGATCTGCCCGACTTTCCCCACGGTGGCCTATCCGCACGACCGGCGGGGGAATGAGCATTCGGACCCGATCGACGCCCATGAGCATCGCGAGATGTTTATCAATGGCGTCGCCCGTCCCTATATGGACAATCTCCAGTGGCCGTCCGTCGCGACCGTCGCCGACCTGCCGTCGACCGCCGTTCCCACCGGGCGTTTTGTCGACGGCATGCCCGTCGGCCTGCAGATCATCGGGCCCGCCAGGGAGGACCGCACGCCCATTCGCTTCGCCTCGCTCGTCGAGCGGGAGATCGGTGGGTTCAAGGTTCCCGACGGCTTTTAGAGCGTGAGGGGATTTGTTCGGATCGAAGGGAAATTATAATCGGGACAAATCCCCAGGCGCACAGCGATTCATTATCGGTTTTTGGGAAACGGCAAGACTGAAGGGAGGCGAGGATGTGGACCGGCAGCGTGACTTCGGGATCGGATCACGTCGAACGACTCAGTCATTCGGGCGTGGTCCCGCCACCCCCGGGTTGGGCGATGGAATATATCCAGCTGGCGCCCGCGTCCGGTCAGGGAGAATGCCAGGACCTGTTCCTGCCCGGCCTGATGTTGCGGAGCTGCAGCTGCCAAACGATCTTGAGCATGTCGGGCTGCGGTGAGCGGGAAAGACACATCTTCGTCTTTCTGTCGAACATGCAGGGGGAGGGGCGCCTGAACGGCCGGCCGCTTGGCGAAGGTCTGACAACGGTATGCGGCGTCCAGCCGTTCGAAGTCGTCCTGCCGCCGATGGACATGCTGGGCCTGACGATT
>DATEJA010000070.1:0-24798 GCA_035278405.1 Sphingobium sp. | reverse complement strand
AGCGGGAGCCAGGGCAAGGCGGTGGAAAAGCCCGCCTCGCTGGCGGTCGCTTCCCAGGGGAGCGGCGTGCGGGCGCCGTCGCGCGACAGGGTGAGCGGCCAGTTGGCGATGGCTTCGGGGTCCTGCAGCCGTTCGAAGGGGATGTCGACCTGGGTCAGCCCCAACTCCTCGCCCTGGTAGAGGATGGCGTTGCCGCGCAGGGCGACCAGCAGCATCATCTTGAGGCGGGCGAAGGCGGGGCGATGCTCCTCCGCGCACCAGCGGGACAGGGCGCGAGGGGCGTCGTGATTCTCGAACGCCCAGCTGGGCCAGCCCATGTCCGGCGCGTCGGGCCAGCGCGCCACCGTCTCGGCGACCAGCGCGGGCGTCAGCGCATCGGCATAGAGGAAGTCGAAGCCATAGGCGCTGTTGAGGCGCTTGTCCCCGGCGGTATAGGCCTTCATCTCCTCTTCCGCGCGGTTGCCGCCGACTTCGGCCATGGTGAAGATGGCGCCATAGCGGTCGCAGAGCGCGCGGATGCGCTCGACAAAGCCGACGACATCGGGGTGGGACTGGTTGTAGCGGCGGATCTGATAGTCGAAGGGGCGGGTGCGCGGCTTGCCGTCGGCGGGCGCGGGCGGATTGTCGCGCAGGCGCGGGTCATGCATCGCATGGTTGAGCGCGTCGAGGCGGAAGCCGTCGACGCCCCGGTCGAGCCAGAAGCGCATGGCGTCGAGCAGCGCGTCCTGCACTTGCGGCTTGTGGACGTTGAGCTGCGGCTGGCTGGCAAGGAACTGGTGCATATAATATTGGCGGCGGCGCGCGTCCCAGGTCCAGGCCGGGCCGCCGAAGACCGACTGCCAGTTGCAGGGCGGGGTGCCGTCGGCCTTGGGATCGGCCCAGACATACCAGTCGGCCTTCGGATTGGCGCGGTCTTGCCGGCTTTGGGCGAACCAGTCGTGCAGGTCAGACGTGTGGGCATAGACCTGGTCGATCGTAACCTTGAGGCCAAGCTCATGGGCCCGGGCGACCAGCGCGTCGAAATCGGCGAGCGTGCCGAAGATCGGGTCGACGCCGCAATAATCGGCGATGTCATAGCCAAAGTCGCGCATCGGCGAGGTGAAGAAGGGCGAGATCCAGATGGCGTCGGCGCCCAGCCGCGCGATATGGTCGAGCCGCCGGGTGATGCCCGGGAGGTCGCCGATGCCGTCGCCGTTTGAATCCTGGAAGCTGCGCGGATAGATCTGGTAAATGACGGCGCCCTTCCACCAGGGCTGATCGGCGGTGTGGCTCATGCGGCTGCTCCGTGGTTGCGCAGGGGCAGCATACACATTGGCACGGCGCCATCTAGCGCTTGCGGCCAAGGCGGCAGCGGATTATCAGCGCCGTCGCGACAGGTTCCCCGTGATGGGGATGAAAAGGGAAGTCGGGGGAAGGACCCGCGCTGCCCCTGCAACTGTGAGCGGAGAGCGGATCGGCCAGATATGCCATTGGGATATTCCCGAGAAGGCGGCCGGGCGCACTGACCCGCAAGCCAGGAGACCTGCCTGACGCAGTCGTTCTTCGACCGGACAGGGTGTGCCGGGCGAACGGGGTCATCCCTCGCCGAGCGACAATGATTGCCTTGCCGGCCTGGCCGCGCGGGGGACGCGGTCTTGCCTGCGTCGCCCGCGCTGTCCGACCGACAGGGCTGCTTGTGTCGGAGGCGGAGCCAAGGATGACGTTTCATATGTGCCCGGTCATGGGAAGGCGCCGCTGATGCTGCGGCCGGTGCCTGCCGCAGCGTCGGTGGTGGTCTGTTCGACCTGCCGGCTTTCCGCCGAGCAGCGGGAGGATGAAGAGGGGCGGCGCGGCGGCGCGCTGCTGGCGCAGGCGCTGCGCGAGGCGCAGGCGGCAGAGCCCGGCTTCGAGGGCATCGCGGTCGAGGAAATGCCCTGCCTCTTCGCCTGCCAGCGCCATTGCACCATCCATGTGCGCGGGCCGGGCAAGGTCGGTTATGTGCTGGGCGACTTCGCCCCCGACGAGGCGGCGGCGCGCGCGATCCTGGACTATGCGCTGCGCCACGCGGCGAGCGAGGAAGGCGTGGTGCGCTACGCCGACTGGCCGGCGGGGGTGAAGGGCCATTTCATCGTGCGCGTGCCGCCCGAGGGCTTTGTCTGCACATGATCCGCTATGCGAACGAGGCCGCCTTCGCAGCGGCGCTGGCGAGCTTGCCCGAAGCGCACGCCGGGGCGGTCGAGGCGGCGGCGGCGCGGCAGGCGGTGCTGACCAAGCCGGCGGGATCGCTGGGGCGGCTGGAGGAGATCGCGCTGTTCATGGCCGGCTGGCAGGGGCGGGAGCGACCGCGCGCCGAGCGGGTGCGGATCGCGGTGTTCGCCGGCAACCATGGCGTGACGGCGCGCGGGGTCAGCGCCTTCCCCTCGGCGGTGACGGCACAGATGGTCGCGAATTTCCAGGGCGGCGGCGCGGCGATCAACGCGCTGGCGCGGGCCTGCGGCGCGGAACTGGTGGTGGTGCCGATCGACCTCGACCGGCCGACCGCCGACTTTTGCGATGGGCCAGCGATGAGCGAGCAGGAGTGCCTGGACGCGATCAACGCGGGCGCGGCGACGGTGAGCGCGGACTGCGACCTGATGATCGTGGGCGAGATGGGGATCGGCAACACGACCGCCGCCGCCGCGCTCTGCGCCCAGCTGCTGGGCGGGGCGCCGGTCGACTGGGTCGGGCGCGGCACCGGGGTGGACGATGCCGGCGTCGCGCGCAAGGCCGAGGTGGTGGCTCTGGCGATCGCGCGTCATGGGGCGCAATGCGACAGCGCGTTCGAAAGCCTGCGGCGGCTGGGCGGGCGGGAGATTGCCGCGATGGCGGGCGCGATGCTGGCGGCGCGGCAGCTGCGCGTGCCGATGTTGCTCGACGGGTTCATCGCGGGCGCGGCGATGGTGCCGCTGTGGCGCGACAATGACGCGATGACGGCGCATTGCCTGGCCGCCCATGTGTCGGCGGAGGCGGGGCATCAGCGGTTGCTCGCCGCGCTGGGTTTGCGGCCGCTCCTGGCCTTGGACATGCGGCTGGGGGAAGCGAGCGGCGCGGCGGTCGCGGCGCAGATCGTGCGAGCGGCGCTGGCCGCGCACGGGGAGATGGCGACCTTTGCCGAGGCGGCGGTGGCAGGGGCGCTGTGACGCCCTTCCCCCTCTTCCTGATGCGGCACGGCGCGCCGGAAATGGCGGGGCGATTGCTCGGCCATCTCGACGCGCCGCCCGAGCCCGCCGGCATGGAGACATGCGTGGAACGGGCGCGCGGCCTGGATTTCGCGCGGGTGGTGACGTCCGATCTGGCGCGCGCGCTTGCGCCCGGCGCGATCGTCGCGGCGGAGCGGGGGGTGACGCACCAGGCCGATCCGCGCTGGCGGGAGCTACATTTCGGCGCGTGGGAGGGCGCGGACCCGGCCGCCTTGCCGCAGGAGGCGCTGGCGCGCTTCTGGGATGATCCGGACGGATCGCCGCCGCCGGCGGGAGAGTGCTGGTCGGCGCTGTGCGCGCGGGTCGCGGCGGCGATCGGAGAGATTGCCGGGCCGACGCTGATCCTCAGCCATGCAGGCGCGATGCGGGCGGGGCTGGCGGCGCTGTGCGGGCTCACGCATCGGCAGGGCTGGGCGATCGACCTGCCTTATGGCGCGCTGGTCAGCCTGCGCGTCTGGCCGGGCGAGCGGCCGAGCGCGCAGATCACGGGCCTGGTGACATGAGGGCGCTGGTGCTGGCATTGCAGCTGATGACGCGGCTGCCCCTGCCGCAGGTGCGGGCGGATGAAGCCGGCTTCGCCGCCGCCATCCGCTGGTTTCCGGCGGCCGGGCTGCTGGTAGGCGGCGTCGTCGCGGGCGCGGTTTCGCTGGGCGCGCGGGTCGACCCCTGGGCGGGGGCACTGTGCGGCCTGCTCGCCTGGGTGGCGGTGACGGGCGCGCTGCATTTGGATGGGCTGGGCGACATGGCCGATGCGGCAGGCGCCGCGCATGGCGCCCGGGCGAGGCTGTCGGCGGTGATGGCCGATCCGCATATCGGCAGCTTCGGCGTGACCGCGATCGTGCTGCAATTGCTGACAAAGCTGCTGCTGTTGCGGCTGGCGCTGGGATCGGTGCCGGTCGGGAGCCTGATCGCGGTGACGCTGGTGGCACGGATCGGGCCACTCGCCTGGACGCTGGCGCTACCGCCGCTGCATGAGGGGCTGGCGAGCCGGTTTCGCGCCGGATTGGCGCCCTGGCACCTGCTGGCCTGGGGCGGCGTGGCGCTGGGGCTCGGCCTTTGGCAGCCGGCGCTGCTGGCCGTCTTCGCGCTGGTGCCGCTCTGGGGCTGGTGGCTGCGCGCGCGGATCGGCGGGATTTCCGGCGATGGGCATGGCGCGGGCATCGAACTGATCGAAAGCGGCCTGCTCGCCGCCCTGGTGCTGGCGCGATGAGCGAGGCTTTCCGCTGGCATGGCGGCCGGTTGGCCGAGGCGCGGGCGCTGTATGGCGATGCGGGCGAGCCATGGATCGACCTGTCCACCGGCATCAATCCCGTGCCCTGGCCGGGCGCCGAGACGATCGCGCCGGACTGGCGGGCGCTGCCCGATCCAGGCGCGCTCGCCGATCTGGAGAGCGCCGCCGCGCGCCATTTCGGGGTGGCGGCGCCGTTCGTCTGTGCCGTGCCGGGGAGCGAGATCGGGCTGCGGATCGTCGGCCGGCTGGTCGAGGGCGCCGCCTGTCATCTGACGCCTTGCTATCGCACCCATGAGGCGATCTTCGCCGGCGCCGTGCCGTCGCGCGCGCCGGAGGAAGCGCCGGCCGGATCGACGCTGCTGCTGGCCAATCCCAACAATCCCGACGGCCGCCTGTTCAGCCGGGCGCGGATGCGCGAACTGCTGGCGCGGCAGGAGCGCGGCGGCGGCTGGCTGGTCGTCGACGAAGCCTTTGCCGACTGCCTGCCCGCAAACAGCGTCGCGGCGGAGGTGACGGAGAATCGGCGGCTGGTCGTCTTGCGCTCCTTCGGCAAATTTTTCGGGCTGGCGGGGGTGCGGCTGGGCTTTGTCCTGGGGCCGCCGTCGATCGTCGCCGCCTGTCGGCGCTTGCTGGGGGACTGGCCGGTGTCGGCGGCGGCGCTGGCCTTTGGCGCCGCAGCCTATCGCGATTCGGCATGGGTCGAGGCGACGATCGCGTCGCTGCGGGACCGGGCGGCGCGGCTGGATTCGCTGCTGGCGCGGCATGGGCTGGAGGGGCAGGGCGCCTGTCCGCTGTTCCGGCTGCTGACGGGAGTGGACGCGGCAGGGCTGTTCGATCGGCTGGCGCGGCGCGCGATCCTGACCCGACCGTTCGAGGAGCAGGCGGGTTGGCTGCGGCTGGGTCTGCCCGGCGACGAGGCGGCGATGGCGCGGCTCGACCGGGCGCTGGGCGATGGTTGAAGCGATGGCCCTGGGCGCGCTGGCGATCGACGCGGCGCTGGGATGGCCGGCCGGGCTTCATGCGCGGGTGGGGCATCCGGTGGGCGGCTTTGCGCGGCTGATCCAATGGTGCGAGCGGCGCTGGAATCGGCCGCTTCGGGACGAGGGGCGGCGGCGCTGGGGTGGCGTCGCGACGCTGCTGCTGTTGCTGGCGGTGGCCGCCGGCGCGGGCTGGGCGGTGGAGCAGGCGGTGCGGCTGCTGATGGGGCGCTGGGCCTGGATCGGGCTGGCGATCGCGGCCTGGCCGGCCCTGGCGCAGCGCAGCCTGCATGATCATGTGCGGCCGGTGGCGGTCACGCTACTGGACGGCGATCTGGCGGGCGCGCGGCGGGCCGTCGGTCATATCGTCGGCCGGGATACGGGCGTGCTGGACGAGCAGGGCGTGGCGCGCGCGGCGATCGAAAGCCTGGCCGAAAGCTTCTGCGACGGGGTCGTGGCGCCGCTGTTCTGGCTGCTGGTCGCGGGCCTGCCGGGCATCTGGGCCTATAAGGCGGTGAACACGGCCGACAGCCTGATCGGGCACAAGGAGGAGCCGTTCGCCGCCTATGGCTGGGCGGCGGCGCGGTTCGACGATCTGCTCAACCTGGTGCCGGCGCGGCTCGCGGGACTGCTGCTCTGCCTGGCGGGCATCAGCGGCTGGCGGGTGTTGTGGCGCGACCATGGCCGCCACGCCTCGCCCAATGCGGGTTGGCCCGAGGCGGCGATGGCGGGCGCCCTGCGGGTCCGGCTGGCCGGGCCTGTCCATTATGACGGGGTGCGGCATGACAAGGCGTGGATCGGGGGCGAAGGGCGTGATGCCGGCGCGGCGGATGTCGCCGCGGCGCTGCTGATCTATGGGCGGGCGTGCGCGTTGTTGTGGCTGATGACGGCGCTGGTCGAAGGAGCGCGCGGATGAGCGGGCTGGCCAGGCTTCTGGTGCTGGGAGGCGCGCGGTCGGGCAAGAGCCGCTGCGCGCAGGCCCATGTCGAAGCGGTGCCGGGGCGGCTGGCCTATATCGCGACTGCGCAGGCTTTCGACGCGGAAATGGCGGATCGGATCAGCCTTCACCAGGCCGACCGGGGACCGCGCTGGCGAACGGTGGAAGCGCCGGTCGATCTGCCCGGCGCGATCGCGGCGGCGGCCGGGCAGGTCGACGCGATTCTGGTCGACTGCCTGACGCTGTGGCTGTCGAACCTGCTGCTCGCCGACGAGGATATCGGGCGGTGGCGCGCCGCCCTGATCGAAGCGATCGCCGATTGCGCGGTGCCAATCGCGCTGGTCGCCAATGAGGTCGGGCTGTCGATCGTCCCCGACAATGCGCTGGCCCGCCGTTTTCGCGACGAGGCGGGGTGGCTGAACCAGCAGGTCGCGGCCGCGTGCGACAGCGTGGCGTTCGTGGCGGCCGGCCTGCCCTTGTGGCTGAAGGGCGGCTGCCAACAGGCGGATCGGCTCGCTTCTTCGCCATAAATTGCACGGTGGTATAGAATTGGAGTAGCAAAGCGCGGCACTTGCCGCTATGGTGCGCTGCACATCGGTTGCGGCTGTATGCCGCGTGCAAGGAGCGGGAGCAATTTTCTTGCGCGGTCGGCTTGGGGATTTTTGGCTTTGTTCGCCTTGCCTGTGGCCAATCGGATCAATATGGGGCAGCAATATATCGTGGAGGGGATTAATGGGAGCCAGCGATGGTGCGCGAGCGAGGGGCTCGGGCACAGGGGGACTTCGGGGAGGAACCGGCCGCCGACCGGGTCGCTGGTCCTGAACAGGGGATATAGACCGTGAGCGCTTTCAACCCAGATTATCTGTTCGTCTTCATCCTGGCGGCCTTTGTGGGCTTCCAGCTGATCAAGAAGGTGTCGCCGCTGCTCCATTCGCCGCTGATGTCGCTGACCAATGCGATCGCGGCCGTGGTGATCGTGGGCGCCATCACCATCACCGGCGAGGAGGGAGCGACCCCGCTGGCCAAGACGCTGGGCTTTGTCGCGGTGTTCTGCGCGACCGTGAACCTGGTCAGTGGCTTCATGATCACCGACCGCATGCTCAAGATGTTCAAGCCGCGGGGGAAGTAACCGATGGACGCCTTCGTTCCTTTCGCGGCGATCGCCGCATCGACCCTGTTCATCCTGTCGCTGATGTGGATGAGCCACCCTTCCACCGCCCGGCGCGGCGTGCGCGCGGGCGAAATCGGCATGGTCATCGCGATCATCGGTGCGCTCGTGCATCATGGGATGGTCGACTATAATCTGATCATCATCGCGATGATCGCCGGCGCGGCGGTGGGTATCCCCATGGCGCTCCTGATGCCGATGACGGCGATCCCGCAACGGACCGCCATGTCGCACGCTTTCGGCGCGCTCGCCGTGGGCCTGATCGGCGCGGCCGAATATTACAAGCATGCCCATGCCGAATATGCGGGCGGCTTCGTGATGTGGGCGCTGATGTTCGAAATGGCACTGGGTTTCCTGACCTGCACCGCGTCGGTCATCGCCTTTGCCAAGCTGCAGGAGATCATGGGCAGCCGGCCGGTGTCCTTCCCCGGGCAGCGGATCATCAATGGCGGCGTGGCGCTGGCGGCGGTGGTGATCGCGGTGCTGATCGCGCTGGATCCGACCCGGACCTTCCTCTTCCCCGCCTTTGTCGCGCTGGCGCTGCTGTTCGGCATATTGCTGGTGATCCCGATCGGCGGGGCGGACATGCCGACCGTGATCGCGCTCTTGAACAGCTATGCGGGTCTGGCCGCGAGTGCGATGGGCTTTGCGCTCGGCAACAAGCTGCTGATCGTGGCGGGCGCACTGGACGGTGCGTCGGGCTTCATCCTGGCGGTGATCATGTGCCGGGCGATGAACCGCAGCTTCGCGAACGTCATGTTCGGCGGCTTCGGCAAGGTGGTCGCGGGCGCGGCGGGGGGTAAGGACGACCGCGTCGTCCGTTCCGCCTCGGCCGAGGAAGCGGCGATGCAGCTGGAAAATGCCAGCAGCGTCGTCATCATTCCGGGCTATGGCATGGCCGTGGCGCAGGCGCAGCACAAGGTCAGCGAACTGTATCAGGCGCTCACCAAGAAGGGCGTGGACGTGAAGTTCGCGATCCATCCGGTGGCGGGGCGCATGCCCGGCCATATGAACGTGCTGCTGGCCGAGGCCAATGTGCCCTATGAGCAGCTGGTCGACCTGGACGACATCAACCCCGAACTGCCGCAGGCCGACGTGGCGGTGATCATCGGCGCGAATGACACGGTGAACCCGTCGGCGCGCGACGATCCGCAAAGCGCGATCGCGGGCATGCCGATCATCGAGGCCGATCGCGCCAAGTCGGTGTTCGTCATCAAGCGGTCGATGAACGCGGGCTTCGCCGGGATCGACAATCCGATCTATTATAACAGCAATACGCAGATGCTGTTCGGCGATGCCAAGGACATGGTGGGGTCGATCGCCAAGGAACTGGCCGGGGGGTCGGGGCTGCACTGAGCGGCTTGGTCTGGGGATCAGCAACCCGTCTTAAGTGCGCTTTTTTTGTTGGCGCGCCGCCCTTTCAGGCGAGGGCGGCGCTGCTCATGAAGATCTGCCGGACCAGTTCCGCCTGGCCGCGCACGCCCATCTTGGCGTAGATATTCTTGGAATAGCCGCGCGCGGTCTCGTTCGTCAGGCCCATGGCGGCGGCAGCCTCGCCGATGGACTGGCCCTCGCTCATAGCCAGCGCGAGTTCGGCTTCGCGCGCGGAGAGGCCGAACAGTTCGTGCAGCACCGCCTTGCGGTCATGATCGGCGGGCCGCGCGACCCGGCAGAAGGCGAGCATGACCGGCACGGCGAGCGTGGCTTCGGCGCGTTCGGCCATGGGGACCAGCAAGGCCTCCAGCCTCGGCTCCTCGCGCAGGGTGAGCGCGCGCGGCAGGGCGTCGGGATGGGCGGCGAAGGTCGCGGCGGCCTGCAGCAGCGCGTCGCGGGCGGCGGGGCTGTCGACATGCAGCCGGTCGCCCACCAGCGCGGTCGCTCCGCTGATGTCGCGCAGCAGGGGAGCAAGCTTCGGATCGAGATCGATGATGCGGGCGTCGCGGCCCAGCGCGATCCAGCCTACGCCCGCCCGGCTGAGGCCGTCGCTGCTCGCCGCCGCGCGGATGCGGTCGCGTTCGGACAGGACGAAGCTGCGCAGCGCCACCGCGACATGGGGCGCGACGGCGGCCAGCAGGGCGCTGTCCGCTGCGCTGAACACGCCCTGGTTGCGGGCGAGCATCAGCCAGGCGCTGGTGCCCTCCTGCTCCTTGATCCGGACGATGCGCTCGTCGCTGAGCCCCATTTGCCGGTTGTAATTCTCGTGAAATGCGCGGGACTGGGCGTCGATCGAGGTGAATTCGGCCATATGATAGACGCGCCCGGGCCGCAGCCGGTCATAGGGAAGGCGGCCCATGTCGTAGAGGCTCTCCACGCCCAGGGCGCGCGCTTCTTCGCGCAGGTTGCGCCCGGCAAACACCTCCTTCGACAGATGGATCGGCGTGTCGCCCTGGGCGAAGATGAGCGAGGCATAATCGGCGTCGGTGCGGCGCTGGACGCGCATCAGGAAGGTCTTCCACTCCGCCTGGTCGTGCACGCCGGCATAGAGGGGAAGCAGCAAATCGGTTTCGTCGACGCCGGTCAGTTGCATTTCACCCCCATATGGGGGGTGAGGGGCGCTGTCACCTCCATTATGAGGCGAGGCACGAGACAAATCGACTGGAAAGGAGTCGCCAATGACCGCGACCGCAAGACATCTTACGCATCTGGAGCGGTTGGAGGCCGAGGCGATCCACATCATGCGCGAGGTCGTCGCCGAGGCCGAGAAGCCGGTGATGCTCTATTCGGTGGGCAAGGACAGCGCGGTGATGCTGCATCTGGCGCGCAAGGCCTTCTACCCCTCGCCGCCGCCCTTTCCGCTGTTGCATGTCGACACGACCTGGAAGTTCAAGGCGATGTACGACCTGCGCGACCGCATGGCGCGCGAGAGCGGCATGGAATTGCTGGTCTATCAGAATCCGGAGGCCAAGGAGCGGGGCATCAACCCGTTCGACCATGGCCCGCTCCACACCGACATGTGGAAGACGGAAGGGCTGAAGCAGGCGCTCGACCTTTATGGCTTCGACGCGGCGTTCGGCGGCGCGCGGCGCGACGAGGAAAAGAGCCGGGCCAAGGAGCGCATCTTTTCCTTCCGCACGGCCAGCCATGGCTGGGACCCCAAGAACCAGCGGCCGGAGCTGTGGAACCTCTACAATGCTCGCAAGAACAAGGGCGAGAGCATCCGCGTCTTCCCGATCAGCAACTGGACCGAGCTGGATATCTGGCAATATATCCATCTGAATGACGTGCCGATCGTGCCGCTCTATTTCGCGCAGGATCGCCCGACCGTGGAGCGCGACGGCATGCTGCTGATGGTGGACGACGAACGCTTCCCGCTGAAGGAGGGCGAGACGCCGGTGATGCGGTCGATCCGCTTCCGGACCCTGGGCTGCTATCCCTTGACCGGGGCGGTGGAGAGCGAGGCAAAGACGCTGCCGGAGGTAATCCAGGAGACGCTGCTGACCACGACCTCGGAACGCCAGGGCCGCGCGATCGACAAGGATGCGGGCGGCGCCGGCATGGAGAAGAAGAAGCAGGAAGGGTATTTCTGAGGAGAGCCGTTGCCCCGCGCCGTCATCCCAGTGAAAGCCGGGATCTCGCGCCTTTTGGCAGACCTTCTCCTCGACAGAACCCTTCGACCCAGATCAACGAGATGCCAGCCTTCGCTGGCATGACGGAAATAGATTTCGCGGGACAGATGACATGACCGACACGCTCGCCGACCCCATCTACAAGACCGACGCGCTCATCGCCGAGGATATCGACCAGTATCTCGAAGTGCATCAGCACAAGACGATGCTGCGCTTCATCACCTGCGGGTCGGTGGACGACGGCAAGTCGACGCTGATCGGCCGCCTGCTCTATGACAGCAAGATGATCTTCGAGGATCAGCTCGCGGCGCTGGAGGCGGACAGCAAGAAGGTCGGCACGCAGGGGCAGGAGATCGACTTCGCGCTGCTGGTCGACGGCCTTGCCGCCGAACGCGAGCAGGGCATCACCATCGACGTCGCCTATCGCTTCTTCGCGACGGAAAAGCGCAAGTTCATCGTCGCCGACACGCCCGGTCATGAGCAATATACGCGCAACATGGTGACCGGCGCGTCGACCGCCGACCTCGCCGTCATCCTGATCGATGCGCGCAAGGGCGTGCTGACGCAGACGCGGCGGCACAGCTATCTCGCGCACCTGATCGGCATCCGCAACATCGTGCTGGCCGTGAACAAGATGGACCTGGTCGACTATGACCAGGCGGTGTTCGACGGCATCGTCAAGGATTATGCCGAATTCGCGCGCGGCATCGGCATCCAGGCCTTCACCCCGATCCCGATTTCGGGCTTCAAGGGCGACAATATCACGGGCCTGAGCGACAATACCCCCTGGTATCGCGGCGTCACGCTGATGGAGCATCTCGAAACGGTCGAGGTGAACAGCGCGACCGACGCCGACAAGCCTTTCCGCATGCCGGTGCAGTGGGTCAACCGCCCGAACCTGGACTTTCGCGGCTTTTCCGGGCTGATCGCCACCGGCACGGTGAAGCCGGGCGATGCCGTGCGGGTGCTGCCTTCGGGCAAGACCAGCACGGTGACGCGGATCGTGACGCTGGATGGCGACCTCGACCAGGCGGTCGCGGGCCAGTCGGTGACGATCTGCTTTGCCGACGAGATCGACTGTTCGCGCGGCGACGTGATCGCGCTGGCCGACAATCCGCCCCAGGCCGCCGACCAGTTCGAAGCCACCATCGTCTGGATGGCGGACGAGGAAATGCTGCCGGGCCGTCCCTATTGGCTGAAGATCGGCACCCAGACCGTGACCGCGACCGTCCAGCACCCCAAATATCAGGTCAATGTCAACACGATGGAGCATCTGGCGGCGAAGACGCTGGACCTCAACGCCATCGGCGTCGCCAACCTGTCGACCGACAAGCAGATCGTGTTCGAACCCTATGAAGCGAACCGGACGCTGGGCGGCTTCATCCTGATCGACAAGCTGACCAACGCGACCGTCGCGGCGGGCATGCTGCACTTCTCGCTGCGGCGGGCGCAGAATGTCCATTGGCAGGCGACCGACGTCACCCGCGAATTCCATGCGGGCCTCAAGAACCAGAAGCCCGCCGTGCTGTGGTTCACGGGGCTCTCTGGTGCGGGCAAGTCGACCATCGCGAACCTCGTCGAAAAGAAGCTGGCGCGGATGAACCGCCATACCTTCCTGCTCGACGGCGACAATGTGCGCCATGGCCTCAACAAGGATCTGGGCTTCACCGATGCCGATCGCGTCGAAAATATCCGCCGCGTGGGCGAGGTCGCCAAGCTGATGACCGATGCGGGCCTGATCGTCATCACCGCCTTCATCTCGCCATTCCGGGCGGAGCGCGAGATGGTGCGGCAGATGATGCAGCCGGGCGAGTTCATCGAGGTGCATATCGACACCCCGCTCGCCGATGCCGAGGCGCGCGACGTCAAGGGCCTCTACAAGAAGGCGCGGTCGGGTGAACTCAAGAATTTCACAGGCATCGACAGCCCCTATGAAGCGCCGCAGGACCCCGAGATTCGCATCGACACCACCGCCATGAGTGCCGATGAGGCCGCCGATGAAATCGTGAAGAGGATCATCCCATGAGCCCGGCGATCGACAAAGCTGCCCTGAACGACGCGGACCTCGCCGCGCATCTCGCCGAAGTGGCGGGCCGCATCCTGATCGCGGTGCGCGAAAGCGGCATGTTCGGGGCCAAGTCGCTGGGCAAGGCGGGCGACCAGACCGCCAACCAGTTCCTGGTCCATGCCCTGCGCGAACAGCGGCCCGAGGATGGGCTGCTGTCGGAGGAGGAGAAGGACAATGAAGAGCGGCTCGCCAAGAGTCGCGTGTGGATCGTCGACCCGGTCGACGGCACGCGCGAATATGGCGAGGAGCGGGTCGACTGGGCGGTGCATGTCGGCCTTGCCATCGACGGCCAGCCGGCGATCGGCGCGGTGGCGCTGCCCGGGCTGGACCTGACCGGAACCGGCGCGGGCACCGTGCTGCGTTCCGACCAGCCCCGCCCCCTGCCGCCGGCGCCCGAAAAGCTGCGTATGGTGATCAGCCGCACCCGCCCGGCAAAGGAAGCTGTCGCGGTGGCCGAGGCATTGGGCGCCGAACTGGTGCCGATGGGATCGGCCGGCGCCAAGGCGATGGCGCTGATCCTGGGGCAGGCCGACATCTATCTCCATTCGGGTGGCCAATATGAATGGGACAGTTTGGCCCCGGTCGCGGTCGCCCAGGCGCACGGCCTCCATTGTTCGCGCATCGACGGGTCGCCGTTGATCTACAACCAGAGCGATGTCTATCTGCCCGACCTGCTGATCTGCCGGAAGGAGCATGCGCCAGAGGTGCTGGCGTTGATCGCGCAGGTCGAGACGGCGGCCTGACTTTCGATCTCTTGATCTGGATTAAGGCCGACCAAGGCAGGAGCGCCTATTCTGCAGCATTGACGCGGCGGAGGAGCGAGTCATGGTCGGACAGCTTGCCGGTAAACGGATCTTGATCGTCGAGGACGAATATTTCATCGCCTCCGACCTTCAGCGCGCCTTGCATGCCGAGGGGGCCGTTGTCGTCGGCCCGGTGGGCGAGCTGAACCAGGCGCTGAGCCTGGCGGCGGACAAGGCGCTCGACGCGGCGATATTGGACGTCAATCTGGAAGGCGCCATGTCCTTTCCGATCGCCGAGCGGCTGGCCGCCGGGCATGTGCCCTTCATGTTCCTGACCGGCTATGATGCCTGGTCGCTGCCGCCGGGCTATGAAGAGACGCCGCGCCTGCCCAAGCCCTTTTCCACGCCGCGTGTCGTCGACGCGGTATCGGCGCTCTGCGCGGGATCATCTTGATTGATCCTTCTTCGGCCTGTGCCGGGGAATAGTGCGCTTCACACCATTAGAGCCGGAGGCCTAGAAATCCGCGCCGACGACGCGGTAGAGCAGCACCCTGTTCTGCAGCAGTTCCAGGTCCGTCGCGATGGCGCTGCGCTGGGCGGCGTAGAGCGAGCGTTGCGCCACCAGGGCGTTGAGGAAGGGGTCGATGCCGGCGCGGTAGCGTTGTTCCGACAGCGCATAGGCTTTCTGGTTGGACAGGACGAGCGCGCGCTGGGCGCGCTGCTGGTCGCCGATCGTGCCGGCGCGGGCGAGGCCGTCGGCCACTTCGCGGAAGGCGCTCTGGATCGCCCCTTCATAGCGGGCGAGGGCGGCGTCGCGCTGCGCCTTGCTGTAGGCGACATTGGCGCGGGCGCCGCCGCCGAAGATCGGAAGGCCCGCCGAAGGAGCGGCGCTCCAGCTGAAGGCGTTGCCGCTGAACAGGGACGACAGGGCGGAACTGGCGACGCCGATCGCGGCGGTCAGGCTGATCTTCGGGAACATCGCCGCGCGGGCCGCGCCGATATCGGCATTGGCGGCCATCAGCTCATGTTCGGCCGCCAGCACGTCGGGACGCTGGAGCAGCACGTCGGACGACAGGCCGGCGGGCACCGGCGCGGTCGAGGCCATCAGCTGGTCGAGCGAGCCGGGCAGCAGCGCGTCCTCGACGCTCGCGCCGGCGAGGAGGTCGAGCGCGTTGTGATCCTGCGCGACCTGCGTGATCGAGGCGGCGACATCCGACCGC
The DNA here is from genome assembly GCA_035278405.1 of Sphingobium sp. Lineage (GTDB taxonomy): Bacteria > Pseudomonadota > Alphaproteobacteria > Sphingomonadales > Sphingomonadaceae > Sphingobium. The sequence goes on along the minus strand of DATEJA010000070.1, from coordinate 9,670 downwards.
GCCTGTTCGACGACGGTTTCGGCCTGATGCACGTCCAGCTTGCCCGAAAGGCCGACGCCGTTCAGCGTCCGGGTCAGCGACAGCGTCCGCTCCGCGCTTGCCAGCGTATTGCGCGACAGGGCGAGCAATTGCTGGTCGGCGGCGAGCGTCGCATAGGCGCTGGCGGTTTCGGCGACCAGGGTGATACGCGCCGAGCGGGCGCCCTCCTGCGTCGCGAGCCAGGATTGCAGCGCGGCTTCGCTCAGGTTGCGCAGGCGGCCGAACAGGTCGATCTCGAACGCGCTGAAGCCGACATCGGCGCTGTAGCTGTCCTGCCGCTCGCCATTGCGGCGCGCGATGCTGGCGCCGGCTTCGGCGGTGACGGTCGGAAGCTGGGCGGCGCGCTGGACGCGATATTGGGCGCGCGCGGCGAGGACGTTGGCGAGGGTGACGCGCAGGTCGCGATTGTTGGCGAGCGCGCGCTCGATGATCGTGTTCAGGCGCGGGTCGCCAACCAGGCTGGTCCAGGGCAGGCCGGCCTTCGCCTCGCCCTGCGCGGGATAGGCGGGGCCGGTCGGCCAGCTGGCGGGCACGGGCGCTGCCGGGCGGACATAGGTGGGCGCGAGATTGCAGGCGGTGAGCGCAACCAGGCTGGCGAGGGGGAGGAGCCGCTTCATGCCGGCACCTCCGCCGGGCTGGCTTCGGGCGCGCTGCCCTTGCGCGAGAAGAGGCGCATGATGGTGAGGAAGAAGAGCGGCACGTAGAAGATGGCGAGCAGCGTCGCCGTCAGCATTCCGCCGACCACGGCGGTGCCGATCGCGACGCGGCTCTGCGCGCCCGCCCCGGTGGCGATGGCGAGCGGGATGACGCCGGCGATGAAGGCCAGCGAGGTCATCAGGATGGGCCGGAAGCGCAGCCGCGCGGCCTCGGTTGCGGCGGCGAAGGGATCCTTGCCCTGGAGCCAGGCGAGTTCGGCGAATTCGACGATCAGGATCGCATTCTTGGCGGCAAGGCCCATGGTGGTGAGCAGCCCGACTTGGAAATAGATATTATTGTCGAGCCCGCGCGCCCAGACGGCCAGGACCGCGCCGATCAGGCCCAGGGGGATGACCAGCAGCACCGCGAGCGGGATCGACCAGCTTTCATAGAGCGCGGCGAGGCAGAGGAACACGACCAGGATCGAGAGCGCGTAGAGCAGCGGCGCCTGCCCACCCGACAGCTGTTCCTGGTAGGACAGGCCGCTCCAGGCATAGCTGGTCCCCTCCGGCAACTGCTGTTGCAGGCGGACCATTTCGGCCATTGCCTCGCCCGAGCTGGCGCCGGGGGCGGACTGGCCCTGAATTTCGTAGGAGGACTGGCCGTTGAAGCGGGACACGGTGGTGGGGCCCATTTCCCAATGGGTGGTGGCAAAGGCCGAGAAGGGCACCATCTCGCCCGTGGTGGCGGAGCGGACCTGCCAGTTTTCGATGTCGGTGGGGAGCGCGCGATAGGGCGCGTCGGCCTGCATGTAGACGCGCTTCACCCGGCCGCGATCGACGAAGTCGTTGACATAGGTGCTGCCCCAGGCGGAGCTGAGGACATCGTCGACGTCGCTCTGCTTGAGGCCCAGCACGGCGAGCTTTTCGCTGTCGATGTCGACCTTGAGCTGGGGCGTGTCCTCCAGCGTGGCGGCGCGCACCCCGGCGAGCAGCGGGCTTTGCCCGGCAGCGGCGAGCAGCTGGTTGCGGAGTGCCAGGAAGCGTTCGCGGCTGAGCCCGCTGCTGTTCAGCAGTTCGAAGGTGAAGCCGTTGGACTGGCCAAGGCCCCGGATGGAGGGCGGCGTCATCGCCAGCACCTTGGCATCGCGGATAGCGGCCAGCTGCTTGGTCGCGCGATTGGCGATTTCGGTCGCGCTGTTCGCCTTGCCCTTGCGGTCCTCCCAGGGGGCGAGGTTGACGAAGCCCTGCGCGGTATTTTCCCCCTGGCCGGCGAAGCTGAACCCCTGGGCGGTGAAGATGCCCGTGACATTGTCGGCTTCGTCATTGAGGAAATAGTTGCGCACGCTGCGAATGGCTTCGGCCGTGCGGGAGGATTTGGCGCCGGCCGGCAGCGTCATTTGCACCATGATCTGCCCCTGGTCCTCGACCGGCAGGAAGCTGGTGGGCAGGCGCACGAACAGCAGCGCCAGCAGCGCCAGGATCACCACATAGACGCCCCAGAAGAGCGATCGCCGGTGCATCACGCCGTCCAGGCGCCGCATATAGCCGCTCGTCACGCGTTCGAAGCGGCGATTGAAGCGCCCGGCCCAGCCATGATGGCGCCGCTCCTCGCTCGCGGGCTTGAGCAGCGTGGCGCAGAGCGCGGGCGAGAGCACCAGCGCGACCAGCACCGACAGCAGCATGGACGACACGATGGTGATCGAGAATTGGCGGTAGATGACGCCGGTCGATCCACCGAAAAAGGCCATGGGCAGCAGCACGGCGGACAGGACGAGCGCGATGCCGACCAGCGCGCTGCCGATCTCCCCCATCGACTTGATGGTCGCGGCGCGGGCGTCCAGCCCCTCGTCATGCATCAGCCGCTCGACATTTTCGACGACGACGATGGCATCGTCGACCAGCAGGCCGATCGACAGCACCATGCCGAACAGGGTCAGCGTGTTGATGGAATAGCCGAACAGCGCCAGCACGCCGAAGGTGCCGAGCAGCACCACCGGCACGGCGATCGCCGGGATCACGGTCGCGCGCCAGCTCTGGAGGAAGACGAACATCACGACCACCACCAGGCCGACCGCTTCCAGCAGCGTCTGGACCACTTCCTCCACCGACAGGCGGATGAAGGGGGTCGTGTCGCGCGGGAAGGTGGTGGCATAGCCGTGCGGCAGGTGGGTCGAGAGTTCAGCGACCTTCGCCTTGACCAGTTCGGCGGTCTTGAGCGCGTCGGCGCCGGGCGCGAGCTGCAGCGCGATGCCCGACCCCGGATGGCCGTTCACCAGGGCCGAGGAGGTGTAGCTTTCATTGCCCAATTCCACCCGGGCGACGTCGGACAAGCGGATGACCGATCCGTCGCTCTGCGTCTTGACGACGATGTTGCGGAACTGTTCGGGCGTCTGGAGGCGCGCCCGCGCCCTGACCGTGGCGTTGAGCTGCTGGCCGGCAGGGGCCGGGTCCGCGCCGATCTGGCCGGCCGACACTTCGACATTCTGGGCGCGGATGGCGCTTTCGACGTCGGACGGCATCAGCTTGACGGTCGCGAGCTTGTAGGGGTCGAGCCAGATGCGCATCGCATATTGCGAACCGAAGATCTGGGCCGCGCCGATCCCGTCCAGCCGGGAAATCGGGTCCTGGAAATTATTGACCAGATAGTCCGAAATGTCGGTCTGGGTCGCGGTGTTGGTGCTGTCGTAAAGGCCGACCAGCATCAGGAAGTCGGTCTGCGACTTGGTGACGGTCAACCCCTGCTGCTGCACCGCGTTGGGCAGGCGGCTCAGCGCCTGCTGCACCTTGTTCTGCACCTGCACCTGCGCGGTGTCGGGGTCGGTGCCCTTCTTGAAGGTGATGGTGATCCGCGCCTGGCCGTTGGCGGTCGACGAGGAGGAGAAATACATGAGGCCGTCAATGCCGGTCAGCTGCTGTTCGATGACCTGGGTGACGCTGGTTTCGACCGTGTCGGCCGAGGCGCCGGGATAATTGGCGCTGACATTGACCGAGGGCGGCGCGATGTCGGGATATTGGGCGATCGGCAGGGTCAGCATCGCGCCGAGACCGCCCAGCATGATGCCGATGGCGATGACCCAGGCGAAGATCGGACGTTCGATGAAAAAGCGGCTGAGCATGGCGGCGTTCTACCTGCCCTGCGCGACGGGAACGGGACGGACCTTGTCGTCGGGCTGCACCTTGTCGGTGCCTTCGACGATCAGCCGGTCGCCTGCCTTGAGCCCGGCGGTGATCAGCCATTTGTCGCCGATCGCCTGGCCGGCGGTGACGATGCGGCGCTCCACCTTGTTGGCGCGGTTGACGACGAGCGCGGTGGCATTGCCCTTGGGATCGCGGCTGATGCCCTGTTGCGGGGCGAGGATGGCGCGCGGCACGACCGACTGCGGCGCGACGACGCGGACGAACATGCCGGGCAGCAGCAGGTTGTCGGGATTGGGGAAGCGCGCGCGCAGCGTGACGGTGCCGCTGTTGGGATCGACGATCGGCTCGGCGAATTCGATCCGGCCGTCCAGCGGATAGTCGGTGCCGTCGTCGAGCTTCAGGCGGATGACGGCGCTCGCGGGTAGCGCCTGGCCCGCCGCCAGGGCGCGGCGGAGCGCCAGCAGGCGCGCGCTCGACTGGGTGATGTCGACGAAGATGGGATCAAGCTGCTGGATGACGGCGAGCGGCGTCGTCTGGTTCGCGGTGACGAGCGCGCCCGGGGTGACGGCCGAGCGGCCGATCCGCCCGCTGATCGGCGCGCGAACCTGGGTGAAGGTGAGGTTGATGCCCGCCGTCTGGAGCGAGGCGCGGGCCTGCTGGACGGCGGCGCCCGCCTGGCGCGCGGCGGCGATCGCATTGTCGCGGTCCTGCGCGCTCACCGCCTCCGTATCGCCGAGCGCGCGATAGCGCCGCGCCTTCGCGCCTGCCGCCGCCGCATTGGCCTGCGCATTGGCGAGCGCGGCCTGCGCCTCGTCGCGCGAGGCGCGATAGAGGGAGGCGTCGATCTGGTAGAGCGGCTGGCCGGCGCGGACATAGGCCCCTTCGGTGAAAAGCCGCTTCTGCACCACGCCCGCGACCTGGGGACGCACTTCGGACATCATCGTCGAGGCGGTGCGGCCCGGCAGTTCGGTGGACACGGTGACATCCTGCGGCGCCAGCGTCACCACGCCCACTTCGACCGGCTTCTTTTCCGGCGGCTTGCCATGGCCACAGGCGGCAAGCAGCAGGATGGGCAGGAGCAAGGCAGGGCGCAGCGACATGACTTCAGGCGTCCGTTCACAGGTCAGCAGGGCGGAAACTTCACCCGGCGCAGGGGGAGGGGGAGCGCCGGGTGAAGGTCGGCCCCGTCGCTGAAGCGCATCCAGCGTGACGGACAGGCCGTGCAACGTTCCGCAGCATGCCGACGGGAGCCGACCATCCCCTATTCGGCGCTTGGCGCGTCACTTCATAGAGCGAGTTGATTTCCCGACGTATCAGAATGTATCGGCATGTATCAGCCGCGCGGCGGGGGCGGACTTTTGCCGATCATGCCGATAGAAGAACGTGCATGTCCGACCTGTCGCCCGCCCGCCCGTCCCGCCTGATCGTCGTCGATGATGACCAGGATATCCGGGACCTGATCGTCGGCCAGCTGCGCCAGGACCATTATGAGGTGAGCGCCGCCGGCAGCCTTGCCGAGCTGAACGCGGCGCTGGCGGCCGAGCCGATCGACCTCATTGTGCTGGACCTCAACCTGCCCGATGGCGACGGGCTGGCGCTATGCCGCGAATTGCGGGCGCGGGGCAATGACGTGCAGATCATCATGGTGACGGCGCGGGGCAGCGCGATCGACCGGGTGCTGGGCCTGGAACTGGGCGCGGACGATTATCTGACCAAGCCGTTCGAGCCGCGCGAGCTGCTGGTGCGGATCCGCAACCTGCTGCGCCGGGCGCCGGGTGACCAGGGGCGGCCGAAAAGGGGGAATGAGGGGGCGCGGTTGGCGCGGTTCGGGCCGTGGCGGCTGGACCTGTTCCAGCGCCGGCTGATCGCCGACGATGATCGGCTGGTCATGCTGTCCTCGGCCGAGTTTCGCCTGCTGTCGCGCTTCGTCGAGGAGCCCAATATCGTCCTGTCGCGCGAGACGCTGGTGCCCGAGCGGCGCGCCACGGCGGCGTTCGACCGATCGATCGACCTGCAGGTCAGCCGGCTGCGGCAGAAGCTGGCGACGCTGCCGGGCGGCGAGGAGCTGATCCTGACGGTGAGGGGCGAGGGCTATGTCCTCGCGGCGCCGGTGAGCTACGAATGATCGGGCCGCTGCTGCGCCGGGCGCGGACTTTCTTCCGGTCGCTGACGGGACAGATATTCCTGATGCTGACGGTGGGCATGTCGCTGGCGGCGATCGTCGCGCTGTTCGTGGCGGAGCAGAGCAGCAGCCGGGATTTCGAGCGGTGGCGCATCCAGCGGGTGGTGGCGAGCGCCGACGACATCGCCCACCGGCTGCAGCGCGACCCGCAGCGGATCGAGGCGATGCTCGCGTCGCAGCAGATCATGGGCGCGGCGAGCGCGCCGGCCGGCATCGCCGTGGCCGATCCCGATCCGCTGCTGGCCCACGCGCTCAAGGATCGGTTCGGGCCGGCGTCCAATCCCGAAGCGAGCCAGGTGCCGGCGGGCTTCTGCTTTCCTGCGATCCATTATGATCCGTCCAACCGGGCGGCGGGGCTGATCGGCGCGCCGCGTCCGGACTGCTGGATCGTGCGCTTCACCGACAATAGCGGCGCGCGCCGGTCTATGGCGCTTAACCTGCCGCGCCTCGCCCGGCCGCCGAGCCTGGTCGCCAATCCGCTCTACCTGCTGCTGGTGCTGATCTCGTCCGCCGGCCTTGCCATCGTGGTCGCGCGCCTGGTCGCCAAGCCGCTGCGCCGGCTGGAACATGCGGCGGAGGCCTTTTCCGTGTCGCTCGACCCGGAGGAGATCCCCGAGCGGGGGCCGGAGGAGGTGCGCGCGGCGCTGTCGACCTTCAACCTGATGCAGCGGCGGGTGCGGGCGGGCTTTGCCCAGCGGACGCAGCTGCTTGCCGCGATCAGCCATGATCTGCAGACGCCGCTCACCCGGCTGCGGCTGCGGCTGGAACTGGTGGAAAATGAGGAACTGCGCGCCCGGCTCCTGCAGGATCATCGGGCGATGCAGACGTTGGTGCGCGAAGGGCTGGACCTGGCCGCCAGCACGGAGAGCCAGGAGGAATGGTCGGTCATCGATATCGATTCGTTGCTGATCAGCATGGTGGAGGACGCGCAGGACCTGGGCGCGCCGCTGCGCTTCGTGGGCGGATGCGGCGGGACGGCGCGGGTCAAGCCGACCGCGCTCAGCCGCTGCATCACCAACCTCGTCAACAATGCCATCAAATATGGCGGCAGCGCGGATGTCGGCTGCACGCGTCACGGCGGGCGGCTGTTCATCCATGTCCGCGACCGGGGGCCGGGCATCCCGCCCGACCAGCTGGACAAGATGTTCGAGCCGTTCACGCGCGGGGCGGTCGGCCAGCCGGGGGGAAGGCCGGGAACCGGCATCGGCCTGACCATCGCGCGGTCGTTGGCGTTGACCTTCGAAGCGTCGGTGAAGCTCACCAATGCGCAGGACGGGGGCCTGGTCGCGACTATCGAGCTGAAGGGATGATGTCGACGCGCCGGGTGCCGACCCGATCGGCCTCGGCGGGGTCATGGGTGACGTAGAGCATCGGCAGCCGCAGATCGTCGCGGATGCGCAGGATGACGTCGATGATGCCGCTGCGCCGCGCCGGATCGATCGAGGCGAGCGGCTCGTCGAGCAGCAGCGCGCGCGCGCCCGACAGGAGCGCGCGGCCGATCGCGACGCGCTGCGCCTCGCCGCCGGAGAGGGAGCGCGGCCAGCGGTCGAGCAAAGGCGCGATGTCGAGGAAGGCGACGACTTCCTCCAGCGTCATCCAGCGGTCGTCGGGCGCGGCGAGGCGATGGCCGTAGAGCAGGTTCGCCCGCACCCGCAAATGGGGGAAGAGCCGCCCGTCCTGAAACACATAGCCCAGGCGGCGGCGGTGCGGGGGCAGGTCGACCCCGGCGGCGGCGTCGAACAGCGTATCGCTGTCGACGCGGACATGGCCCTCGTCCGGGCGCAGGAGGCCGGCGACCATGTTGAGTATCGACGTCTTGCCCGCGCCCGACGGCCCCCAGAGCACCGTCAGCCCATCCGAGGCGGCGAAATGGGCGGTGATCCGGCTGTCGCCGATCGCCTTGCGGACATCCACCTCAAAGGACATGGCCGCTCCGTCCCGCGCGCATCCGGCGGCTCAACGCTTCGGACAGGAGGAGCGCGCCGAGCGAAAGGGCGATCGAGATGAGCGCGAGGCGCCAGACCGCCGCGTCGCTGCCCGGAACCTGCAGCGCGCTGTAGATCGCCAGCGAGAGGGTGCGGGTTTCGCCGGGGATGTTCGACACGAAGGTGATGGTTGCGCCGAATTCGCCGATTGATCGCGCGAAACCAAGAATGAAAGCGGTGGCTATGCCGGGTAGCGAGAGCGGCAGCAGGATGGTGAGGAAGCACCAGCCGGGTCCGGCGCCGAGCGTGCGGGCGGCATCCTCTATGCGATGGTCGATCGCCTCGATCGACAGGCGGATGGCGCGGACCATCAAGGGCAGCGCCATGATGCCGGCCGCGATCGCCGCGCCGGTCCAGCGGAACATGACGCTGACGCCGAGCCAGCGTTCCAGCAGGCCGCCCACCGGGCCGGCGGGCCCGAAGGCGAGCAGCAGCATCCAGCCGATCACCACCGGCGGCAGGACGAGCGGCAGATGCACCGCCGCGTCGAGCAGCAGTTTCCCCGGGAAACGCCCGCGCGCCAGCGCCCAGGCGATCGCGAAGGCGAAGGGCAGGGTCGCCAGCACGGCGGCCAGGCTGACCTTCAGCGACAGGCTGACAATGTCCCAGTCGGCGGGGCTCAGCATCGGGCGGTCAGCGCGTGCCGAAGCCGTAGCGGCGGAAAATGGCCTTCGCCGGCGGGGACAGGAGGAAGCGGCGGAAGCCGTCCGCCTCCCGGTGGGTCGAGCGGGCGAGCAGGGCGAGCGGATAGGCTATCGGCGGATGGCTGGCGGCGGGGAATACGCCGACGATCCGCACGGCGGGCGACGCGCGCGCGTCGGTTTCATAGACGATGCCATAGGGCGCCTGCCGCCGTTCGACGAGGGCGAGGGCGGCGCGGACATTTTCGGCCGCCGCGACCCGTCCGGCGACAGCCGGCCAGACGCCGAGCGCGGTGAGGGCCGCCTTGCCATATCTGCCCGCCGGCACGCTGTCGGGATCGGCCATGGCGAGGCGTCCGGCGCCGAGCGCGCGGGCCAGAGGGAAGCCGCGCCGGATCGCCAGCACCGCCTTCTGGTCGGCGGGCGCGATCAGCACCAGCCGGTTGGTGAGGAAGGTCGCGCGGGTGCGCGGGCGGGCCAGCCCCTTGGCGACGATTTCGTCCATCCAGGGTTCGTCGGCGGAGAGGAAGAGGTCGGCGGGCGCCCCCGCCTCGATCTGCCGGGCGAGCGCGGAGGAGGCGGCGAAGGAGAGGATGGGGCGTGCATGGCCCCGGGCCGTCCAGGCGTCGGCGGCGGCGGTCAGCGATTCCTGGAGGCTGGCGGCGGCCAGGACGAGCGGCCCGCGCTCCCCCGCCGAAGCGGGCGTCGCCAGCAGCGCGGCAAGCAGCAGGCAGAGCAGATGGAGAGGGCGACGCATCGGAGCATCCTGGCTGGTGGTAATATATGTCCCTATACAGCGCTGGCGCGGCATGGCGATGGCTAAATTCCGGGGCGGGGCTTTCGGTCGGGCGGGCGACCCTTCTATAAGGGACGCCGACAAGAAAGGCAGACGGCAATGATGGTGAGCGACGATCCGATCACGCGCGGCATGCGCCGGGTGGAAGGCGGCGCGTTCCTGATGGGGTCGGACCGCTTCTATCCCGAGGAAGCGCCGGTGCGGCGGGTCAGCGTCGATGCCTTCTGGATCGACGAGACGCCGGTCACCAA
>DATEJA010000069.1:0-3294 GCA_035278405.1 Sphingobium sp. | reverse complement strand
CGCACGGCCGCGCGGGATGATCGTCGCCTTGTGGATCGGGTCGGACGCCGGCTCATGGACCGCGACGATGGCATGGCCCGCCTCATGATAGGCGGTCATCTTCTTTTCATCGTCGGTCATGACCATGGAGCGGCGCTCGCTGCCCATCATGACCTTGTCCTTGGCCGCCTCGAACTCGTCCATGGCGACCAGACGCTTGCCGCGACGGGCAGCCATCAGCGCCGCTTCGTTGACGAGGTTGGCGAGATCGGCGCCCGAAAAGCCCGGCGTGCCGCGCGCAATGGTGCGCGGATTGACGTCCGGCGCCAGCGGCACCTTCTTCATGTGGACGGCCAGGATCTTCTCGCGGCCCTCGATATCGGGGCGCGGCACCACGACCTGGCGGTCGAAGCGGCCCGGACGCAGCAGCGCGGGGTCCAGCACATCGGGGCGGTTGGTCGCCGCGACGATGATGATGCCCTCATTCGCCTCGAAACCGTCCATCTCGACCAGCAGCTGGTTCAGCGTCTGCTCGCGCTCGTCATTGCCGTTGCCCAAGCCCGCGCCACGATGGCGACCGACCGCGTCGATTTCGTCGATGAAGACGATGCAGGGCGCGTTCTTCTTCGCCTGCTCGAACATGTCACGGACGCGGCTCGCGCCGACGCCGACGAACATCTCGACGAAGTCCGAGCCCGAAATGGTGAAGAAGGGCACACCCGCCTCCCCCGCAATGGCGCGGGCAAGCAGCGTCTTGCCGGTGCCGGGCGAGCCGACCAGCAACGCGCCCTTGGGGATCTTGCCGCCCAGTCGCGCGAACTTGCTCGGGTCCTTGAGAAATTCGACGATTTCCTGCAATTCTTCGCGCGCTTCATCAATGCCGGCGACATCGTCAAAGGTCACCTTGCCATGCTTTTCGGTGAGCAGCTTGGCCTTGGACTTGCCGAAGCCCATCGCGCCGCCCGCGCCGCCGCCCTTCTGCATCTGGCGCAGCACGAAGAAGGCGATGCCCAAGATCAGCAGGAACGGCAGCGACTGGTAGATGAGGATCATCCAGAAGCTCGGCTGCTCCTCGCTCTGCCCGGAATATTTGACATTATAGTCGTCGAGCAGGCCCGTGAGGCCCGGATCATTGACCGGAACCGTGTTGAACCGCTGCCCGCTGGTCAGCGTGCCGGTGATCTTGTCGGTCGCGATCGCGACGTCCTTGACCTGCCCCTCCTGCACCTTGGACCGGAATTCGGAATAGGCGATGCCGCTGCCCGCCTGGCTGGCGGTGCGGCTGTCGAACATGGAGACGAAGAGCAGCAGGGCGATGATCACGCCCGCCCAAATCATGGCGCTCTTGATCCAGGGATTACCCTGCGGGTCCTTCTCGTCGTTCATTCAGCACTCTCTTTCACCCGGCAAGATAGGATGCCCCGGCAAAATCGCAAGCTGGCGCCGCAAGCGGGCGAAAGCTCAACCGCCGGCAAATTGCGACAGGGCGATATAGGCCAGGATCACCGCGAGGCCGGCCGACAGGCCGCACAGCAGATAGCCGGCATAAAGGAGCATCGGCGGATGCGGCCGCGCCAGTTTGCGATTACGTTGCGCTGCCGAAAGAATCACGCTGGCCAGCAGACCGTAGCTCAGCGCCGCAAATTCAAACATATAGTTCTTCCATGTTCGAGGACCGGCTCCAATAAGCCTAAAGGCTATTAAGGAAAGCTCACCGCGCCGCAACAATTCGACGGGGCGAGACCAACGCACGTCAGTCCGTGGAACCTTTCCGTAACGATCCTTTTCGCCGGGGCGGCGCGGGCAGGACGCGCCAGACAGGACCGCCCTTCACCAGCATATCGCCCACGGTCCCCTGCCCACCAGCGCCGGCCGCCGCGATCACCCGGTCGAGCGCATCGCCGCGCGGCGCGGGCGCATCGCCGTCGATTCGCGCCAGCATCCGCAGCAGCAGGCGCCGCAGCAATTCGCGCGGCAGGTCGGTGCGCTCGAGCAGCAAGCCCGCGCCCTCGGCCCGCACATGGCGCGCCGCCAGCGCCTCCACCGTCCAGTCGAGCGCCTCCTCCGCCTCGGCCAGCGCCGCCGCGCTGCGCGTCGCCGCCTGCGCGTCAAGCCAGCCCGCCTCGCGCAGCCGCGCGCGAATCGCCGCCCGGTCGAAACGCGGGTCGCTGTTGGACGGATCTTCTACATGAGGCAGGCGCCGATGCTCGGCATAAGCGAGCAGTTGCGCCCGCCGCACGCCGAGCAGCGGCCGCAGCACATGCCCCTGCCGCGCGCGGATGCCCGCCAGGCCGTTGACGCCCGCGCCCCGGTTGAGGCGCATCAGCATCGTTTCCAGCTGGTCATCGGCATGATGCGCGGTGAAGATCCAGTCGATCCGCCTTTCCTCGCGCCAGGCGGCCAAGGCTGCATAACGCTGCGCCCGCGCCCAGTGCTGGACATTGCCGCTTGGGGGCACGGCGGGATGCAGGATCGCGTGGGGAATAGCATGGGCCGCGCACCAGTCCGCCACCATCGCGGCTTCATCCGCCGACGCGGCCCGCAGGCCATGATCGACCGTCGCCGCCTCCACCCGGCCGGGAAAGGCGCGGATCGCCAGGTCGAGCAGCGCCATGCTGTCCGGCCCGCCCGATACCGCGACGCCGAACCGCTGATCGGCGCCCTCCCCCGCCAGCGCCGCCACGCTCCGCGTCAGCAGCGCTGCCAGATCGGACGCGGATGGGTCAGCCGCCATATTGCCTTAGAGACGCGAAGCCGGAGGTCGCCACATCGCGATCGTCACGGACTTGCACCCTATCAGCTGCACTTGGCCTTGGCGCGGCCCCTGTCCATCAGCCCGCGCTGGCTGGCCGACAGGCTGGCGCCATAGACCTGATCCAGTTCCGCATAGACCTTGCAGGCGTCGGCCGGCTTCTTGAGCTGGATCAGCGCCTCGCCAAGATAAGCCAGGCTTTCCGCCGCGCGGTCGCCCTTGGGCCGCTTCTGGTAGTTTTCATAGAAGGCGACGGAGGCGAGCGCGGGCTTGCCGTCGTCCAGATAGGCCCGGCCCAGCAGGTTCGCGGCGCGGCTGGCGACCGACGTGGTGCCAAATTTATCGACCGTCGCCTTCAGTTGCGCCTGCGCCTCGGGATAGAATTTGGCGTCCCACAGGCGATAGCCATAGCTGTAGGCGTCGGCGGCGGCATCGCCGGTCGACGGCCGCTCGATCGCCGCGACCGCCGTCTTGCGCGCCTCGCTGGGGGCGCCAGTGCTGCCGCCATTGGTGCCGGGCACGGCGCGCGGCGGCTCGGCGGGGGCGGCCGCCTCGACCGGAGC
>DATEJA010000068.1:0-17537 GCA_035278405.1 Sphingobium sp. | reverse complement strand
GGCGTTCGAGCGCGTGTTCATCAGCTACGCGCTGTCGATGATCCCGAACTGGGAAGCAGCGCTGGGACAGGCCGCGCGCTGCGTTGCCGATGGCGGCAGGCTGGAGGTGGTCGATTTCGGCCAGCAGGAAGGTCTGCCCAGTCTGTGGAAGCGGGCGCTGTTCAGATGGCTGGCGCGGTTCCATGTGGCGCCGCGCGCCGAGATCAAGCAGGCGCTTGAGCGGATGGCGGCCGACATCGGCGGCTTCCCGCATAGTCGCAGCCTGTATCGGGGCTATGCGGTGAGGGGCGGGTTGATCCGGGTTTGAGCTGTGGGCAAGTTGGGCCAGGCTTCCCCCTCCCGCAGGCGTCGAAGAGAGGCACGTGACCCTCTTCGAGGGTTAGGGGGTGGGCTAGCGCAAGGTTGCCAAGGCCCACCCCGCCGCTACTAATCCGCTACGCGGATAAGTCTCGCTGCCCCTACCGCTTGCGAGAGGGGAATGTCCTGTTTTCACCCCTGCGTGGAATTCCGAAAAAAAACGCGGTCAGGCCGCCTTCTTGAATTCCAGTTCCAGCCGGTCCCAGATTTCCACCAAGCCCGAAACCAGTTCCCGCATCATCTCTTCGCTATGGGCGGGGCCCGGGGTGAAGCGCAGGCGCTCCGTGCCGCGCGGGACGGTCGGATAGTTGATCGGCTGCACATAGGCGCCATATTCGGCGAGCAGGATATCGCTGATCCGCTTGGCCTTGACCGGATCGCCCACCATCAGCGGCACGATATGGGTGACAGACGGCATCACCGGCAGGCCCGCTTCGGCCATCAGGCGCTTCAGCGTCGCGGCGGCGGCCTGCTGTCCTTCGCGTTCGGCGTTCGACTGCTTCAGGTGCCGCACGCTCGCCAGTACGCCGGCAACCAGCACGGGCGAGAGCGAGGTGGTGAAGATGAAGCCCGGCGCGTAGCTGCGGATCACGTCGATGATCATCTGGTCGGCCGCGATATAGCCGCCCATGACGCCGAACGCCTTGCCCAGCGTGCCTTCGATGATGGTGACGCGATGGGCGACCTCGTCCCGTTCCGAAATGCCGCCGCCATGGGCGCCATACATGCCCACGGCATGGACTTCGTCGAGATAGGTGAGTGCGTTATATTCGTCGGCCAGGTCGCAGATCGCGGCGATCGGCGCGACGTCGCCGTCCATCGAATAGACGCTTTCGAACGCGATCAGCTTGGGCGCTTCGGGATCCTCGGCGGCGAGCAGTTCGCGCAGATGATCGACGTCATTGTGACGGAAGACGCGCTTTTCGCAGCCCGAATTGCGGATGCCCGCGATCATGCTCGCATGGTTCAGTTCGTCGGAAAAGACGATGCAGCCCGGCAGGATCTTGGCCAGCGTCGAGAGCGTCGCTTCGTTCGACACATAGCCCGAGGTGAAGAGCAGCGCCCCTTCCTTGCCATGCAGGTCGGCGAGTTCGGCCTCCAGATCGACATGATAATGGGTGTTGCCGCCGATATTGCGCGTGCCGCCCGAGCCGGCGCCGACATCGTGCAGCGCCTCTTCCATCGCGGCCACGACCTTGGGATGCTGGCCCATGGCGAGATAGTCGTTGGAGCACCAGACGGTGATGGGCTTGGGGCCGTTATGGCCGTGGAAGCAGCGGGCGTTGGGGAAGGCGCCCTTGTTGCGCAGGATGTCGATGAAAACCCGATAGCGGCCTTCGCTGTGAAGCCGGTCGATCGCCTGCGCGAAAATGTGCTGGTAGTTCACTTAACGCCCAATCCCTTGTGGCCCGCCATCTTTCCCGGCGGTGCATTTACCCGCTGCGCGCGCCCTTTACCAGCGCTAACCGCTCGTCGCATTGAGGAGATTTACCTATCACCATGATAGAGGAATTTGGGAGTGGACTACAGGTCCCACCCCCTCAGAGCGCCTCCATCTCCTCCAGCCCATGGTCCGCAAGCGCGGGCGCGAGCGGTGCCACGCTGCTGTCGAGGCGGGTGAAGATGGCCTTGCCAGCGGGCGGCGTACAGGGCCAGTCCTGTCCCTGCGTCAGATAGGCGATGCGGCGGGCGATGCCTTCTCCGCCATGGACGAAGCGCAGCGGATGCGGCGCGGCGGCGGCGAGTTCGGCCTCCACCAGCGGGAAATGGGTGCAGGCTAGGACCACCGTGTCCATGCGGTCGCCGTCCGGCTGATCGAGCAGCCCCGCCAGGGCATCGCGGGCGATCGCCGGGTCGAGCGGCTGTCCGCGCAGCTTGGCTTCCGCCAGTTGCACCAGCGCCGCCGAGCCGTGTCGCAGCACGATGCAGTCAGCGCCGAATTCCGCCGTCAGCCGATCGACATAGGGCTGGCGCACGGTCGCATCGGTGCCGAGCACGCCGAAGACCCGGCTTTTGGACAGGAGCGCGGCAGGCTTTATCGCGGGGACGGTGCCGACGACGGGAATGTCGAGCGCGGCCCTGACCGCCGACAAAGCTATCGTCGAGGCGGTATTGCAGGCGATGACGGCAAGGCGCGGCCGGAAACGTTCGACGAGCCGGCCGAGCAGCGCGGGCACGCGCGCGGCGATTTCCGCCTCGCTCTTCGTGCCATAGGGAAAGCCGGCGGTGTCGGCGGCATAGATGACGGGCGCACTGGGCAGCATCGCCCGCGTCGGGGCGAGGATGGACAGCCCGCCGACGCCGGAATCGAAGAAGAGGAGGGGAGCCTTGGTTGCGACCTTCATTGCGGGATACATGTCGCGGCATGTGGCGGGAGTGTCAACATGGTGAGGGGTGAACGCTATTCCGACGTTGCGCAGGCCTACCCCCGACCGCTCGCGCCTGCGGGAGGGGGGAGGGGAGACTTGCCGAACCGCAGGTGAGGCATAGTCGCAGCCGGGTGGGCCGGCGCAACGTCGCCTGCCCGCTCATCGCCCGAAATCCCGCCATATCCTCGCCTTTCGCCATTGCCCGGGCCGATCCGAACGCTATGGTCGCGCCCGCAACAATTTC
Organism: Sphingobium sp.; assembly: GCA_035278405.1. Classification (GTDB taxonomy): domain Bacteria; phylum Pseudomonadota; class Alphaproteobacteria; order Sphingomonadales; family Sphingomonadaceae; genus Sphingobium. The sequence continues at coordinate 14,567 of DATEJA010000068.1, read as the reverse complement.
GGCGAGATCATGACCCCACCCTGGCTCATCCCCACATTCGTCCTGCTGATCGGTTATCTGCTCGGGTCCATTCCCTTCGGCCTGCTGCTGACGCGCTTCACGGGCGCGGGTGACCTGCGCAAGATCGGGTCGGGCAATATCGGCGCGACCAATGTGCTGCGCACCGGGCGCAAGGGGCTGGCGGCGGCGACGCTGCTGCTGGATCTGCTGAAGGGCGCGGGCGCGGTGCTGATCGGGGCCGCGCTCGTCGACGGGGGCGGGCCGATGGCGGGCGCGATGGCCTTCATCGGCCATTGCTACCCCATCTGGTTGCGCTTTGCCGGGGGCAAGGGCGTGGCGACGATGATGGGCGTGGTGACCGCGCTGCACTGGCCGGCGGGCATCGTGTTCGCGATCGTCTGGCTGGCGGCGCTGTTCGGCACCAAATGGTCCTCAGTCGGCGGGATGTCGGCGGCGATCAGCGCGCCGGTCGCCATGTGGTTCATGGGGCGGATCGACCTGGTGCCGGTGACCCTCGCGCTCGCCCTGATCGTGCTGTGGCGCCATCGGGAGAATATCGCGCGGCTGGTCAGGGGCACCGAGCCCAAGGTCGGCGCGTCCAAGGCGCGGGCGCCGGAGCAATGAGCGAGCAGGAGCGGTTCGACCGCCTCCGCCTGATCCGCAGCCCCCGCATCGGTCCGGTCACTTTCCGGCAGCTGATGGCGCGTTTCGGCAAGGCGGGGGATGCGCTGCGGGCGGTGCCCGACCTTGCGGCGCGCGGTGGCGGCAAGGCGAGCGTCGCGGATGCCGGCGCTGTCGAGCAGGAGATCGCGCGCAGCCGGGCTTTGGGCGCGCGCTATCTGCTGATGGGCGACAGGGACTATCCGGAACTGCTCGACGCGATGGAGGGCGCTCCGCCGGCGCTGATCGTGCGGGGCGATGTGACGCTGGCGGCGCGGTCCTGCGTGGCGATGGTGGGCGCGCGCAACGCTTCGGCGGCAGCCTGCCGCCTGGCGCGCAGTCTGGCGCAGGAACTGGGCGAGCGCGGCGCCGTGATCGTGTCGGGCCTGGCAAGAGGGATCGATACCGCCGCGCACCAGGGCTCCGTCGCGACCGGAACGATCGGCGTGATCGCCTGCGGCATCGATGTCGTCTTTCCTCCGGAAAATGCCGCGCTGCAGGAGCAGGTGGCGAGCGACGGGCTGCTGGTGACCGAGCATCCGCCCGGCACGCAGCCGCTCGCTCGCCACTTTCCGGCGCGCAACCGGATCATCGCCGGCCTCGCTTGCGGCACGGTGGTGGTGGAGGCCGCGCCGCGATCCGGCTCGCTGATCACCGCGCGCCTTGCCGGCGAAGCGGGGCGCGAGGTGATGGCGGTGCCGGGTTCGCCGCTTGATCCGCGCGCGCAGGGCTGCAACCTGCTGATCCGCGAAGGCGCGACGCTGGTCCAGAGTGGCGCGGATGTGATGGAGGCGATCGGGACGATCGACCCGCGCATGGTGCGGCAGGGGAGCCTGGACTTTGCGGGGGAGCCGGTGTCGTCCGACGTGTCGGCCCGCGATCGGGCCGAGCTGGTCGGGCTGCTCGGGCCCGCGCCGGTTCCGGTCGACGAGCTGATCCGCCTGTCGGGCCTCAGTCCGGCGGTGGTGCAGACGGTCCTGCTGGAGCTGGAACTGGCCGGTCGGCTGGAACGCCATGCGGGCGGACGGGCGAGCCTGTCGGGATGGCCTTGACGCGGACCGCAAGCGCCTTCCAGACTCGCGCGTGTACGTGAGAGAACTCAAAATATCGGGGCATGAATGCAGCTTGTCATCGTTGAATCGCCGGCCAAGGCGAAGACCATCGAGAAATATCTGGGCGGCGATTTCCATGTGCTCGCCAGCTACGGGCATATCCGCGACCTGCCGGCTAAGGACGGGTCGGTGGACCCCGACAATGGCTTTGCCATGAGTTGGGAAAATTATGGCGACAAGGGCAAGCAGCTGAAAGCCATCGCCGACGAGGCCAAGAAGGCGAGCCGCCTGATTCTCGCGACCGACCCTGATCGCGAAGGGGAAGCGATCAGCTGGCATGTGCAGGAAGTGCTGCGCGCCAAGAAGGCGCTGCCCCAGAAGGTCGACCGCGTGACCTTCAACGCGATCACCAAGCAGGCGGTGACCGAGGCGATGGCGCAGCCGCGCGCGTTGGATGAGGATCTGATCGACGCCTATCGGGCGCGGCGGGCGCTCGACTATCTGGTGGGCTTCACCCTGTCGCCGGTGCTGTGGCGCAAGCTGCCCGGCGCCAAATCCGCCGGGCGCGTGCAGTCGGTGGCGCTGCGGCTGGTGGTCGAACGCGAGCGCGAGATCGAAACGTTCGTGCCCCAGGAATATTGGTCGGTCGCGGCCGAAATGGAGCAGGGCGGCCAGGGCTTCACCGCGCGGCTGGTGCGCTGGCGCGGCGAGAAGATCGAGCGGCTGACGATCGGCAAGGAAGGCGACGCCATGGCCGCGAAGGCGGATGTGGAGGCCGGGCGCTTCACCGTCGAGAAGGTCGAGACGAAGCCGGTTTCGCGCAACCCTCCGCCGCCGTTCACGACGTCGACGTTGCAGCAGGAGGCCGCGCGCAAGCTCGGCTTCTCGGCCAGCCACACGATGCGGATCGCGCAGCAGCTCTATGAGGATGGCGCGATCACTTACATGCGTACCGACGGCGTGCAGATGGACGGCAGCGCCATTTCCGCCGCGCGCAAGGCGATCGCGGACCGCTATGACGGCGGCTATCTGCCGGAAAAGCCGCGCCAATATCAGACCAAGGCGAAAAATGCGCAGGAAGCGCACGAGGCCATTCGCCCGACCGAATTTTATCGGGACAAGGTGGGCTCGGGCGATCATGCGCGGCTCTATGACCTGATCTTCAAGCGCGCGCTGGCGAGCCAGATGGCGTCGGCGCGGCTGGAGCGGACGGTGATCGATCTGGTGGATGGCACCGGCCAGCATGCTCTGCGCGCGACGGGTCAGGTGGTGATCTTTCCGGGCTTCCTCGCGCTCTATGAAGAGGGCCGGGATGACGCCGAGGACGACGACAGCAAGCTGCTGCCGCGCATGGCCACGGGCGACGTGCCCGCCAAGAAGAAGGTGACGGCCGAGCAGCATTTCACCCAGCCGCCGCCGCGTTATTCCGAAGCCTCACTGGTCAAGAAGCTGGAGGAATTGGGGATCGGCCGGCCGTCCACCTATGCCTCGACGTTGCAGGTGCTGAAGGACCGCGATTATGTGCGGATCGAGAAGAACCGCTTCTTCGCCGAGGAGAGCGGCCGGCTGGTGACGGCGTTCCTGGAGCGCTTCTTCGAACGCTATGTGTCCTACGACTTCACGGCGGGGCTGGAAGACGAACTGGATGAGATTTCCGGCGGCCGCGCGCAATGGCAGGCGGTGCTGGAAGCCTTCTGGCGCGACTTCAAGCCCAAGACCGCCGAGGTGATGGAGCAGAAGCCCTCCGACATCACGGCCGAACTGGACAAGTTCCTGGAGCCGATGCTGTTTCCGCCCAAGGCGGACGGCAGCAATCCGCGCGCCTGCCCGATGTGCGGCGATGGACAGCTGTCGCTGCGCGGCGGGCGGTTCGGGGCGTTCATCGCCTGTTCCAACTATCCCGAGTGCAAATTTACCCGCAAGTTCGGGCAGCCGGGCGGCAAGGATGGCGCAGAGGATACCGGGCCGGAGGTGCTGGGCCAGCATCCCGAAACCGGGCAGGATATCGTCAGGAAGTCGGGACGTTTCGGCCCCTATATCGAGATGGGCGAGGGCAAGGAGGCCAAGCGCGGATCTATTCCCAAGGACCTGCCCGACGGCGAGATGACGCTCGACTGGGCGGTGAAGCTGCTCAGCCTGCCGCGCGAGATCGGGCTGCATCCTGAGACGGGCAAGCCGATCGTGGCGAATATCGGCCGCTTCGGTCCCTATCTGCTGCATGACGGCAAATATGGCCGCCTGTCATCGACCGCCGAGATTTTCGAGGTCGGGATGAACAGTGCTGTTGCGAAGCTGGCGGACGCGGCCAATCGCGGCGGGCGCGGCTCTTCCTCGCGCGAGCCGCTGAAGGTGCTGGGCAAGCATCCGCGCACCGAGGCGGAGATCAAGCTGATGGCGGGGCGTTACGGCCCCTATGTCACCGATGGCACGACCAACGCGACCCTGCCCAAGACGATCGAGCAGGATGCGTTGACGCTGGAGGAAGCGGCGCAGCTGATCGACACGCGCGCGGCGGCCGCGCCGGCCAAGAAGGGGAAGAAGCCGGCGGCGAAAAAGGCGCCCGCCAAGAAGGCCGCGGCGAAGAAGGCCCCAGCCAAGAAGAAGGCGGCGGCCGAATAGGCCCTCGCCGCCATCTCATGGGTCGGCGGGTCAGAAACGCTCGCCGACCATGTCCTCGCTTTTCGCCCACAGCGCCTCGGCCCGTTCCGGGTCGAGCGCATAGGGGCGCACGCCGCGCCGCTCGCTGCCCGCCGCGATCGTTTCGGCCACGCCGCAATCCTCGCAATAGCGGCCGCCAATCTCTTCCGGACCGGCGACGAAGCCCGCCCAGACCGAGGTGGCGGCGCCCTGCGGCACGCTTTTGAGGCGAAGCTGGGTGTTGGCGTTCACCCCGGATTCGACCAGCAATTGGGTGAATTCCTGCCGCGTCTCTTCGGTCGAATGGCGGCCGAGTTCGGTCTGGATGCCGCCCGGATGCACCGACGCGGCCCTTATGCCCCGGTCGCGATGCCGGCGGTCGAAAGCGAGGGCAAAGAGCGCGTTGGCGGTCTTGGACCGTCCGTAAGCGACAAAGGGGCGATAGGGCGTCCGTTCGAAATTCGGGTCGTCAAGGTCGATGTCGGCCAGCCGATGCGCGCCGGACGAAAGGACCACGACCCGCCCATCGCTCGCGATCAGCGGCGCGATGCGGTTGATGAGCAGGAAATGGCCGAGATGATTGGTGCCGAACTGGGTTTCGAAGCCGTCGACGGTGCGCCCTTCCGGACAGGCCATGACCCCGGCATTGGCGATCACGACGTCGAAGGAGCGGCCATCGGCGAGCAACTGGTCGGCGCAGGCCCGCACGCTGGCGAGCGAGGCGAGGTCAAGTTCGACCAGGTCGAGCGATCCGCCCGAAGGGCCGGCGACGATACCGGCGGTGGCGGCGCGCGCCTTGTCGAGGTTCCGCGCGGTGCCGACCACGTCGGCGCCATGCGCCACCAGAGCCCGGGCGGTTTCCGTGCCGAGGCCAGCCGATACGCCGGTGACCAGCACGCGCTTGCCGGCGAGATCCATGCCTTCCAGCACGTCGTCGGTCGTGCTGTCCCCGTTGAATGTCCGTGTCATCCGTCTCTCCTTTTGGCGGCTGGCAGGATTTGTGGCTAGTCCACCCAGTCCAGGCCGATGTCGCGGTAAATGAAGCGGTCGTCCTCCCAATCCTCCTTCACCTTGACGTGGAGGTAGAGGTGAACCTTGACGCCCAGCAGCGACGCCAGTTCCGCGCGCGCCCTGGACCCGATTTCCTTCAGGCGCTGGCCACCCTTGCCCAGCACGATGGCGCGCTGGCTGGCGCGTCCGACCAAAATCTGCTGGTGGATTTCGACCGACCCATCCTCGCGCTCGCTATATTTTTCCGTGTCGACGGCGGCGGCATAGGGGAGTTCGGCGTGCAGCTGGTGATAGAGCTGTTCACGCGTGATTTCGGCCGCCAGCATCCGGTCGGTGGCGTCCGAAACCTGATCCTCCGGGAAATGCCAGGGACCTTCCGGCATGGCCTGGGCGAAGGCGGCCTTGAGTTCGGGCAGGCCGTCGCCGGTCGCGGCGCTGACGAAGAAGGTCTCTGCTATGTCGAGCTGTTCATAGAGGCGCTGGGTGTGGACCAGCAGCTTTTCCTTGATGGCGATGTCGACCTTGTTGAGGATCAGCCATTTCTTTTCCGGCCGGGCGGCGAGGGCGCTGATGATCGGCTCCATCTTGGGGCCAAGGCCGGCCTTGCCATCGACGATCAGGGCGATGAGGTCAGCCCCCTGCGCGCCGCCCCAGGCGGCTTGCACCATCGCGCGGTCCAGGCGCCGCTTGGGCGCGAAGATGCCGGGCGTGTCGACCAGCACCATCTGCGCCTCCCCCTCGATCGCGACGCCCATCACGCGGGTGCGCGTGGTCTGCGCCTTGGGGCTGGTGATCGCCACCTTCTGGCCGACGAGCGCGTTCACCAGCGTCGACTTGCCGGCATTGGGGGCGCCGACGATGGCGATGACGCCGCAGCGCTGATTATGAGCATCAACCGTCAAAATTGATTCCATTCGTCAAATAAACCGTGCTCCTGCGAAGGCTGGAGCCCAGGAAGCAAGTCACTTCCGGTAACATTGGGCTCCTGCCTTCGCAGGAGCACGAGATATCACAAAATCCCGGTCAGCCCGCCAGCTTATCCAGCAGCGCCTTTGCCGCCGCCGTTTCCGCCTCCTGCTTTGATCCGCCGGTTGCGCTCGCCTCGCCGGCGCCCTTGATGCTGACCGTGACCGTGAACTTCAGCGCGTGATGCGGACCCGAGCGGTCGGTCATGGCATATTCCGGCGGCTTGCGTTTGTTCGCCGCAGCCCATTCCTGCAATTCGGATTTCGGATGTTTGGGCGCGCGGTCCTGCGTGTCGACGCGGCTACCCCATAATTTGCGCACCAGCGCCCGGGCTTCGTCCAGCCCTGCTTCGCGATAGAGCGCGCCGATCAGCGCTTCCATGACGTCGCCCAGCACATTGTCGCTGTCCGCCGCGCCATCATCGCGCGCCTGCTTGCCGAGGACGAGATGGAGCGGAACGCCGGCGGCACGCGCCACCTCGGCACAGGTTTCGCCCGAAACCAGCGCGTTGAAGCGGCGGGACAGCTTGCCTTCCGGTTCGCCGGCGAAGCGGTCATAGACCCATTCGGCGATGATCAGTCCGAGCACCCGGTCGCCGAGAAATTCCAGCCGTTCGTAATTGCTGGCCTGCGCGCTGCCATGGGTCAGCGCCTGGGCGAAGGAGGCGGGGTCGCTGGGCGCGCGGCCGATCAACCCCGCCAGCCAGGCTGCCGTATCCGGCCCATGCGCCCTGGATGTCAAAAGCCTTCCCCGATCCGGTTCCAGCGGGCGGCGGTGAACCAGGTCCAGGGCAGCAGCCAGTTCGCGCTGCCGTCGGTCGAAAAGACGGAAATCATCGCCTTGCCCACCAGATTTTCCTGCGGGACGAGGCCGATGCCGCCACCTTCGACCGCCGGGAAGCGGCTGTCGGCGCTGCGGTCGCGATTGTCGCCCATCATGAAGAGATGGCCTTCGGGCACCAGCACCGTGTCGCGATCATCCGCCGCGCCGTCGGGCACCAGGTCGAGGACATTGTAGCTTTTGCCGCCGGGCAGGGTTTCGCGGTATTGCGGGTAGCGGCACTGGCGACCGCCGCCGGGCGCGGCCTCCTCGAACTTGGGACGGTAGCAGGGGGAGGGGCTGCCCTCCTTCGCTGCGGCGTCGACCATGTTGGCGGTGACGGGAATGACGAGGTCGGCGACCTTCTGCTTGGGAATGGCCTGGCCGTTGAGATAGACCGTGCCGCCCCGGACGGAGATCATGTCGCCGGGCAGGCCGATGACGCGCTTGATATAGTCGTTCTTCTGGTTGGGCGGCGCCTTGAACACGACCACGTCGCCGCGCTGCGGGGTGGAGGCGAGGATGCGTCCGGGGATCAGCGGCACGCCGAAGGGCAGCGAGTAGCGCGAATAGCCATAGGGCCATTTGGCGACCAGCAGATAGTCGCCGATCAGCAGGCGGGGCTGCATCGATTCAGACGGGATATTGAACGGCGACACGATGAAGCTGCGCAGGATGAAGACGAACACCGCCAGCTTTGCGAGAAACCAGAGGAAGTCCCGCGTTTCGGATTTTGCGCTCATGCCTGGTTGTCTAGTCCTTCATCTTGCCTTGGAAACAGGCCGTTGCGGCTTTTGCTGCCTCGCAATGCCGCCGTCAAGCGCGCGGGCCGGTGCATTGGTCGCAACGCTTGGCTAAGAGGGAGAAGAATCGACAGGTGCAGCGTCGATATCGATCAACGACAATGAGGTTCCCCATCCATGTCCAGCCCTGCACTGGAGGCTATCGCAGCCCTTCCGCAAGCTGATCTGAAGTCCATCTTCACCACGGACCCCGACCGGCTGAGCAAGTTCACGCTGAAGCAGGGGCCGATCCGCTTCGACTGGTCGAAGACGCATCTGACCAGCGAGCTTGTCGACGCTTTCCTGAAGCTGGCGCAGGAGCGGGGCTTCGCAGCGCGGCGGGATTCGCTGTTCGCGGGGGAGCCGGTCAACAACAGCGAAGGGCGCGCCGCCGAACATCCCGCCGAGCGCGGCGAGGGCAATGCGCAGAGCGTGTCGCGCGCCAAAATGCTGCATGCGCGCATGCGGGCGTTGATCGACGCGATCGAGGGCGACGCCTTGGGCCCTGTCCGGCATATCCTGCACATCGGCATTGGTGGGTCGGCGCTGGGCCCGGACCTCATCATCGACGCGCTCGACGGAGACGGCGCGCGCTATGACGTGGCGATCGTCTCCAACGTCGACGGGACGGCGCTGGAGCGGGCGATCGAGCGGTTCGATCCCGCCGCGACGCTGATCGCGGTCGCATCCAAGACCTTCACCACCACCGAAACCATGCTGAACGCGGCAAGCGCGATCAACTGGATGGTCGAGGCAGGCGTCGAGGACCCCTATGGCCGCGTGATCGCGCTGACCGCCAATCCCGACAAGGCGATCGAATGGGGGATCGATGAAACCCGCATCCTGCCGTTTGCGGAAAGCGTGGGCGGTCGCTATTCGCTCTGGTCGTCGATCGGCTTTCCGGCTGCGCTGGCACTCGGATGGGACGCGTTCGAGAGCCTGCTGGAGGGCGCGGCGGCGATGGACCGGCATTTCCGCCTGGCCGACCCGGCGCAGAACGCGCCGCTGATCGCCGCTTTCGTCGATCAATATTATGCGCGGGTGATGGGCTGCCAGACGCGCGCGCTGTTCGCCTATGACGAGCGGCTGCGGCTCTTGCCCTCCTATCTCCAGCAGCTGGAAATGGAGAGCAATGGCAAGAGCGTGACGCGTGAGGGCAAGCCGGTCGACGGGCCGACCGCGCCGATCACCTGGGGCGGCGTCGGCACCGACGCGCAGCATGCGGTGTTCCAGTTGCTGCACCAGGGCACGGTGCTGGCGCCGGTCGAGTTCATCGCCTCGATCGAGCCGGGCCATGCGCTCGACCCGGCGCATCATCGCGCGCTGCTGGTCAACTGTTTCGCGCAGGGGGCGGCGCTGATGCGGGGCAAGGACAATGCGGCGGACCCGGCGCGCGCCTATCCGGGCAATCGGCCGTCGACGACGATCCTGCTGGACGATGTGACGCCCGATGCGCTGGGCGCGCTGATCGCCTTCTATGAGCATCGCACCTTTGCCAATGCGGTGCTGATGGACATCAACCCGTTCGACCAGTTCGGCGTCGAACTGGGCAAGGAAATCGCCAAGTCGATCGAGGCGGACGGGCCCAAGGGCTTCGATCCTTCGACCATGGCCTTGATCGATCTGGCGCTGGGCGGCGCCTGAGGCGGCGCCTTTTCGGAGAGGGCGGCGGCCAATTCCATTTGTAACCCGGCCCTTTCGCCGCCATATCCGGGCGCACTTCAGCGGAGACCGGCATGAGCGACTATGATTTCGACCTTTTCGTCATCGGCGCGGGGTCCGGTGGCGTGCGCGCCTCGCGCGTGGCGGCCGCGCATGGCGCCCGGGTTGCCGTGGCGGAAGAATATCGGGTCGGCGGGACGTGCGTGATCCGGGGCTGCGTGCCCAAGAAGCTGCTGATCTACGGCGCGCATTTCGCCGAGGACCTGAAGGATGCGCGCCGCTTTGGCTGGCATGTCCCCGACTGCGATTTCGAATGGAAAGTGCTGCGCGACAATGTGCTGGCCGATGTCGACCGGCTGGAGGGGCTCTACAAGAACACGCTGTCGAGCCATGATGTCGAACTGATCCCCGAACGGGCGACGATCACCGGCCCTCATTCGCTCAAGCTCGCGAGCGGGCGTCAGGTGACGGCGAAATATATCCTGATCGCGACCGGCGCCTGGCCTGCGATCCCCGATATGGAAGGCGCCGAACATGGCATCACCTCCAACGAGGCTTTCCACCTGGAGGACGCGCCCAAGCGGATCATCATCGTGGGTGGCGGCTATATCGCCAACGAATTTGCCGGCATCTTCAACGAGTTCGGCAGTCATGTGACGATCGTCAATCGATCCTCCACCTTGCTGCGCGGCTATGACGAACAGATCCGCGACCGGCTGATGCAGATCTCCACGATGAAGGGCATCGTCTTCCGCTTCAACGCGCAGATGGACCGGATCGTGAAGAATGAGGACGGGACGCTGTGCATGCACTTCCAGAATGGCGATCCCATCCCCTGCGACACGGTGATGTTCGCCACCGGCCGCCAGCCGCATGTCGAGGGGCTGGGGCTAGAGAATGTCGGCGTCGAACTGGACGATAAGGGCGCGATCAAGGTCGACGATTATAGCCGCACCAGCTGCGAGAGCATCTATGCTGTGGGCGACGTCACCAACCGGCTGCAGCTCACCCCCGTCGCCATCCGCGAGGGCCATGCCTTTGCCGACACGGTGTTCGGCGACAATCCGCGAACGGTCGATTACGACTGCGTGCCATCGGCCGTGTTCAGCCATCCCCCGCTCGCGGGCGTCGGCATGACCGAGGCACAGGCCAAGAACAAGCTGGGGACGGTGAAGGTCTATACGTCCGACTTCCGGCCGATGAAGAATGTCCTTGCCGGTCGGGAGGAGCGGGCGCTCTACAAGATGGTGGTCGACGCGACCACCAACCGCGTCGTGGGCCTGCACATGATCGGGCCGGACGCGCCGGAGATATTGCAGGCGGCGGCGATCGCGGTGAAGGCGGGGCTCACCAAGCAGCAATTCGACGACACGGTGGCGCTGCATCCGAGCATGGCGGAAGAGTTGGTGCTGTTGAAATAGAGACGCCGTGCTCCTGCCTGCGCAGGAGCACTACTTCCCCTAGCCTTCCGCCACGAAGGTGACCACCAGCGCGTCGCGCCAGGCGGGGTGGGTGAGGTCCACCGCATGGATTTCGGTGACGCCGTGCATGATGCGATGGTCGTCGATCAGGACCGTGTCGCCGGGCCCGGCCAAGGTGAACTCGCCGAGCGGCGTGCCGTCCGGCGCCCCGATGCGGGTGACGCCTTCGCGCACGTTGCGGCGCTCGACCAGCATCACGAAGACCCAGTCGACCCCGTCGCGGTGCAGTCCTTCGGGCGTGGGACGGCCGATCTGGCCGTCCTGCGTCTCGATCCGGAACTGGTGCATTTCCACATGCCAGCGCCGCCCGTCGGTGGCGCCGAAACTGTCCGCGCAGAAGCGGAAGATCGCCTGCATGACGTCATTGTCGATGGTGGCGTCCGCAACCGGATCGAACCAGCGCTGCACGTCGCCGTTGAGCGGGTTATAGTCGCGGCTCTGATAATGGGGCTGGTGCGGCTTGCGGGTGAACACGCCCCGTTGGCACAGGAAGGTCGCGTGACGGCGGCGGCGATAGCGCCCGCCATCAGCCATATAAAGGTCGGGCCCCAGATCGTTCCAGCTGGCAGCGAAGGATCGCCACGCGCCTGGCTCAACATCCAAGCGGCCGAGCATGTCGATGCCATCGATGCGCGCATATCCCTCGCGATCCAGATTTTCGCGCAGGATCGCGTCGTCGGCAGGCGGAAGGCTGGTGCGGATCATTCGTCCTATCCTAATCCTTCCCTCCAACGCACGACAGGGCCAGTTTCCGCCAGCTGGGCTTGCCGCCCAGCCGTTCAGCCGATCCAATAGGGAACGATCTGCCGATTGTCGGGATCGACGCGGATCGGCCGGTCGGCGGGCGGGAAGGCGCGCTGGTCGCAGCCCTGGCGCGAACAGAGGCGGCAGGTGATGCCGATGGGCGTGGCGGCGCCTTCCATCTCCAGCTGCAGGCCGTCGGCATAGACGAAGTTCGCCGCATGGGCGATTTCGCAACCCAGCACCACGGCGAAGCGGCGCGGGGTACGCGAATAGCTGCCCGAAGGCTTTACCAACCCCTTGGCCATCGACACATAGCGCACGCCATCGGGCGTTTCGCCGAGCTGGACGTTGATCCGGTCGGGGATGGCCACCGCCTCATGAACGTTCCACAGGGGACAGGCGCCGCCGAAGCGGGCGAATTGCAGGCGGGTGGCGCTGTGCCGCTTGGTGATGTTGCCGGCCATGTCGACGCGGCAGAAGAAGAACGGGATGCCGCGCAAACCGGGGCGCTGCAAGGTGGAGAGCCGATGGCAAGCCTGTTCGAAACTGACGCCAAAGCGCCGCGCCAGCCTGTCGATATCGTGGCGCAGCTCCCGCGCCGCCTCGCGGAACGCGGCATAGGGCATCAGCAGCGCGCCGGCGGCATAATTGCCAAGGCCGATGGCGAGCAGCCGATCCGCGCCCTCGACCGGCAGCGCGGCGCGGTTGACGACGTCGGCGATCACGGCCTGCCCCTCCAGCATCATCAGCTGGTGCGACAGCATGAACTTGCGGCTTTCGGTCGGCAGCGCGGCATTGACGAACAGCCGGCGATCACTCGCGGAATAGGCGCGCAGCGCGGAATCGGGCGTGTCGGCGATCAGCGTTTCGATGCCGTGGCGGCGGGCGAGCGCCTCGACCAGCATGCCTTCGTCCAGCACCTGGCCCTGGGTGAAGCTCGCCGCCATATCCTCGGCCAGGCAGTCGAGCGAATGGACGTAATTGCCCGCTTCATGGAACCAGTCGCGCACGGCTTCCCACGGAAGGCGGGCCTGCACCGCATGGTCGTTGGCGATCGCCTCTTCGATCATGTTGATCCGCTCATTGGCGCGCATATGGGCATTGTAGAGGTCGATATAGCGGGCGGCGAATTCGGGGAATTGCAGGTGCAGCTTCTCGATCCGCTCGGGCTCCATCGGCGCGCCGGGCAGTTCGGGATGGGCGAGCGCATAGGTGAAGGCGCCCAGCAACTGTTCCTCCTCTCGACTGTCGAAGCTGGCCCAGTCGGTGGGAAAGGCGCTGGCGACCGCCGCCTTGACCTTGGCCGTAAGCGGCCTGTCGTCATTTTCAAGCTGGCTGAGATAGGATACGGAGATGCCCAGCGCCTGCGCCATCGTCGCCTGGTCCATGCGATGGTCCAGGCGAAGCTGCCGCAGGCGCGGACCTGCGAAGATGCGGTTGCCACGTGCCATGCCCCGTCCATAATTTGCGAAATGGTGATTTGCAAATTGGCAAATTTGCATTTGCGAAAAGTTGGGAAGTGGGGAAAGGGGCAGGCATAGCCGTCCGCGTTCACCCGGAGAGATGCCGTTTATGTCGAAGCTCGCCATTATCGAACAGCTTGAAGCCAAGCGCGAAGCCGCGCGTCTGGGCGGCGGCCAGCGCCGCATTGATGCCCAGCATGCCAAGGGCAAGCTGACCGCGCGCGAACGCCTGGAAGTGCTGCTGGACGAAGACAGCTTCGAAGAAGTCGACATGTATGTCGAACATAACTGCATCGATTTCGGCATGGACGAGCAGCATATTCCGGGCGACGGCGTCGTCACCGGATCGGGCACGATCAACGGCCGGCTCGTCTTCGTCTTCAGCCAGGACTTCACCGTCTATGGCGGCGCCGTGTCCGAACGGCACGCGATGAAGATCTGCAAGATCATGGACATGGCGATGAAGGTCGGCGCGCCGGTGATCGGGCTCAATGACTCTGGCGGCGCGCGCATCCAGGAAGGCGTCGCTTCGCTCGCCGGCTACGCCGAGGTGTTCCAGCGCAACGTCATGGCATCGGGCGTGGTGCCGCAGATCAGCGTCATCATGGGCCCCTGCGCGGGCGGCGCGGTCTACTCGCCGGCGATGACCGACTTCATCTTCATGGTGAAGGATTCAAGCTTCATGTTCGTGACCGGCCCCGACGTGGTGAAGACCGTCACCAACGAGGTCGTGACCCAGGAGGAACTGGGCGGCGCCGTGACCCACACGACCAAGACCAGCGTTGCCGACATCGCCTTCGACAATGATATCGAGGCGCTGCTGTCGGTGCGCGACTTCGTCGACTTCCTGCCCGCCTCCAACCGCGAGCCGGTGCCCGAGCGGCCGAGCGCGGATGCCTGGGACCGGATGGAAGAGAGCCTGGACACGCTGATCCCGGCCAACGCCAACCAGCCCTATGACATGCATGAGCTGATCCGGAAGGTCATCGACGAGGGCGACTTCTTCGAGGTGCAGCCGGCGCATGCGGGCAACATCATCTGCGGTTTCGGCCGGGTAGAGGGCAAGACCGTCGGCATCGTCGCCAACCAGCCTATGGTGCTGGCCGGCGTGCTGGACATCAATAGCTCGCGCAAGGCGGCGCGCTTCGTGCGCTTCTGCGACGCGTTCGAAATCCCGATCGTCACCTTCGTCGACGTGCCGGGCTTCCTGCCGGGCGTGGCGCAGGAATATGGCGGCATCATCAAGCATGGCGCCAAGCTGCTGTTTGCCTATGCCGAGGCGACCGTGCC
>DATEJA010000067.1:0-7568 GCA_035278405.1 Sphingobium sp. | reverse complement strand
GGGTACGCTGTTCGGCCGCAATGCTACCGGCGGCGTCATCCATGTGAAAACGCGCGATCCGTCGCACGATCTTGGCGGGTCTTTCTCCCTCAGCTTCGACAATTATGAGACGGTGATCGCGAAAGCCTATCTGACCGGCGGCCTGAGCGACAATCTGGCGGCCGACATCGCGGTCTACTATCGGGACCAGGGTGACGGATACGGCACGAACCTGGCCACCGGGTCTGACGTCGGGAAGGACAAGAGCTTCACCGTCCGATCCAAGCTGTTGTTCACGCCGACCGACAATGACACGCTGACCCTCGCCGTGGATTATTCTCAGACCAAATCCACGGGCCAGGTCTACCATCCGTTCAAGGGCACGACGGTCAACTGGGGCCCGCCGGATGCCACCCATCCGCTGCCCAAAGGCGCGCCCTATGTCTTCACCGGCGGGGCGTGGGATGTCGACATGGCGACCGATCCCTACTTCCGGTCGAAGGCGGGCGGCGGCAGCCTGACCTATGTCCATGAATTTCCCTGGGCGTCGTTGAGCAGCTTCACGGCCTATCGCAAGAGCAAGATGCGGACGGGCTGGAACTCGACGCCGATCCCGACCAACGCAACCTTTGCGGGCTATATCCAGCCGGAACACCAGTTCTCGCAGGAATTGCAGCTGAGCTCCCTGCCCGGCAGCAAGGTGCAGTGGATCCTGGGCGCCTATTATCTGGACGCCGAGGTGAAATATGACCCCTTCTTCCTTACGGGACTGACGGTCATCCTTTCACCGTCGCGGCCCGACGTCCTTGTCCAGCAGCAGTTCCGGATGAAGCAGACGATCAAGTCGCCCGCGCTGTACGGCCAGTTCACCGTTCCGGTCGAGGCGCTGGGCGACACCAACATCACCGGCGGTCTGCGCTACACGATCGACAAGCGGGCCATTGTTGGGCACATCGAGATTCTCCCGCAGCCCTCGACGCTGGGCCCGGTTGAAAATCCGACCACGATCCTTGGTATCGGGAATGTTACCGATGCCAGCAAGACCTTCAAGACCTTCACCTGGCGCTTGAGCCTTGATCATCATTTCACGCCCGACATCATGGCCTATGTGTCGTATAATCGGGGCTTCAAGGCGGGGTCCTACAACAGTATTCCGCCCGGCGGCCCCAAAGCTGCGCCGACCAATCCCGAATATCTCGACGCCTATGAAGTCGGGATGAAGAACGTCCTGTTCGGCGGCAAGGCGACGCTGAACCTGTCGGCTTTCTATTATCAATATACCGACATGCAGGTCACGATCTTCAACGCGGCTTCGGCCATCACGGTCAATGCGGCTGCGGCTGAAATCAAGGGCCTGAGCGCTGAGTTGAACGCCCGGATCACCCGCAACTTCCGCCTGGCACTGGGCGGCGAGTTTCTGGACCACAAGTTCAAGGACTATAAGAACGGCCCGATCCTGACCCCGTTGACCCTGGCGCAGGGTGGTGGCGTGGTGAGGACCTTTGGCGATCTGTCCGGCAAGCGCCTGCCATGGGCTTCGGACACGGTGGTCAATGCCGGTGCCTTCTACGACATTCCGACGGAAATTGGCGATTTCGACGCGAATGTGAACTATACCTGGAACAGCGGGTATAGTTTCGAGCCCAGCGACGCGATCCGGTCGGGCTCGTTCGGCGACCTCAATATCAGCGCGGGCTGGAAGTCGCGGGACGGCAAGACCCGGATCGCGGCGTTCGGCAAGAACCTGACCAACGAGAAGGCAGCGCGCGCCGTTTCGACGGGCGGCAATCCCGGCGGCTATCTGGAAGTCCAGTATCGCCCTCCGCGGACTTACGGCGTCACGCTTTCGCAGGAGTTCTGATCATCTTCCACAGAATATCTCGAAGCAAATTGGACGCGGGCGGGGCAGTCATCTGCCTCGTCCGCATCGCCGCGCCGAAGAAATGTCTATCTGACCCCAGCGCAGGAATGGAGTAGAAGCGTGTCCATGGATCCGATCCCAGCCTTTTCTGCGACAACGCAGCGGTTTGCGCGCCGCCTTTCGCGAGGGGCCGGCGCATGAAATTTTCCGATACCGCCATCATCGGCTATGCCGAAACGCAGATCGTGGCGCGCAGCGACCGCGACATCTGGGAACTGGGCGCGGAAATCCTTGAAAAGCTGATCGAGAGCAGCGGGCTGGACAAGGATGCGATCGACGGCCTGCTGGTCAACACGTCCCTGACGGGCTGTTCGAGCGCCTTCTGGGTACAGCTGACGGCCGAATATCTGGGGCTTGAACTGGATTTCTGCCAGAGCGTGGACCTGGGCGGCTGTTCGGCCGCGGGCGCCGTCGCCCGCGCCGCGCTTGCGATCGATGGCGGGGCGTGCGAAACGGTCCTGCTGCTGAACATGGATACGAGCGTTACGGACAACAATCTCAAGTTCCGTTCCTTCCACCGGGAATGGACCGAGCCGGTCGGCATGATCGGGCCTCCGGCCGATTTCGGCCTGCTGACCAATCGCTACCGTCATCAATATGGCCTGGACGACCGGGCCCTGGCCAAGCTGGCGGTGACGCAGCGGGAGCATGGGCTGCTCAATCCGCTCGGTTGCGAAAAACTGCGCAAGCCCATGTCGGAGGAGGATTATCTTGCTTCCCGCATGATCGCCGATCCGATCCGCCTCCTCGATTGCGTCATGCCATGCGAGGGCGCGAACGGCCTTCTGGTGACGAGCCGCACCAACGCCAAACGCCTGCGCAGGGAGAAATATGCCGTCCCGCTGGGCTATGGCGAGCGGACGAACTACAGGGGCAATGAGAACCGCGTCGACATAACGCAGAGCGGCCATCGGGTGGCCGGCGAAAAAGCCTTTGCCGCGGCGGGCCTGTCGCCCAGGGATATCGGTTCCTTCCATCCCTATGACGACTTCATCATCGCCATCGGTCTGCAGCTGGAGATGCTGGGCTTTTGCGGGGTCGGGCAGTTTTCCTCCTATGTGCTGGACACGGATTTCGGCCTGAACGGAGACCTGCCGCTCAACACCAGCGGCGGCCAGATTTCGGCGGGGCAGGCGGGTCTGGCCGGGGGCGGGACCAACCTGATCGAAGCGGTCCGGCAGCTTTTCGGCGAGGGGGGAGAGCGGCAGATCAGCCGCACGGGCAACGCGCTTGTCACGGGCATCGGGCACATTCCCTATGGCCGCAACTGGGGAAGCAGCGTCGCCCTCATTCTCGCGCCTGGCTCATGAGGGATGAGATGAACGCCATTTTGAAACTGGATCGCACCGCGCCCGCGCCCTTCAGCTTCTCCGCGCCATTTTGGGAAGCGACGCGCGACAGGAAGATATTGCTGCAATTCTGTCGGCAGACGGGACAGCCGCAATTCTACCCACGCCCGACCAGCATATTCACCGGCAGGCGCGATCTCGAATGGCGCGAGGTTTCGGGTCACGGCACCATTTACACCTACACTATCGCGCGTGTCGGCGCGGGTGCCTTGCGCGGATGCGAGCCCTATATCATCGTCAATGTGGAACTTGACGAAGGGGTCAACATTATCGGCAATCTGGTGGGATGCGATGTGGATGAGCTGTCCATCGGCATGCGCGTGAGACCCCATTGGCAGGCGCTGTCCGATGGGAAACACCAGCTGATGTTCGAGCCGGATTCCGACCGGTAGGCGGCAAACCCCGGAAAATATGATCCAATACAAGGAAAAGACATGTCCAACCCCCAAGAAGTCCCGGTCGACAGCCCGTTGAAGGGCGTCCGTGTCCTCGAAATGACCCAGTATATCGCAGGCCCCATGGCTGGCCAGCAGCTCGCCGATTATGGCGCGGAGGTTATCAAGATCGAACGGCCGGGCGAGGGCGATCCCTTCCGTGTCTATGATGGCGGGCGCAATGTTCCCAACTACGGATTCAATTTCCGGGCGTTCAACCGCAACAAGAAGAGCGTGACGCTCGACCTGTCATCCCCCGATGCGATCGACGCGATCAAGCGTCTCGCCGCGGATGTCGACGTGGTGCTGGAAAATTTCCGCCCTGGCGTCATGGACCGGCTCGGCATCGGATATGAAGCGCTGAAGGCGGTCAATCCAAACATCATATACTGCGCGGTCGCCGGCTTTTCGCCGGACGGCCCCTTTGCGAAACGACCCGCCTTCGACACGGTGGGACAGGGGCTTTCGGGGATCCTGCACCTTTTCACCGACCGCGAAAAGCCGACCATGCGCGGCCCGACCGTCGCCGACCAGGTCACTGCCATGCAGGCGGCGACAGGCATCCTCGCGATGCTGCGCGGCAAGGCGGTGAACGGCCAGGGCGGGCGCATCGATATCAGTATGGTCGACGCGTGCGTGTCCTTCATTCCCGACGTCCTGGCCGGCTATACCGACGCGGACAAGAATCCGACGTCGGAAACCCGCGTGGCCGCGTCGCAGGCGTGCATCATGCGTTGCGCCGATGACCAGCTGATCGCGGTGCAGCTGGGCGGGCTCGACAGGGCGTTCGTCCTGCTCGTCGCGGAACTGGGCTGCCCCGAACTGGCGAGCGACCCCAAATTCAGCGTGGCCTTCGATCGCCGGTCGAACTGGAGCGAACTGGTCGAACTGCTGCGCCCCTATTTCGCCGCCAAGCCGTTCGCCCACTGGTTGAACCGCTTCGCCGAGGTCGGCGTGCCTTTCTCGGAAGTGCTGACCATTCCCGAGGTCGTCGCTTCTCCGGAGGTTCGGCACAGCGGCATATTGGAGACGCGGGAGCATCCCGAAGCGGGATCGATGACGATGGCCAGGCGGCCCACGCGCATCAACAAGTCGCGCGGTCCGGAACAGAGTTTCCCGCCCCTGCTGGGCGAGCATTCCGAGGAGGTTCTGCGCGGCCTTGGCTATGGCGATGCGGAGATCGCGAAGATGCTGGGCGCGGCGTGACCCGATCGGCCGGTTGACAGCGCGAGGACCGAACCAAATGCACGGAGATATCCATGTCGGATGACATGCCTGTTTTTTCTGATGAAGAGCGAGAACTGATCCGGTCCTCGGTCAGGCGGCTGCTGGAAGACCAGTGGCCTTCCCTGTCGGCCGTGGAGTTGAGCAAGGATCCCGCGGCGGTCAAGCGGATCTGGGGCGAGCTTGCGTCGCTGTCGATTCCGGACCTGGGCAGGAACCCGGAAATGGGCGGCCTTGCCGAAATCCTTCTCGTCTTCGAGGAGTTGGGGCGCGCCTGCTGTCCGGCGCCCCTGCTGGGAGCGGTGGTCGCCAATCTCCTGCACGAGCAAGGCGATGCAGCGGCCCAGGAACTCGTCCCGCCGCCCGCTTCCACCCGCTATGCGGTAGGCTTCGGCACGTTCGACGGTGATCGCGCCGCCGGCCGGGCGGCATCGTCCGGAGAGACGGTCAGCGGAACGTTCCATTTTGTCGAGAATGCCGAAACGGCTGACCGCTTCATCCTGTTTCTCGATGAACCCTGCGGGGTCGCGATCGTCGAAGCGACGGACCCCGGACTATCGGTCGTGCCGACGCCGGCGCTGTCGCTGCCGAGCCTCTCTTCGATCCATGTCCAGGGCAACGCCGCGCGGTTCATGCCGGTGCCCGCCCAGGCGCTGCGCACCATCGTGCAGATTGCGCGGCTGGCGACGGCTGCCCGCGCGCTGGGATCGGCGCAGCGCGGCTATGAGCTGGTTGTCGAACATGCCAACACGCGCAGGCAGTTCGGCAAGTTCATCGGCCAATTCCAGGCGGTCCAGCACCGGCTGGTCGACAATCTGACCCGGCTGGACGGCGCCCGGCTGACGCTCGAAGCGGCCGCGCGCGCCTATAGCGAGAAGCTGGCGACCTGGAACGTCTTTGCGAACCTGTCGCTCGCGCATCTCAACCCCGGGCTGCGTCAGCTTGCGATCGACATGCACCAGTTGATGGGCGCCATCGGCTATTCGGAAGAACATGAACTGCCGCGTCATTTCCGACAGATTCACGGAAATGTATCCCGTTTCGGCGGGGTGATGCGCGCGCGCGCCGATATCGGCGCTTATCTCGTCGCTTCGGCTGAACAGTCGAGCCAGTGAGGCATCGGACCCATGACAAAATTACCCGAATTTGATCTCGATCCGGCCGCCAAATCCTTCCGCCGGGAAGTGAGGCAGTGGCTGAAGGAGAATTGGACCGACAGCCGCGAGGCCGAACACAGGAAGCTTCCGTTCAAGGACCGTGGCTTCGACCGGGATTTCGCCCGGGCGCTGGGTGAGCGGGGCTGGATCGGCGCGGGTTGGCCCACGTCCGAGGGCGGGCTTGGGCTGAGCCCGGCCGAACAATTGGTCCTGACCGAGGAGCTGGAATATGCAGGCGCGCCCTATGGCCATCTCGTCGCCTCGACGATGATCGCGCCGGCGCTCATCCAGTTCGGCAGCCCGGAACAGAAGGCGGAATATCTGCCGCGCATCCGGTCGGGCGAGGTTGCCTTCGCGCTCGGCTATAGCGAGCCGGAAGCGGGCTCCGACCTTGCGTCGCTCAAGACCCGCGCCGTCAAGGATGGCGACGGCTGGCGGATCAACGGCCAGAAAATGTGGTCCACCATGGCCGACAAGGCCGACCTTCTATGGCTCGCCACCCGGACCGATCCCGACGCCAATCCCAAGCATGCCGGCATCAGCGTGTTCATCGTACCGATGGACACGCCGGGGCTCACCGTTCGCCCCGGACTCGCCATGTATGGCAAGACCTTCTCGGAACTGCTGCTCGAAGATCTGTGGGTGCCCGACAGCGCGCTCGTGGGCAAAGAGAATAAGGGCTGGGCAATCATCACCAGCGCGCTCGCGGCGGAGCGAGTGACGATCGGCGGCACCGTCGCGCTGTTGCAGCGGGCGCTCGACCAGCTGACCAACTATATCGCCGTGGCCGAAGTGGGCGGATGCAAGCTTCGGGAGGATCCTGTCCTCCTCGATCGGCTGGGCGGGATCGCCGCCGACATGGAAGCGGCGCGGCAGCTGGCGCTGCGGAACATCCGCCTGGCCTCGCAAGGACGCACGCCCATTCATGAAGCGTCCATGGCGAAGGTCTATGTTGCCGAGCTGCAGGGCCGCCTGGGCGAGGCCGCGCTGGAAATTCTCGGCTCGTCGGGCCTGCTCTCCGAGGACGCGCCCAATGCGCCGGTCGGGGAAATGGAACAGGTGCTTCGGCACACGATCATGCAGATTCTCGGCGGCGGAGCCAGCGAGATCCAGCGCAATATCATCGCGATGCACGGGATCGGCCTGCCGCGGTGAAGAATATCCGGTCCGCAACGACGGACGCTGACAAGGAACAGGAGCCAGTGGCATGAAGAGCCAGTATCAGACCGACAAGCTGTTTATCGGTGGAAAATGGGTTGAGCCCGCCGGCAAGGAGCGTTTCGAGATCGTTTCCCCGACGACCGAAGAATTGCTGGGATATGCCCCCGCAGCGTCTGTGGAGGACATTAATCGCGCCGTAGCTGTCGCGCGGGAGTGTTTCGACAACAGCGATTGGCCGAACCTGAGCTTCGAAGAACGCGCCAAGCTGCTTTACCGCGCGGCGGATGTGTTCGACGCCAATGCCGCACGGGTTGCAGAAGTCTCGGCGGACGAAAGCGGCCTG
>DATEJA010000066.1:0-6353 GCA_035278405.1 Sphingobium sp. | reverse complement strand
GCGGCGGGTGGACATGGAAATGTCCTCGCCCGCGATCTTGACGGCGCGGGCTTCGGGCTTGAGGCGGGCGCCGTGGCAGGTCTCGCACGGCATGGCGGTCTGGTATTTGGAGAGTTCCTCGCGCATCCAGGCGGATTCGGTCTGGAGGAGGCGGCGGTTCAGGTTGCCGATGACGCCTTCGAAGGGTTTCTTGACCTCGTAGCTTTTCTTGCCGTCGACGAAGCGCAGGGTGACGGGCTTGCCGGCGGTGCCGTGGAGGATGACGATCTTCACCTCGGGCGGGAGTTCGTCCCAGGGGGTTTCGAGGGAGAAGCCGAATTCGCGGGCGAGGGAGCCGAGGACCTGCATATAATAGGGGCTGGGGGGGTTGGACTTGGCCCAGGGGACGATCGCGCCCTTCTTGAGGGAGAGATGTTCGTTGGGGACGACCAGTTCGGGGTCGAACTCCTGCCGTTCGCCCAGGCCGTCGCAGGCGGGGCACGCGCCTTGCGGGGCGTTGAAGGAGAAGAGGCGCGGCTCGATCTCCGGGATGGTGAAGCCGCTGACGGGGCAGGCGAATTTTTCGCTGAAGACGATGCGGTTTTCCGGCACGCCGGCGTTCTTCATCTTGCCCGAGGTTGGCGCAGGCCCACCCCCGGCCCCTCCCGCCTGCGGGAGGGGAGAAGTAAGGTCGGCAACTGTTCCGTCGGCGAGGTCGACATAGGCGAGGCCATCGGCCAGCTTGAGCGCCTGTTCGAAGCTGTCGGCGAGGCGGGTGGACATGTCTTCGCTGACGGCGAGGCGGTCGACGACGACTTCGATGTCATGCTTGTATTTCTTGTCGAGCGCGGGAGCGTCCTCGATCAGATACATCTCGCCGTCGATGCGGACGCGGGTGTAGCCGGCCTTCTGCCATTCCAGCAGCTCCTTCTTATACTCACCCTTGCGGCCGCGCACGACGGGGGCAAGGAGGTAGAAGCGCGTGCCTTCGGGGAGCTGCATCACGCGGTCGACCATCTGGCTGACGGTCTGGGCGCTGATCGGCTCGCCGGTGGCGGGGGAGTAAGGGATGCCGACGCGCGCCCAGAGCAGGCGCATATAGTCGTAGATCTCCGTCACGGTGGCGACGGTGGAGCGCGGGTTGCGCGACGTCGTCTTCTGCTCGATCGAGATGGCGGGGGAGAGGCCGTCGATATGCTCGACATCGGGCTTCTGCATCATCTCCAGGAACTGGCGGGCATAGGCGGAGAGCGACTCCACATAGCGGCGCTGCCCTTCGGCATAGATGGTGTCGAAGGCGAGGGACGACTTGCCCGAACCCGACAGGCCGGTGATGACGATCAGGCTGTCGCGCGGCAGATCGACATCGACGCCCTTGAGATTATGCTCGCGCGCGCCGCGCACGGAAATTTTCGTGAGACTCATGGGGCGTGTTGTTCCAGATTTGTTCCGTGGGGGCAAGATTGTCGCGCGGATATGGGCGCGGCAGGGGCGGCTCGCAAGCGGGCGGCCCATGTCGTTGGTGGCCGCCGGTCGGGCGTTCGTCGCCAAGAGCCGCAGCCTGCTGCGACAGAAGGGCGGATCGTCGAAATCGGGGTCGGATTTTAACCTTTGCTGGATTATGATGGCGGCGAGCAGGTGGTTGCAGTCCCCGTGACGGATCGCGCCGCGCGTCGGCGTCTGCATCCCTGACCCCTTTTAAAGAGATCCCGGAGAGCCCGACAGCATCCTGGATACGCCCCCGGCCATCCCTTGCGCCGGGGGCGTTTATTGTGCCCGCGCTTCATCTTCCGTTATTTTACGTTACGTCAACAAGGCTTTTCCGCTCGACAGACGACGTCCGTCCTGTCATTCGTGCGCGCGTGAAGGCGGTTCGTCGAGACGGGCGTCGTTGGCCGACAAGGGCCGGCGCTGGTCGAAGCGGGCGGGTCGTAGCGGGGCCGGGGGGCTACACAGGATGGGCGAAAGCGGGACGCCGCCCATCATGCCGGGAAAATCGGCTCTCCCCATTTTCGCATGCGGCTTTTGCAAGCCTTCCGCCGTGCGGGTCGCGCCCTACGCATTGATCCATTTGAGGAGAGCCGAGCCATGACCGTCCTGCCCCAATCTTTCGCGCTGCTGCCGATGCTGGCCGCCGCTGTTGTCGCCACCGCCGCCCCGGCGAGCGCCGAGGAATTCATCTCCAACGGCCGCACGACCGAGGTGCATTACAAGGATCTGGACCTGAGCAAGGATGCCGACCGGCACATGCTGGACCTGCGGATCAAGCGCGCGGCCGTCCGGGTGTGCCCCGAGCGCAACCTGCGCGCGTCGCGGGCGTGCCAGCTGGCGGCGATCGAGCATGTGCGCGAGCCGATCTATGCCGCGATCGCCAAGGCGAACGGCAAGCCGGGCGAGGCGTTCGCCGACAAGGGAAGCGACAAGCCGGTGGGTGCGGCGCGCTGATCGACAGCGCCGGCGCCGACGGAGCGAATGAGGAAGGCCCGGTTTGATGCCGGGCCTTTTTTGTTGGCCCCTTTGCGTGGCATCCCAGCGCAGGCTGGGATCTTCAGGAGACGAAGCGCGACTGGGCCTGCGACTTTAGCGGGTGATGGGGGTGACGGGTGATTGGGGGAGGGTGGTGGCGCTGGCGCTAGGTTGCATTGGCCCACCCCGCTGCGACTAACTCGCTGCGCGAGCAAGTCTCGCTGCCCCTCTCGTTAACGGGAGGGGAGTGGAGAGGCGGATCTACCGTCCCGTCATCGCGCGGGCGTTGGTGAGGTAGGTGCGGCCGATGCGGATTTCGCTGGTGTCGGCGAGGCAGGCGAACCAGACGCCGCTGCCGTCGTGGCGCAGCCGGGCGATATGGTCGCGGCGGACGATGTGCGAGCGGTGCAGGCGGACGAACTGCTGCGGGTTCAGCCGGGTTTCCAGCGCGCTGATGGTCTGGTGCAGCAGATAGCTGGCGCGCCCGACATGGAGCCGCATATAGTCGCGCTCCGCCTCGATCCGGTCGATCTGCGCGGCGTCGATGCGGACCAGTTCGGAGCGGTGGGGGACCCAGAATTCCTCGGCCCAGGCGGGCGGCGGCGCGGCGCTGGCGGGCGTGGCGCTGGCGTCCCGG
Source organism: Sphingobium sp. (assembly GCA_035278405.1). Taxonomy (GTDB): domain Bacteria; phylum Pseudomonadota; class Alphaproteobacteria; order Sphingomonadales; family Sphingomonadaceae; genus Sphingobium. Next base: position 3,271 of record DATEJA010000066.1, on the reverse strand, counting down.
TTGCGCAGCGCCTGTTCCGCCCGATCGATCGCGCGGGCGAGCCGCTCATGCGCGACGGGCTTGAGCAGATAGTCGACGGCGGCAAGGTCGAACGCCTCCACCGCGAAGCCTTCGAAGGCGGTGACGAAGATCACCGCCGGGCGCAGCCCAAGCCGGCTGGTCGCGCGCGCGACGCCGAGGCCGTCGAGCAGCGGCATGGCGATGTCGAGCAGGACGAGGTCGGGCTGGAGCGCCTCGATGAGGCGGAGCGCCGCTTCGCCGTCGCTGGCGGTGCCGGCGAGCGAAAGGCGCGGTTCGCGGGCGCAGAGCATCTGCAGCCGCTCCACCGCGAGCGGTTCATCATCGACGATCATGGTGCGGATGGTCATGGCCGGGGCGCCCCCCGGCGGACCATCGGCAGGCGGAGATGGACGGCAAAGCCGCCATCCGGGCGCGGGCCATGGTCGATTCCTGCGCGATCGCCGAAGCGAGCGACGAGCCGGTCGCGCACATTGGCCAGGCCGATGCCGTTGCCGCGATCGGCGCGGCTGGGCGGCTGGTCGCCATCATCGGTGACGGAGAGATGGAGCATGTCGGCTTCCTCGCGCGCGGCGATGGCGATGGTGACGGGGCTGGACGTGCGCGAGACGCCATATTTGATCGCGTTTTCGACCAGCGGCTGGAGGATGAGACCGGGCACGCAGGCGTCGAGCAGCGACGGGGGCACGTCGATGCGCGTCAGCAGCCGATCGGGAAAGCGAACCGCCTCGATATCCAGATAGAGTTTCTGCAGCCGGACTTCCTCTTCGAGCGGGACATCCTCCAGCGGATCGCCGGCGAGGCTGGTGCGGTAGAAGTTGGAGAGTGAGAGGATCATCTGTTCGGCTTCGTCGCGCCGGTCCTTCATCACCAGCGAGGAGAGGCTGTTGAGCGTGTTGAACAGGAAATGCGGGTTCACCTGGTAGCGCAGCGAGCGCAGTTCGGCCTGCTGCGCGGCGCGTTCGAGGCGCGAGGCGCGGCGTTCGACGCGGTGCGCTTCGCTGGCATAGGACAAAGCGAGATAGAGGCCGGCCCAGGCGGCGAGGAAGAAATAGCGGCTGATCGCGTCCTCGACGATCTGCTTGAGCGCGAAACCCTGTTCCTGCGCGGCCTTCTGATAATCGGCGGCGGGCATGACGGCGGCGGGATCATAGATGTTGAAGATGGTGAAATTGGCCGCGGCGGTCGCCAGCGCGAAGGGCGCGGCGAGCGAAAAGGCGGCGATGATGCGCACGGGCAGGCGCTGGCGATCGAAGCGGCGCAGGCAAAGATAGAGGATCCAGGTGACGATGATGCCGATGACCGTCACCGCCGCGCGGCGGGTCGCCATCGCCCCCTGCGCGTCGAAGCCCATGACCGAGGCGCGCAGCGTGACCAGCAGCGCGTAGAAGAACCAGAAGCCGAGGATGGAGTAGAGCGCCACGCGCGGCTGCACGCCGGGTTCGCCGTCTTCGGGATGGCTGATCATTCGCCCGTGTCTAGGCCAAGGCGGGCGCGCTGTCGCCCCCCGCTGGTCGAAGCAGGGCGGTGGTTGGTCGATGGGGGAAGGAGGGTTGCGAAGGGGGCGGCCCGACGTCCCGTCATCTGGGACTGAACTTCGCCATTATTCGTCGCCCCGGGGCTCGACCCGGGGACCCGCTTGAGCGCGCACAATGGGAGAAAGCGGGATCCCGGGGCAAGCCCGGGATGACGGGGCGGAAACGAAGTTCGGGGCCGGAACCGGCCTTCGCACTGGCCGTTGATCCTTCGAAGCGCGGACCTTTCCCCCCGCCGCGCGAGGAGAGACAGATGAGCGACAAGACCGATATTCGGCCGAACAGCCGCGAGGAAGCGCATGACGAGCGTCCCACCGACGCGCAGGACCATGCCGTGACGACCGAAGAGAAGCTGGACGAAGGATTGATGGATTCGATGGATGCGTCCGATCCGCCGGCCGCCACCGCGCCGGGCGATCATGGCGATCCGGTGCCTTCGTCCGGGTTCAAGGAAGATGATGAGGATGAGGACAAGGATGACGACGAGCAGGATTGATAGACGGCGGCGATAATGCTGATATGATCAGGACCGATCGACCTCCAGCCCATGGCGGGCTGCAAATGGCGGTTCTCCGAGCTTCCGGTGCTCACATACCTTGAGTATGCTGCGCTCCGGGTCACGGAAAACCACCATTTTCGCCTCGCCCTGAACTGAATGTCGAACGGCCCTAGGTTGGCGAACCGGATCGGCGGATGGCCGGGCGGTTCGCCTGCAGGTGAGAGGAGCCCTATTTCATGCCGACTTCCGCCACTCCCGCGATCGAACGCATTGCCCGCGTGCTGGCTGGCCGCCAGCTGAGCCTGAACGGCGAGGGCAGCGATCCGCACGCGGCGAGCGCAGTCGACGCAACCTGGCAGGACCATGTCGACGATGCCTATGCCATCCTCCACACGCTGCGCGAGCCCGATGCCGACATGGCGCAGGCGGGCGATGTCGCGGTATGGCGCAAGATGATCGGCGCGGTGCTGGAACGGCGGGCGAGCTGAGTTTCGCCGGCTCTGCGCCATTGGCGGCGATGGCGGGGCGTGCCATAAGCGGGCGATGAACGGCCCGGCACTGAAGATCAAGATCCAGATCTATTGCGGCGATGAGATCGCGATGGGGCCGGGCAAGGCCGACCTGCTGGACGCGATCGCCAGCCAGGGATCGATTTCCGCGGCCGGGCGCAAGCTGAAGATGAGCTATCGGCGCTGCTGGATGCTGGTGGATGTCATGAACCGTTGCTGGAACGAGCCGCTGGTCGCGACGTCGAGCGAGGGCGCGGTGGTGACCGACTTCGGGCGGGCGGTGCTGGCGGATTATCGGCGGATGCAGGATCTGGCGGTGGGGGCGGTCGGCGGCGAGGGCTGGGCGGCGCTGGCGGGCAGGGTGCGTGGGGAGCCTTTGGCTGGGCAGGGGTGAGGGCTCTTTTCGTTCGCGCCGAGCCTGTCGAAGCAGGCGCGCGCCTTTCGACAGGCTAGCACGAACGGGGGCGGCATCACGCACCCGGGGCCCCAACTCAACCGTCTGCCTCATTCACAAAAATTACATGTTGCACCGCACAAAGAAACATGATTCCCTGTCATTGTCGACGCGTAGGATCGGCGCTTAATCATTCAGTAACCATGAAGGGCGCATGATCTGTCGATCGACTTGAAGTCGGAGGGCAAGAGCATGGGCACCAGTGCAAGACCGGCTGATGGGGCCATCACCCTGGCGGAGTTGCGTGAATTCGCCA